>JAJYHM010000037.1 GCA_021784755.1 Pseudomonadota bacterium
GAATGGCAGGAAAGGAAACACGGGAACGTTTGGCGCGCTTCATCGCCAATGGGGTATCGCCAAACCGCACGCGGCGCGTGGATTGAAGAAGCCGAGGAAGGTGGCGCCGACAATCCGACCACCCGAGTCCGCAAGCTGGTGGACTCTCTGCAGCAGAAGATCAAGGCGCCACTGTGAGGCGGCAGTTGCAAACAGCTGCCTGGGCTCTGGGAATCGGTGCGCCAGCAAATCTGGCCCACGCACCCGCTCCAACGGCTTCGTGCCTTAATACCGTCTCGAGGTCGTGAGTCCTTGGAGTATTACGAGCCAAAGACGCTTTTCCGGATCGTGTTTATCGGTTATTCTCAAGACTATGGCCACGCTCGGGAAGGGTGTCGAATACGCTCTCCATTGTCTGCTTTATCTCACCGATCCGCCGGCAGGTCGCAGCCTCGCCGTGGGCGACATTGCGCGTTTCCAGGGCGTGTCGGAGACCTACTTGGCAAAGATCTTCACCAAGCTGAAGAAAGCCGGGCTCGTGCGGTCCGCGCTTGGCGCCAAGGGGGGCTATGAGCTGGCACGACCCGCGGCGCGGATCACGTTCTGGGATGTGGCAGTCGCCGTCGAGGGCGAGATCCGCTTGTTCGAGTGCTGGAACATCCGCATGAAAAGTGCGATTCGCCGAGGGCGGCCCGAGCCCGAGTGGATAACACAGGGGCCCTGTGCGATTCATCAGGTCATGATGGAGGCCGAGGCAGGTATCAAGGCCGCCCTCGGCGCGAAGACCTTGGCGTGGCTCGCAGGAGAGGTCGGCCGCAAGGTCCCGGCATCGGAGCGCGAGCAGATCGTCCGCTGGTTTGCGCAGGAGGCGTCGGGCGACTAGCCAAATTTTTTGATCTAAATTCGGATAACAGCGATCCGCATTCGCTGAGAAAGGAGAGACTATGCCTCATCTTGTTATCGCCGGCGGCGGCTTCGCCGGATTCTGGGGCGCCTTGAGCGCCGTGCGGCAGGCCGAGGCCCTTGGGAGGCGGCCCGATACCCTCATAACCCTCATCAATCGCGATGCCTATCACGGCATCCGCCCCCGTTTCTATGAGGCCGAGGTTACCTCCGCGCGCGTCCCTCTCGAGCGCTGGCTGACCCCTCTTGGCATCCAGGTCGTTACTGCGGAGATTCTTGAAGCGGAGGCGGTCTCGCGGCGGCTCCATCTCGCCCGCGGGCGTGTCATGGATTACGATGCCTTGATCCTGGCCACGGGCAGCAGTTTATCGGTCCCCGCTGTGTTTGGCGCGGATCGCGTGTTCCATGTCGACACCTTCACGGGAGCTGATGTCCTGCACCAGCATCTGCGCGCACTTGCGGACACGGGTTTCCCCACGGAGGCATCTCGGACCGTGGCCGTGATCGGCGCCGGTCTTACCGGCCTTGAGGTCGTAACGGCGCTCCCTGAGCGGTTGCGAGCGCTGGCGCCCCAGGCCCCGGAATTTGCCGTCCACCTCATCGACCGGGCGACCGAGGTCGGCCTCGATTATGAAAGCGAGGCGGGTCGATACATCAGGGACCGCCTGCGGCACCTCGGTATCGTAGTCCATGCCGGCCAGGAGGTGGTCCACCACGAAGGATGCGTGCTGCGGCTTAAGGACGGCACGGTCGTGCCGGCTGCGACCGTCATTCTCGCTACTGGGTTGAGAGCAAGCCCTCTTGCGGCCGCGTTCTCGGGCCCTCGGGATGCCCTGGGGCGGCTGGCGGTCGACGACTTTCTGCGGTTGCCGGAGCATCCGGAGGTCCTGGCCGCAGGCGACGTGTCCTGGGCGCGCACCGACGCGAATCGCAGTGCGCTTATGTCCTGCCAGCACGCCATCCCTCAAGGGAAGTTTGCGGGTCATAACGCCGTAAATCTTCTTTTTGGACGGGACCTCGTCCCCTATGCGCAGCCGCGTTACAACACCTGTCTCGATCTGGGCCCCGAGGACGCCCTGGTCACGGTAGGCTGGGAGCGGCGTCTACAGACCATCGGCCCGGATGCCAAGGCCCTGAAGACCGAGATATTGACCCGCTGGATCCACCCGCCCGCCGATCTGGATGAGGCGCTTGCGCTTGCCTGGCCACCCTTGGACAGGCAGCCGGGAGGGGTTCCGGACGGAGCGGATTGAGGAGGCCGAGGCCCTGGCAGGCGGCCTCAAGGGTCGTTTGACGCGTCCCTTGCCGCGGCCGGTCCCAGGCCGAGCCAGCTCAAAACGGTCTCCTGGGTTTCCTCCAGGCCTTCTCGCGAGAGGCTCGAAAAGGGCAGGAGATAGGCGGTCTCAGGGGCCACCTGGGCCATTTCCCGAAGCAGGCGGTGACGCTCGTTGCGATTGACCTTGTCGGCCTTGGAGAGGAGCACCAGGATCGGGACATCGACCCGGCTTTGGAGGAGGGCGTGATCTTCGGCCTTCAGGCCCTGGCGGATGTCGGCCAGGAGCACGAGGCCCTTCAGGCTCCGGCGCTCCTCAAGATAGGCGGTCGTGAGCGCGAGGAAGGTATGGCGCAGGGCCTGCGGCACTTTAGCGTAGCCGTAGCCCGGGAGGTCGATCAGGCGGTGATCCCGCGACAGCGCAAAGACATTCAGCTGCTGCGTGCGCCCCGGTGTCTTGCTCACGCGGGCAAGCCCCGTCTGTCCGGTCAGCGCATTCAAGGCGCTGGATTTGCCGGCGTTCGAGCGGCCGCCGAAGGCCACCTCGGCGCCCGTGTCGGGCGGCAGGTCGCGCACGGACGGGGCGCCCATCAGAAAGGCCGCGTCACGAAGCGTGGGCATGGTGCTCCGCGATCTCTGTCATGAGCCGCTCGCCCTCGATTTCGAGGACGTCGGCGCGCCAGCCTTGGGCGAGATTCCCGGGAGACGCCCCTTGTGCGATCTCTTTCAGGGTGCGGCGCGAGCCTATGACCCCCGGCTGGATGCCGAGCGTCTGGGCGTGCGCATCAATAAGGGTGGTAAGCGCCTGATAGACGCCCTCTTCCTCGGGGCTCAGGCGGGCGGCGGGCCACGGATGGGTCGGCCGGTCGGGGGCGTCGTGGATGACGGTCAGTAGCCGATCGCCCAAACGCTGGATCTGCCGCTCGTCCAGTCCTCGTCGGTGTTCCAGGTCGGCGCGCGCCTTCGGGGGGCGGGCTGCGAGGTCCACGAGCACTGCATCGGCGAGCACCCAGGTGCGCGGCAGATCGGCCTGGCGCGCCGCCTCCTCGCGCCAGAGCAGCAGCGCCTGAAAGAGGCCCTGGGCTGGCGTGGAGAGCCCGGACCCCTGGCGATAGCGGCGTACCAACTGCTCGGGCGAGAAGCGGTAGAGCGCGGGGTCATTCAGCGCAGCGCAGTCTTCGAGGAGCCACGCCACGCGCCCAAGTCGTTCGAGCTCGCCGAGGAGGGCTGCGCGCAGGGTATCGAGATAGCGCACGTCGTCTTGCGCGTAGGCGAGCTGCCGCTCGCTCAAGGGCCGCGCCGCCCAGTTGGTGCGGGTCACGTCCTTGGTGAGCTCCACTTTGAGGAGCTTCGCCACCAGATTGGCGTAGCCGATCTGCTCGTCATGGCCCACGAGAGCCGCCGCGATCTGCGTGTCGAAGAGTGGCGCGGGCAGGACGCCGGTTTCCTGCAGGAGGAGCTCCAGGTCTTGGCGGCCGGCGTGCAGGATCTTCACGCCGGGGCCCGCGAGCGCTTGACCCAGGGGCCTGATATCGAGGCCCAAGGGATCGGTGAGCACGATGCCGTCCGGCGTCGCCGTCTGGATCAGGCAGAGCTTGGCGTAATAGGTGCGTTCGCGGACGAATTCGGTATCGAGGCCCGTCCAGGGCGACGCGGCGATCGCCGCGCTCAAGGCGGCAAGCGCGGTACCGCCTGTCAGAAGTTCAGTCATGGGTCGGCCAGTGTAGAGGGATACGGCGTTTTCTTCCAGCCGCGAAGCAGTTTATTATCCGTCCCTATGCTACCGCCCTCGCCCGTGCCTCCCTTGCGTGCGTGCCCCTAGATGCGGGCACTGCTCAAACTGTTTCTCGATATCGGGTTTTTGTCGGGGCGCCCGCAGGATCTGCCGGCCTCCCGCGCCCTGCTGGTGCTGGTGGCTGTATTGGCCTTGTTGACTAATTATCTGGTGGACACGGGCTTTTCGCATAACATGCAGCGGCTCAGTTTCGCCACCGCCCAGACCTCGCTGCTCGGTCTCTGGGTCGGGCTCTTTATCGCCATCCGTCGTTTCTGGATCCGCTACGGGCAGACCATGACCGCGATCTACGGGAGTAATGTCCTGATCAACCTAATCACCTGGCCGCTCTCTCTCGGACACGGCTTTGGCGCCGTGGCGTCCGAAGTGCTGGCCATCGCGCTTGCGCTCTGGTTTGCAGCGATCGTCACCAAGATCCTCTGGCACGCGCTCGAGCTGCCGCTGGTCTTGAGTGCACTCATGACCCTGACAGGCATTTTTTTGAGCGGCTGGGTCCTGATCACCCTCTTTCCTCTTCCTAAAAGCTGATGCGCATCCATATTCTCGGAATTGGCGGCACGTTCATGGGGGGGCTCGCTTTGTTGGCGCGGGCCTCAGGTTTCGATGTCACGGGGTCCGATCGCGGGATCTATCCCCCGATGAGCGATCAGTTGCGGGCGAGCGGCATTGTCCTGACCGAGGGCTACGACAGGCTCCCGCAGCCGGCCCCCGATCTCGTCGTCATCGGCAACGCCCTGTCACGGGGAAATCCGGCGGTCGAGGAGGTCCTGAACGCCGGTATCCCCTATGTATCGGGGCCGCAGTGGCTCGCCGAGCACGTCCTGCATGACCGCTTCGTCATCGCCGTCGCCGGCACCCATGGCAAGACCACGGTCACGAGCATCGTGACATGGATCCTCGAGGAGGCGGGACTCGAACCCGGCTTTCTGATCGGCGGCGTGCCCCAGGATTTCGGGGTATCCGCGCGGCTCACGGAGTCGCGCTTCTTCGTGGTCGAGGCCGACGAGTACGACACGGCCTTTTTCGATAAGCGCGCCAAGTTCGTCCATTACCGGCCCCGGGCCGTCATCTTGAACAATTTGGAGTACGATCATGCCGACATCTACCCGGATTTAGCGTCTATCTCCCGTCAGTTTCAGCATTTATTGCGGATCGTGCCGGGTACTGGGCTGATCGTCGCGAATGGTACCGACCCGGCCATCGCCGAGGTGCTTGCGGCGGGCGCCTGGACGCCCATCGAGTATTTCTCGAGATCCGACGGGTGGGAGGCGGAGTTGTTGGCGCCCGATGGTAGTGCCTTCCGGGTGCGCTTGCGTGGCGTCGAGCTCGGCACCGTGCGCTGGGGACTCGCCGGCCGCCACAATGTGGCCAATGCGCTCGCGGCCTTGAGCGCGGCGCGTTTCGCCGGGGTCGCCCCCGAGACGGCCTTGCGCGCGCTTGCGACCTTCCGTGGCGTGAAAAGACGGCTCGAAGTCTTCGGGAGCGCGCGCGGTGTCACGGTGTATGACGATTTCGCGCACCACCCGACCGCTATAAGGGCCACGATCGAGGCCCTGAAGGCGCGGGTGGCGCCGGCGCGGGTCCTCGCCGTCCTGGAGCCGCGCTCCAATACCATGCGTCAGGGCGTGCACCGCGAGACCCTTGGTCCCTCGCTTGCCGCGGCCGATGCGATCTACATCTATGCCCCGCCGGACATCGGTTGGGATGTCGAGGCGGCGGTCACGGGGGGGCCGGATTGCCACGCCCACGTCTCTTCTACGCACGAGGATCTGATCGCGAGTCTGGTGGCCGATGCCCACGCTGGCGACCATGTGCTCATCATGAGCAACGGCGGCTTCGCGGGCCTGCACGGCCGCCTGCTTACTGCCCTGGGGACTACCTCTTGACGCCGCCCCCATGGATGTACTGGGAAAAGAGCGCCACATCGTTGCTCACGCGCCGGAACAGATGGTCGAGGCTGATCACCGCATGTTCCAGGAGATTCACCGCGATATAAGGGTGTTCCACGCGGATACGCTTATATTTGGCGCGCGACAGTAAGAGTACGCGTGTGTCGTCGGACTTGGCGCGCATGCGCGCCGAGCGCGGCTTGCGGTCGAAAAACGACATTTCGCCCATGAGCTCACCTTCGGTCATGCGTCCGACCTCGCTCTCCTGGCCGCCATCGTCGTAATAGAGCGCCACCTCGCCCTTCACCACGAAGTAGAGGGCCTCGCCGACCTCACCTATGTCGGCAATCGTATCGTTCTTGCGAAACTGTACGAGCTCCGTGTAATCGAGCAGCGTCTCGACCTCCTTGATCGTGAGCGACTCGCACAGGTATTGGTGGGTCAGGAACTCTGCCAGCTCGACCTTGGATTTGCTCGTCATTTCCCTAATCTCCGAACACTCGGCTTTTTTATATAGGATAGCCGACATCCTCTTCCGCCACAGAGATCGCCCAGGTTCACGGCGCATCATACGGGCCTGGCGTCACCCGCCCGACCCGGGGCTCCGTTCGTCGCCCTCGGCGCGACTTGCCTGCAAGCCGCGTTCTGGTAGACCCCTGTTTCAGAGGGATCGGCCGCGATACAGTGCCTACAGGCGTTTTCGAGGTCGCACCCACCACCTACCCGGCGGTCGGTTTCGTGACCCGGACAGTATAAGACGCTTCCGGTACCCGTACTATCCTGAAAGGCGGGTTTCAGGCCGCGCGGCGCATCAATTGGCAAGAGAAAAGCGGCTACAATGGGGACAGTACCATCCCATATGTTCTAAAGGAGACAGCGTGATGAGGAGACAGTTGGCCCTGGTCGTGGGTCTGGTCCTGCCATTAGTGATGACGGCAGCGCAGGCCGGCGTGGTCGAGAGCATGGAATATGTTCGGGTAAGTCCCACGCAACCCGTGCCCCCAGGACCCAAGATCCTCGTGCAGGAGGTGTTCTGGTACGGCTGTCCACATTGCTTTCATCTGGAACCGCTTCTGAACAAGTGGCTTGCGCATAAGCCCGCGGATGTCACGTTCGAGCGGCAGGCGGCCGCGATCAGCCCCTATTGGCTCCCGCAGGCGCGCGCCTTCTTCGCCTTCAAGGATCTTGGCCTCTTGAAGGCCCTGCATGACAAATTCTTTAACGCCATCCATGTGCATCACGAGGTGCTTGACAACGCCGCGACCATATCGGCCTGGGTGGCGCACCATAGCCCTGTGAGCGCCGCGCGCTTTACGAGCGTCTACCGTTCCTTTGCCGTGGGTCTTGCGGTGCGTAAAGCCCGTCAACAGCAGAACGAGGAGGGCATACATTCCGTGCCGACCTTCATAGTGGATGGGCGTTATCGCACGAACCCAAGCCTCGCCGGTGGGCGGCGCCAGCTGTTGCGCGAGGTCGACTACCTTGTGCATAAGGCGCAGCACGCGGAGACCCATTAACGGTGAATGCGGCGCAGCTCTTTGTCCGCTGCCTGGAAAACGAAGGGGTCGAGTACATCTTCGGGATACCGGGCGAAGAGAACCTCGCGCTCATGGACGCACTGCTGGAGTCGCGCATCCGGTTCGTGACCACCCGTCACGAGCAGGGCGCCGCGTTCATGGCGGATGTCTACGGTCGGCTCACTCATCGCGCCGGCGTGTGTCTGGCGACGCTCGGTCCCGGGGCCACTAATCTCGTCACGGGGGTTGCAGACGCCAATATGGATCGTGCGCCGCTTGTCGCTATCGCCGGACAGGCCTCGACCTTGCGTCTCCATAAGGAGTCCCACCAGGTCTTGAACCTCGTGAATCTCTTTGCGCCGATTACGAAGTACGCGGTCCAGGTGCTGGAGCCGGAGACTGTGACCGAGGTGGTGCGCAAGGCCTTCAAGATCGCGCAGATCGAGAAGCCCGGCGCCTGCTTCATCGACTTCCCCGAAAACATCGCCGGTCGTCCGGCCGTGGGCACGCCGCTCAAGGTGCAGGCGGCCCCGGCCCCGTATCCGGCGGCCGCACAGGTCGCGGAGGCCGCGAGCGTGATCGCAGCCGCGAACTTCCCCATCATCATGGCCGGCAACGGGGTCGTGCGCGGGCGCGGCTGCGATGCGCTCGTGCGCTTCGCCGAGAAGCTCAACATTCCCGTCGCCACCACCTTCATGGCCAAGGGTGCGATACCGGCGTCTCATCCCCTATGCCTGGGGACGGTGGGCCTGCAGGCCCACGACTACATCTCGTGCGGATTCGATCGCGCCGACGTCATCATCTGCATAGGTTATGATCTCGTCGAATACCCGCCCGTGCTCTGGCACAAGACGGCGGATCGCCAAATCGTGCATATCGATTTGCGCGCTGCCGAGGTCGACGCCCATTACATCGTCACATCGGGAGTCATAGGGGATTACGCCGTCACTCTGCCGGCCATTGCCGAACGCGTGGCGAGCCGTCCGCCCGAGCGCTTCGCGAATTTACGCGAGCTCATCCGCCGCGAATTGAACGGTGGGCGGCGCGATAACGCCTTTCCGCTTAAGCCTCAGCGCGCGGTCGGCGATCTGCGTGAGGCCTTAGGGCCCGAGGATATCGTCGTCTGCGACGTGGGAGCCCACAAGCTTTGGATGGCGCGCCTCTACGACGCCGAGCGCCCCAATACCTGCATCATCTCGAATGGCTTTGCGAGCATGGGCATCGCCGTGCCCGGGGCGCTGGCTGCGGCACTTGCCGCACCCGGAAAGCGCATCGTGGCTGTGACCGGGGATGCGGGTTTTCTCATGAACTCGCAGGAGATCGAAACTGCCATGCGTCTGGGGGTCGCGTTCGTGGTGCTCATATGGAACGATGGCGGTTACGGCCTTATCGAATGGAAGCAGCAGCTGCATTACCAGCGAACGGGGAATGTGCGCTTCACGAACCCCGACTTCGTGCAATACGCGCATGCCTTCGGGGCCGAGGGTCATCGCATCGAGCGCGCCGAGGATCTGCTGCCGACACTGCGCCGGGCGCTCGAGGCGCCGACCGTGACGCTCATCGATTGCCCGATCGATTACACCGAGAACATCCGGCTCACCGACGAACTGGGCCAGATGATCTGTCCGACCTGACCTTCACTAACCTTGTCCGCGGCCTGTTTGGTTGGGACCGCTTGTCACGAGCAAGAGCACGCCCCCCACGACCACAGCACCCGCCCCGGCCCACAGCGGGATGTCGACATGGTGTTTTTGCTTCACAGACAGCGATAGGGGCCCAAGCTGCGCCTCCTTGGTCTTGTGCGTGTAACTGAAGCCGCCGTAGGCCGCTCCGAGGATCCCCAGGATAACGAGGGCGATGGCAAACACTCTCACGGGGTTCATGGCGCCTCTCCATTCACGGTTGAATCACGCCAAGCTACCACAGCCGTCGCGTGGTGCGCGCCGTCCGAACGTCCGAGACGCGCCGCCCTTTTTGCTGGCGTTCCCTTGCAGCGTCCACCATGGTAGAATTCTGCTCTTTATATGGTAGAAACCACTCATGGCACTCAACATTAAGAATGAAGAGGCCCACCTGTTGGCGCAGACGCTGGCTCGTCTTACGGGAGAGAGTATGACCGAGGCGGTGACCCAGGCCCTCCGTGATCGCCTGGAGCGCCTGGGTCAAGAGCAGGAGGTCCCGCTCGCGGAGCGGCTGCTCGCCATCGGCCGGGATTGCGCAGCTCATCTGAAGGAACCCTATGCCTCCGCGCCGCATGGTGAACTGCTCTATGATGAGAACGGACTCCCGCGATGATCGTGGACACCTCGGCCATCATCGCCGTGCTTCGCAATGAACCGGATGCCCCGACCTTTGTCGCCGCAATTGCGTCTGCTCCCGCCTCCACCCGACGGATGTCGGCCGCGAACTATCTGGAGGCTGCGGTTGTGATCGACGGGAGCCGGGATGCCGTAGCGAGCCGGCGATTCGATGACTTCATGCGCGAGGCGGCCATCGCCATTGAGCCCGTGACGGAGAGCCAGGCGCGGCTGGCCCGCGAGGCTTATCGCGATTTTGGCAAAGGGAGCGGCCACCCGGCCCGTTTGAATTTCGGTGATTGCTTTGCCTACGCCTTAGCCAAGACCCGCTGCGAACCGCTGCTCTTCAAGGGCGAGGATTTCGGGCACACAGATGTAGTCGCTGCCCTGCCGTCGGACGGGAATTGAGGCTTCCGCGGCGGCGATCGCGCCCTGTAGCGCTCAGCGGTCACGGCTGAGCCGCCCTCGTGGCGCCTGCGCTCGCCCGTCGCGCTCCTTGCGTCGCCATCGCATCCTGAGCCACGGCGGTCGAATGGTCCGGAAGGGGCGACCGGCCAACGCCCGTAGCGCGAGATGTCGTTGCGAAAGGCGGGTCACGACGCCGTGCCTCCCGGGCGCGCAGGCCGCAGCAGGTCGTGTCCCGCTGTTATCCTGTGGGATGACGCCGTCCACCAGGCCTTGCCGCGTGCAGTGCCGCTGCCATAGCGCCCGCAGCGCAGTAGGCGACATCCTTTGGGGTGCTCCTCTCTCCGGCCCTCGCGCGCCCCCGTCGCCCATCCACGGAGGACTGATCAGGGCGTGGGCATGAAGATTCCATTCCCGATCGTAGTGGATGGACCAGTCGACGGCGCATCCCCGCGTCACGAACGCCTCCTCGAGGAAACCTCCGATGAAGAGCGCATGCGCGACCAAGGATCGGCCGCGCCGGAGCCCCATGATGATCTCGCGGGCGAGACCAGGCCGCCCCCATGACCCACCGTTGCCCACCGCGTTCCATAATCTTTCCGGATCGATCCAATCCCCGGGGACGCCCGCGGGGAGAGTGAGCTCCGACCAGACGAGCCCCGGGCGTCTGGAAAAATCATAGGTCCGCGCGCGGGCGCGATCATAAAGCCGCCGTCGCCCGCCATAGGCGGCGCGGGCCACCAGACCCGGTTCCCGGTCTGCCCGCAGGCTTCGGAGGGAAAGGACAGGCATCGCGCGGCCCCGGCATCTCCAGGATGGGCACGCCATCGTACCCGCTGCTAGGCTCGTTTTTTATCAGGAGATTCCCGGATGTCCGCCGATCCTCGCACCTGGGCCCGCGCTCTACGCGCCCGCGCGGACAAAAGGCGCCTGCGGGCCTTGCTCCAACTGGGCGAGGAGCTCGAGGCGCGCGGCCTGCTCGATGAGGCGGCCCGCCTTGCCGCGGGGCCGGGGAGGTCCCCGTCGCCCGCCGCGCGCCCCGATGTGCCCCTGCCCGCGCCCTGGAATGCGGAGTTGGCGACGATTCTCGGAAGGCCTGTTGCGAACCGCGCTCCGCGCGAGCACCTATGGGCCGCGCTCCTGGCCTTGTGGGCGCCGCTTGCGGCCGTATTCCGTCTCTTAAGACCGAAGGGCCGCGCCGCGCCCGGCGCTTCCGCCGGGGTCCGCCTGTGGCTGGGCGCCGCCGAAGGCCTCCTGCATCGCCGCGGTCTCTGGCGCGACCCGGGGCGCCGCGCGCTGGTCTTCGATGCCGCCGACCTCGGTCAGAACCTCTTGATCCTAGGCGGCATAGGCTCGGGCAAAACGACCTCGGTCATTCAGCCGGCCCTGCTCCAGTGTCTCGCCCAAGGCATGGGCGGCCTCCTTTTCGACATCAAGGGCGACTTCGGGGTCGCCGCCGCCGCGCTCGCGAAGAGGGCCGGAAGGGAGCTCGTCCTTATAGGCCCGGGGCGGCGCGCCTTCAACCTTCTGCGCGGACTCACCCCGGAGGCCGCCGCGGGTTTCCTCAAGTCGGCCTTGTTGCTGAACGGTGCGCCCGGGGACCCGTTCTGGACCGAGACCGCGGTGGAGCTATGCCGCAACGCCCTGGGCGTGCTCTCCTTCCTGCCCGACTGCTACAGCCTGGCCGGCCTTTACGACTACCTCTTCCGGGATGAGGTGCGCGCCGAATGCGACCGGAGGTTGCGCGACGAGGCCTTGGGTCTCGCGCCCGCGGCCTTGAGGCTCCTGCGTGGCTACCAGTCCTATCACGAGGGCGTGTTCGCGCGCTTCGACGCCAAGGTGGTGGCCGGCGTTCTTGCGAGCGCCGCCCAGGTCCTCACCCCGTTCACGCATCCCGACCTTGTCGATGCCTTCTGTCCGCCTGCGGACGCCCTGGCAATAGAGGCCTTGGGCGCGGGCGCGATCTTTCTCGTCGATTTGCCGCTTGCCGTTTGGGGCATAGGCGCCAAGGTGATTTATACGTTCATAAAGTTACGATTCTTCCAGTACATGCAAAGACGACCCGTCGCCGAACGTTCGCGCCTCGTCTTGTTCTTGTGCGACGAGTATCAGGAGGTCGTGAGCGCCAACAAGGACGGGCTCTCTGATCTCAATTTCTGGGACAAGGGTCGCGCCTTCGGCACAGTGGGCATCATTTCCGCGCAGTCGATCGCAAGCTTCTACGCGGCGTTGGGCGATCGCGATCTGGCCGATACCCTGCTGCAGAATTTTCGGCAGAAGCTCTGCTTGCGCACGGAGGACTGGCACACGGTGCACTTTTTCGAACGCCTTCTCGGACGCCCCGCGGATCGGAGACGGTACCCGCGTCCGCTCGTGCCGGCGGCCCTCATGCGGCGGCTCTACCGGCGTCAGGCCCTGGCCGTGGTCTCGGTGGCGGGCGAGGCCGTCGAAGAGATCGTCGATCTGCCGGCGGTGTTCGTCGATTAGATCGAAGAGGGGATACCGGGCGCAGGTACGCGCATGTACGATTTGACGCCGCGCATCGTGAAGCCTGTGATCGAGCGCGCAGGGCGCGCCAAGCTCCACCGCCGTGCCACCATCCACGGATCCGTTGGTATCGATTGGCCGCTCACTTCTCGCATCACCCTAAATCGCCTCACAGTGGCAAACCTACCTTGGGCCCACGGCCCCAAGGTCGCCGTGCGGCAGTTGCGCGCACGCTTAGCCCTGCTGCCTCTGTTCCATGGGCATGTGCTCTTGTCCTCGCTCGTCCTGCGCCGCCCCCGGGCCTGGTCTCCCTTTCGGGGCCCCTCGCCCGCGCGGTCTTGGGCTCGCGCGCGGGCTTGCTCTACGGTCTACCCACGAAAACTGTTGACAGCTGCGCGCATATCGCTTAAAAACATACCATATTCGCATGGCGATGGAGTTCGCCACGAACCGCCGGCCGCCGGCTGATGACTCCTACGGGTTCCGCTTGCGAGCGGAGTGCGTGTTACGTGTGAAGTCATGAGGGGCTGGCGCGTATGACGACCCTGGCATCGCCTGTGCTGCAAGTCGGTCAGGTCCTGGCTATCCTGCTGCTTTCCCCATTGCTCCACGGCTTCCTGGTCACTGCTGAAGAGCGTGTCCAGCGCGGAACCGGGCCATCCATCCTCCAGCCTTATCGCGACTTGTGGAAATGGTTCCATAAGGAATCGGTCATACCGGAGACTGCCACCTGGCTGTTCTGGACCGCGCCCTTCGTCGCGTTCACAGCCATGTTGATCGTCCCGATGTTGATCCCCGTGCTCACCAACTATCCGCTGCCTTTGTCCGACATGGGCGACATCCTGGGCGGGGGCTTGGTCCTCACCTTGGCGGGGTTCTGGATCCTGCTCGCCGGTCTCGATACCGGACACCCCTATGGTGGCCTGGGCTCGAGCCGCGAGACCATGCTCACCATCCTCGCCGAGCCGACGTTGATCCTCGTATTCGTCGGCATTACCTTGCTTGCCCGGGCGATGCTGCCGTTCGTGGTCAACCACCTCCTGGTCGCGCAGCCCGCCGTCTACTGGTCGCCGGCCCACCTGTTTCTGGTGGCCGCCTTTTTTATCCTGTTGACCGTCGAGACCGAGCGCCTCCCGATTCACTCCAGCATCTCCTGGGAGGTCTACATGATCGGCGAGGCCCGCATCCTCGAGTATTCGGGTCCACTTCTCGCGCTGCTCCGCTGGGCCTCGTGGATGAAGCAGGCCATTCTCTACACCATATTTCTTAACGTTCTGACCATACCGTGGGGTCTGTCGGCGCAAGGCACGCCGCTTGGCGTCGTGGCGAGCACGGTGGCGCTCCTCGGTAAATGGATGCTGGTGGCGCTCCTCATGGTCGGCGTCGATACGGCGCAATCGCGGTTACGCTTCTACCGCTACCAGGAGCCCTTGGCGCTGTCCTTCCTGCTCTCGTTGCTTGCCATCGTCGCGTACCAGCTATGAGGACCCCGCCGCTGTTGATCCTTCACCTGGACCCCCTCGTCGCCTCGTGGTTCAGCCTGCTCGTGATCGTCGCGTTGACGCTGTCTTTCGTGATGTTAGGCTCGCACTGGCTGAAGAACCACATCTGGGCCTTCGCCGCTGAGTCCTGGGTCATCGCGGCCTTGTCGATAACCGTCGGCGCCTACGGCCATTATCCCCAGCTCTACGCCATCGCCGCGCTCACCATCGTGGTGCGGGGGTTGCTGCTCCCCCGTATGCTGCTGCGCATCGTCGGGGGTCTGGGCGTGGAGCGTGAGATCCACTCCCGCTTGAGTGCGGCGCGAAGCTTGGTGTTGGGCGTCGCCCTGGTTTTGTTCTCCTATGAGGTTGCGGCCCACCTCGGTCGGCGCCTGGACCTCGTCGACAACATCGCCGTCATGGCCTTGATGGCCATGTTCGGACTCAAGCTGATCGGTTTTTTAATGATGATGCTGCGCACGGAGGCGGTGAGCCACATCCTGGGCCTATTGCTCATAGAGAACGGGATCTTCCTGGGCTCGCAGATCCTCGTTCCCGGCATGCCCTTGCTTCTCGAACTCGTCATCCTGTTTGATCTGCTCCTGATCGTGAGCACCTTCGGTCTGCTCACGCGCTACCTGAAGACGCATGTCGGTAGCACGAGTTCGCGCGATCTGCAGCGGCTTGTGGGATGAGCAGCATGCCATCGCCCCTGTTCTCTATCACCCTGATCCTTGCGGCACCTGCAGCTGTCATCCCGCTTTCCCTGGCGATCGCACGACCGCGGTGGGCCGAGTATCTCAACCTGGCCGCCGCGTTGCTCGTGTTCGTGCTCGGGGCGCCGTTGCCATGGCGCGTCCACGGAAGGCTTGTGTGGGGGCACGGCTATCTCATGATCGACCCCTTCGGGGCTTGGGTCACTCTCTGCACGGCCGCAGTCTACCTGCTCGCCTCGCTGTATTCGATCGGCTATCTGCGGGGCATGACCGATGTGCGCGGCACCTTGCATCACTACTACGCTTTGTTCGCGGCCTTCGGTCTCACCATGCTGCTTACGCCGCTCCAGAACAATCCGGGGCTCTATTGGATATGTGTCGATCTCACGACCATCGTCAGCGCCTTTCTCGTGGGATTTCAACGCCAACCAGAAAGTATAGAGGCGGCATGGAAATACATCGTACTGGTCTCGGCGGGCCTGTCTCTGGCCCTGCTCGGCACCGTGCTGTTCTATTGGGGCGGGACCTTTACGCTCGGCCCGACCTATGCCATGACCTGGCAATCGCTGCGGGCGGTCGCGCCGCATGTTCCACCGCCTCTGCTGATGCTCTCGTTCCTTCTTGTGCTGATAGGCTTTGGCACCAAGGTCGGGTTGGCGCCCATGCACACTTGGCTTCCGGACGCACATAGCGAGGGTCCTGCGCCGATCTCAGCCATGCTCTCCGGGGCCTTGCTCAACTGCGCCATGCTCGGTCTGGTCCGTTATCTTGGCGTGCTCGAGCACGCGGGCCTCGGCGCCCTTCCGCACATGCTGTTGATCGTCTTCGGTCTCTTTTCCTTGCTGGTCGCGGCGCTGTTCATCACCCGCCAGACCGGGGCCAAGCGCCTCATGGCCTATTCGAGCGTCGAGCACATGGGCGTGGTAGCGCTTGGATTTGGGTTTGGCGGACCGCTTGGGGTCGCCGGCGCGCTCTTCCATATGTTGAACCACAGCCTCAACAAATGCCTGATGTTCTTTGGTGCCGGCAACATGATGCACGCATATGGCAGCAAGGACATGCGCGCCATCCGTCGCGTGGGGGACTATTTTCCGGTCACCGGAACCCTCTGGCTGGCGGGCGCTGTGGCGATTACCGGAACTCCGCCTTTTGCCTTGTTCCTGAGTGAGTTCACCATCCTGCGCGCGGGCTTCTCGACTTCGCAGTGGTGGGCTGCGCTCGGCTTGGGGGCGCTGCTCATCGTCATTTTCATAGGCTTCCTCGCCCATTTCCGACGCATGTTTTACGGTGCGGCCCCGGATCATCCGCCCCACCGCACCGTGAGCCTCTGGCAGACCACGCCCATGTGGTTGAGTCTCCTGCCTTTGCTCGTGCTCGGCCTGTGGCTACCGCACGGCCTCTGGGCGCTGTTTCAGCACATCGCAGCCGACCTGCGCGTGGGGGCTGCGCCGTGAACGCGCGCGAGGTTGTCCATATCGAAGCCGGCGCCTTGCTTCGACTGGCGCAAACGGTCTTCAGTGATGGCCATTCCCGTACACCCTGCCCGCGCATGCAGATGGCCTACGCGGTTCAGAATGGAAGCGTGCTCGAGGCTCGCTACCTGCTCTCCTTGGGCACCGGAAGGCCGTTTACGGAGTGGCGCGTTCCCGCTGAGGGGCCGCTGCCCTCGCTCGCGCACCAGCTACCCATGCTGTCCTGGTACGAGCGCGAGATGGCCGATCTGTTTGGCATGACCTTCGAGCAGCATCCCCATCCGCAGCCTCTGGTGCTGCACGAGGGCGTCCAATGCATCGCGCCGCCCATGCTGGCTGCGGCAGGCGGCGCGCCGCTCAATTACGCCCCGGCCGCGGCTTGGACGCCGATGCTGGACAATCCGGCCATCCAGCATCTCCCGTTTGGGCCGATACGTGCCGACGTGGTCGAATCCGCCGAGTTTCAGTTCCTCTATATCGGCGAAAGCATCCTGCACTATCACCCACGTCTGTTCTGGAAGCATCGCGGCATGGAGAAACGATTCGAGGGCTGCGCGTGCGTGCCGGCCGTGGTCCTCGCCGAGCGGGTTTCCGGTGTGGGCAGCGTGGCGCACGTTTTGGCCTATTGCCAGGCGGTGGAAGACGCGCTCGTAGTCGAGGTTCCGGAGCGGGCGAGCTACCTGCGCCTGATCCTGGCCGAGCTGGAGCGCCTCTATAACCATCTGCATTATTTCGGCCACCTATGCCAGACGACGACGCTCAAGGTGGGCGAGGCGCAAGGTCTGCTGCTCGAGGAACAGGTCAAGCAGATCATCGGTCGTTATACCGGAAGCCGGCTGCCGCGTAACCTGCTCGTGCCCGGTGGCCTGCGTCGCGACCTCGACCTGGCCGGTCTCGATAGCGCGTTGCGCGCGCTGGCGCTCCCCATAGACTCCTATCTGCGCCACATGGACAACACGCGCAGCCATCTCGATCGGCTCATTACCACAGGCCCCCTGACGCGCGAGCTCGCCTATGATCAGGGTGCCACGGGCCCCATCGAGCGCGCCTCGGGCATCGATCGCGACGCCCGTCGCGACCACCCTTACGCCGCTTATGGCGCGCTCCATCTCGAGGTGCCGGTCGAGGAGGGCGGCGATGCCTACGCCCGTGCGCGTGTCCGCGCGCGCGAGCTGAAAGAGTCGCTCGGCCTGATCCATCAGGCACTGATGCGCCTGAAACCCGGCGCCACCCGTGCGCCCCTGCCCCCCGTGACGGCCGACGCCGAAGGCCTCGGTTGGGCGGAGTCCCCTCGGGGAACGCTCCTCTACGCCGTATCGTTCCGGGCTGACGGTAGGCTTGCGCGGGTCAAGATCAAGTCGCCGTCTTTTTCCAATTGGCGCGTTTTTCCCTACACGGTCCATGACAGCAATATGATGGACTACGCCATCAACGAAGCGAGCTTTGGCCTTACCGTGGCCGGGTGCGATCGATGAGTGTCGCGCCTCTGCCATTCGCCGCAGTGCGCCGGCATGGGACGCCGGGACGCTGCCGTCTCCTCGGTGGGGGGCGGATCGGAGCCCTGCGCCGATGCGACACGAGCCTAGGCACTGGAGGAGCACCATGCCTTTCTGGACCCTGATCGGCCTGCGCGCCGGACGCGCCACCACCCGCTGGCCCCTGGGAGAAGGCCCGGACGGGCAGGACGGTGTGCTGGGCATGCCGCGACTGCACAAGGAGAGGTGCGTCCCCCATTGCGGCGAGTGCGCCGACATCTGCCCGAGCGGCGCCCTCGGTCTCGGGGACCCCCACGACCTCACCCTCGACTACGCCCGCTGCATCGCCTGCCAGCTGTGCGTCGAGGCCTGCCCGCACGGGGCCCTTGAGACCACGCGGAATTGGGCCCTCGGTACGCGCGACCGGGCGGCGTTGCGCAGCGACGCCGGGCCCCGCGAGGACCGCGCGCGGACGGCCATCGAACGCGTCTTTGGTCGGAGCCTGCATGTGCGTCATGTCGACGCCGGCTCATGTAACGGCTGCGAGTCCGAGATCCAGGCCCTGAACAACCCGTTCTACAATTTGCACCGCCTGGGCGTTTTTTTCACCCCCTCACCGCGTTTTGCCGACCTGCTTTTGGTGACGGGCCCGGTCACGCGCGCTATGCGCGCGCCACTCGAGGCGACCTACGCCGCGCTGCCAGAGCCGCGTTGGGTGATGGCTGCGGGCACGTGCGCCACGGGCGGCTACAACGGGGGCGGCTACGCTTGCCATAACGGTCTTGAGGAGATCCTGCCCGTCGATCTCTGGCTGCCGGGCTGTCCGCCCAACCCGGCGGCCTTTCTCGATGCCCTGCTCGTGTTGCTTGATCGCCGGCCGCCACGGGCGACCGCGGAAGGAAATCGCCATGCGGACGATTGACGCGACCTTATTCTGGTTTGCGCTGGCCGCGGGCTTGTGGGCCGCCGCCGC
This sequence comes from Pseudomonadota bacterium, assembly GCA_021784755.1. GTDB lineage: Bacteria > Pseudomonadota > Gammaproteobacteria > Acidiferrobacterales > Acidiferrobacteraceae > Acidiferrobacter. The sequence goes on from JAJYHM010000037.1 coordinate 18,663, forward strand.
CGCGTTTTCCCTGCTCGGTCTGGGCGCGCGCCAGGGCCGCATCCTTCTGGCCTGTGGCGCCGCCGCGAGTGCCATAGGCGCTGTGCTCGGGCTTATCCACGGGGGGAGCGCCACCGCGACGCTCGCATCGCTGGGCGGCCTCCGGCTTCGTTTCCGTCTGGATGTGGCGGCGCTGTGGCTGATCGGCTGGTCCATGCTCCCTACGGGCTGCGCCGTCCTCTTGGGCGGCGCCCGCGCGCGCTTCCCCCGCGCCGACGCGCCCAGCGGGCCCCACCCGGGGCGCTGGGTGTTTGGCGCCGCCCTGGGCCTGCTTGGCGCCTTGGGTGTCTTTGGCCTGCATAACGGCGCCGGTCTTTTTATCGCCTGGGAGGCCATGACGCTGGGTGCGGTCTTGATCCTGCTCGCGGACCGCAGTGACGATGCAGGCGGGCGGGCGGGATTTTTCATGCTCACCCTGCTCGAAATCGGCGCCGGGGGCTTGCTTCTCGCGCTCGCTGCGCTCAGCGTGTCGGGCCTCGGTTTTGCTGCCATCGCAGCCCGCCTGCATACCCTGGGTTTCTGGCCGGTCCTTATGTTCGGCCTACTCATCGCAGCAGGCGCCGGCGCCAAGCTTGGTCTGCTGCCTTTCTATGAGTGGTTCCCCGAAGCCTACGGGCAGGCCCGCGGCAGCAGCGGGGCGCTGTTTTCCGGTCTGTTCCTCAACGCCGCCTGGTTCGTGCTCGCCCGTGCGCTGCTCTACTGGACGCCGTCTGGCACGGTGTCGATGGCCCTCGGCGTGATCCTCCTGGTGCTAGGCACGATCTCAGCCATACTTTCCATCCTTTTCGCTCTCCAGGAAGACGACTGGCGTAGGCTGCTCGGTTATTCGACGGCAGAGAACGCGGGGCTTGCGGTCGTGGCCTTGGGCGCGGCATTGATGTTTCGGGCCCAGGCCTTGCCCGAGCTCTCCGCGCTCGCGTTTCTGGTGGGACTCATGCATCTGGCCGGACATACGCTCGCCAAGGGTGCGTTGCTCTTCGCCGCCGACGGCGTGCACGACTGCACCGGCAGCTTCGCCATCGCGCCGCGTGGTCTGCTGCGCCGCGCCCCCGGGACCTTGGGCCTGGGCGCGATCCTGGGCGGCATGAGTCTGGCCGCCATGCCGCCGACTATAGGTTTCGTGAGCGAGTGGTACCTCTTTCAGACGATCTTTCACGACTTTGCGCTGCACACTCAGGGCGCACGGATCGCCCTGGCCCTGGCCGGCGCCGGGGTGGCGCTCACGGCGGCGCTGGCTTTGGCCACCTTTGTCAAGCTTCTGGGGGTGGGCCTGTTGGGTCCGCGCAGCCCGGGCACCGTGGCGCCGTCGCGCCGTTACCGCCTCGCGACGCTCGTCAACGGACTTGCCGTGCCGGCGCTTGCGCTCGCGCTGCTCTGGCTTCTGCCGTGGCTTGCCGCCAATCCGTGGCCTCGCTTACTAGACCGCGCGGCCCCCGCCCTGGTGCACGGTGCGCTCTTGGTCCCGCTCAGCGCCGGTTTCGCGTTCATTTCCCCGGTCATGTTGGTGGTCGTGGGTCCGCTGCTGGCGCTGCCGGCCGTAGGCGTCGTGTGGTTGGCCCTAAGTCGGCGCGGGATCCGGCGTGTCCCGCTCTGGAGCGGCGGTCTGCCCGTGGCGGCGCGCAACGCCACTACGGCGCTCGCCTTCTCCAACGCCATGCGCGTGTTCTATGGTTTCGTCTATCGCCCCCGCACCACGACCCGGAGACACTACGGCAGTCGCCGCTATTTCATTCAGGCCTTGCGCTTCGAGTATGCCCAGTCTGCGATCTTCACGCCGCTGCTCTTTCGTCCGGCCTTGACGCTCATAGCTCGCCTCGCACGCGCCTTCCGTCGTCTCCAATCCGGTTTCCTGAACGACTATCTCGCCGTGCTGGGGCTCCTGCTCATCGCCGTCTTCGCTGTCGTGTTTTTTTACTGAGGGCCCGCGAAGAACCGGGAGGTCCCGGGACCCACGCCTCACCCTGTTTTGCGCACGCAGCTCGGTGTACCCTAGCCTTCTGTCGCCACGGTCGGCGCCTTTAACCGGAGGGCGGGAACCATGTCCACCGTCAAACTGGTCCGCATCTATTTCAAGGAAGGCGAGCAAACAAAAGACCACCACAACCTGATGAAGGAGCTGCTTCATTTCCTGCACGACGAGCATAAGGTGCGTGGCGCGAGCCTGTTCCGCGCGGTCGCGGGTTTTGGTGCCCACGGCGTCGCGCACGCCGACGATCTCCTGCGCCTGAACGTCCATCTCCCCTTGATCCTCGAGGTCTTCGACGACCCTGACGTCATCGACCGTGTCATGCCTCGTCTGCGCGAGCTCGTTCCGGCCAAGCACATCATTTGTTGGAAGGCGGAGATCGCCGACGACTAGGCCTTGCGCGTGCTTACGCCTTGCGGGGCCGGTGCGACACCCCGATCCGCGTCGGGACGCGGCCCTATCGGACGGGTCGGGCGCGTGGGTTTCGGGGTGCCTCCCCAAACCGCGAGGACCGCGCGGCTTCGCGAGACCGATCGCGCACTGTGTCGCGCGGCGGCTTAGGCCGCGGCGTCACGGTCATCACGGCAATGAGGGGTATAGACTGCGGCGCGCCGGTCAGCGCGTCAAGGCTTTACCCCCTCCACGATCAAGAAGTTAGAGCGCTCCAATGCCCCTATGTCGGGTATGCGGCTTACGCCGAAGGGCCTGCGTGTGACGCCCTGGAAGCCGCAACGCTCGAAAAGGTCCACGAGTTGGATTTCGTCGTACTGCCACTTATGGAAGTGGCCGAAGGACTTGAGGCCGGCCGGCCGTGTGCAGATATCGTCGAAGTACATCTGGACGTGTCGGCGCAGGCGCGAGGCATCGCGCGTGCCCGGCTCGCGGGCGTGCTCCTCGAAGAAGATGCTGAGGTACTTTTCCCAGAATTCCACGCCATCCGGGACGCAGAGTCGCAGAACGCCGCCTTTTTTCAGGACCCGGCGACACTCCTGCGTGAGGCGCAGCGCGTCTTCGTACTCGAAATGCTCCCACACCTCGCCCGCGTAGATGGCCGTGATCGATTCATCGCCCCAGGGGAGGCGTTTGCGCAAGTCGTGGTGGATTACCCCGGGCCGGAACGCGCTGGCCCGCAGGAGGCCCAGGCGCACGAGGAGGCGGTCGAGGCGGGCGGCGTGCGCGACGAGCCAGGATCTGCGACTTCCATCGACGTTGACCCAGCCTTTGGGCATGACCGGTCCACAGCCGAGATTGACGCGGGTGCCGTCGGACAAGGCAGGCACGGCCAGATCCGCCCGAGCGCCTAATCCTTCGGCTGTTATCGACATAATACCCCCCGTCGAACGGGGCGCGCCCCGTCTCGGTTGCTCGGTCGACTATCGCCGAAACAGGCGGACACGTCCATGAGACCTTAGGAGGAGGGCGCCCTCGTAAGCGGGGCTTGAGGGGCGCCCCCGCGCCCGGGCAAAGACCGTCCTGTGCGCAGAGATCCATGCGTGGCCGTCGGCAGCGGCCGTCGCTTGGACCCCTTGCCTCATCGAGGCAAGATCCGCGACCGCAAGGCCTGTCTCGCGTGCGGCGGGACAGAGCCCGGTGCCGCGAAAGGCGGCCATACGCGCGGGCAGCTCCTGGGCAAGCGCCGGTCCCGCCATCTCGAGCAACGGGAGCGCGCCGGTATGGGAGGCCCTTCAGGATCCGCAGGAGCCCGCGCCCGAGTCCTGCGACATCGGTATTCCGCAGGGCGTCGAGCGATAGCGCTCGCGTCACAGTCGGGTGCCGGACGTGGCCATGGGGGGCGGTGGCGGGTCTTGACCCTTCCAGGCCGTCCTTGTGCTCCGGTGCATGGGGGTGTCGGGATGGTATGCCGCACCATGGTGAGTCGGGAGCGGGTCTATACTGGAGGCAGGAGGGCCTATGGGCCAGGGACCCGAGGTTGTGATCGTAGGCGCGGGACCGGCGGGCATAAGCGCCGCCTTACGGCTTGCGCGCGCGGGCGTGCGCGTGCTGGTGCTGGAGGGCGCGGAATTCGCCGGCGCGGAGAATTGGTCGGGCGGCGTCTATCACGCCGAACCCTTGTTGCGTGAAGACGTCCTGGGCGCCCGCGACTGGGACCGCGCGCCCCGTGAACGACGCATCGTTGGGCGCTCGCTGTTCATCCACGGGGGCGCCGGTTGCGCCGGATTCGAGGCGCGGGCCGTGACGGGCAATGACTACGGCGAGGCCTGGACCGTGCTGCGTCCCAAGCTGGACCGCTATCTGGCGAGTCGCGCGATCGCTCGCGGGGCCACGCTCTTGCCGCGTACCGCGGCTACGGGCCTGCGGTTTCGGGACGGGTGGGTGGTCGGGGTCGACACCGCGCGCGGACCGATCGAGGCGCCTTGCGTGTTCCTGGCCGAGGGGGATGCCGCGGGCCTGCTCGCGCGCGCCGGGCTGGAGCGCCCGACGGTGCATTATGCCCAGGGGATCAAGGCCGTCTTCGCCCTGCCCGAAGCCGATATCGAGACGCGTTTCGGCGTCGGTGCGGGTGAGGGTATCGCCCAGGAATGGTTGTTGCGTAACGGTGTCTGGAAGGGGCGCACGGTGCCTTTGGACGCCACGGGTTTCGTGTACACGAATCGCGCTAGCGTGTCGGTGGGGCTCGTGCTTCCGCTCGATCGCCTCGCCGAGGATAGTCCCGTCGACCACCCTCAGCTCTTGCGGCGCTTTCTGCGCCTGCCGGAGGTCGCGGCCTTGCTCGAGGGTGCCACCCAGGTGGCCTATGGGGCCAAGGTGATACGCTCGGGAGGCTTGGGCGAAGGGGTGGTGGGCGTTTATGACGGGCTCGCGGTGGGAGGCGCCTCCCTGGGGCTCGGGCTCGAATTTCCTTACCCGAATTTCATGGGGCCGGCGGCCATGTCGGGGGTCGCCTTTGCCGACGCGGTGCTCGATCTGCGCACGCACGGCGATTATTCGGCGGCGGCCTTGGCCGAGTCCTATGGCGGCCGGCTGCGCCGGAGCATCGAATACCGCAACGCCCGCTTTGCCGCCGCCTGGCCCGAGGCCTTGCACGCAAGTCCGCTCATCTTCGAGCATCTCCCCGCGCTGGTGGGCTCGGTGATGGCCGGCCCGGCGGCACACTCGCGGGCCTGCGCACGCGCGGCCCTGTCCGTCCTGCGCGATCGTGCCACGCTCGCCTCGGCCGCCTCCGTGCCCCGCACGGCGGCCCACACCGACGCGCCGCCGCTTTCCGTGACCTTTCTGCGCGGTGAAGGCGGCCGCCTGGCGCCGATCGACAGCGGTGGGCCATTCCTCGCCTCGCTCGCCCGCAGCCTGGGTTATTTATACGGCCGTTCCTTGCCCTTGCTCGAGACCCGTCTCGCCGTGGCCATCCCGGAGCGGGTACGGACGCTTGCGGCGCGGGCGCTGGCGCGCGGCGCCTGGCTTGTCGCGTCCGGGACCATGGGTTTTGCGGCCGACGCGGCCATGGCGGTGGCTAGCGGGCGCTCCCGTCTCAAAGACCGGCCGTTTTATCGCGCCGAACGGGCCGTGCGAGCGCATCTGGCTCTCGATGGAAGCCCGGCCGATTCCCCCATGGCATGGCTTGCCCCCTTGGGGCGTCCGCTGCCGGAGCGGCGCCACATCCATGTCCCGCGTGATCTCCCGAAGGCCGCGGCCGAGCGCTTACGTCGCGTCTGTCCCGCCGAGGTCTATAAACCGGGAGGCGCGGCCGGCGGCGCGTGGGCCACGTTCGAGAATTGCATAAAATGCGAATCCTGTCGGATCGTGGTCCCGACCATGGATTGGCGCCGCACTGACGGTCACGGGTTCATCTATGAACTCCCGGGGGCACGACGCTTCGAATACGACGGAAGTGTGGCCTGCGACCTCGTCGCGGATTCCGCCGTTCCGTCAGAGGATGAGACCCTGCGGGGCCTCGTCGCTGCCATTGCGGCGCGCCCGGTCGCGCCCGGTCCAACGTTTCGCGAAGCGACGCGCCAAGCCCTGATCGCGGCGCGGCCCCCGGTCCCTGAGCGCCTGCTTCGTATGTGGGAGCAGGGCGCGCATGGGGCTGTGCACGACGTGCTCCTGAATCGCCTCCCCCGAATGCGCCCGAGCGCGCGCCTTGCGGATCTCGAAATGAATACGAGGCGCGCCCTGCGCGAGGCGGCGGCCGCCCTCTTTCCGGCCTCGCGCCTGGCGGCAATGGCCGAGGCATGGGTCGAGGATGACCGCGTCGACCTCGTGCGATTCTTGCGCCGTGGCCAGGCGCGCCCCGAGGATCGGTTGGCGGCCTTGGCCGAACACGACACCGGACTGGGCTTCGTGGCCATGCATCACTTGCTCGCCGAGGGCCGGCGCGGGGAGCGTCTCGCGCGTCTTTCCGCCGACCTCTGTCGCGAACCCGATCGCTTATCCGCGTGGTTCCCGGACGTCGGCGCCGATGTGGGGAAGGGTACGGCGCCATTGAAGACCGCCGGCGCCCCGCGGGCCGTCGGGCTCGATGTCGCCCGCTGCGTACGCGTCCCCGCTGCGCGGCGTGCGCCGTTTCTCGTCGACGCCTTGTTCGCGCGCTATCTGATTGCGCTCATGGAAGGTTATGGGGAGGCGCTCGGGGTCCGCGCCGAGGCCCACGCCCGCTCGCGCGTTCAGTTCGCCGGCGGCTATCGCGATCACGACGGTTCGGATGCGGTGATCAAGTTCGGTGCGGTCAAACGTCTGCTCACGGTCATCGAGTACGCGCTCATGCTCGCCCATCGCCTGCGCGTCTGGTGCGATCGCGAGCCGCAAGCCGTGGTCGCGCTCCTCAAGGAGCGCTTCGGCGTGTCCCAGGACGGTGTCGCCTGGTGCGCGGGTCAGGTGTTCGGGGGCATCGCCTATTCCGAGGACGACATCCTGAGCCATCGCTACCGCGACGCCATGGTGCTCGCGCAGTGGCCGGCGGGTCTCGACGGGCGCGCTTACAGTGCCTGGGAGCGGACCTTGTGGACGGGCCCCGAGGATGCGCAGGCGGCCTTGTTTTTGCGTCACGGCTTTTTCGAAAGCCCTCCCCCGAGTGTGGCGCCTTCGGTCGCCGGGCGCCTGCCGATTGCGGCGCGCGCGACTGCGTCCTTCGCCTATCGAAGCGGGGCCTTTCTGTCCGGCGAGGTTCTGGGCGCGACCGAGGTATTCGTGCCGGAGGATTTTCGTGCCGATCCCGCTCTCCGGCGTATGCGCGCGCAGGTCTTGCGTCTCGTGCGCGGCGGCTTCCGGGATCCCGAGGGCAAGGTGTATGGCCGCTCTATTGACGAGCGCCACGCGGTGCCAGCCTCCGATGTCGAGCGTCTGAAGGACTTCCAGGCCTTTGCCACCGTGGTCCCCGAGAACCTGGGTGGGCGCGGGCTCAGCAAGGCCGAATACGCGGTCCTTGCCGGCCTCCTCATGGGTCGCGTCGACCCGTCGGTGGGCCTCTTGGTGATGGCGAGCACGAGCATCGGCACTATGCCGGTGTTGCTGGCCTTGCAAAAGGACATCCCGCGACTTGCCGAGGAACTCGGCGACCACCCGGAGGGGGCACTCGAGGATCTACGCCGCGCGGCGGGCAGGCTGCGCGCCTTAAGTGAGCGTCCGCGGTCGGCGGCTATCAAGAAGACCCTCGAGGTCATGGCGGCGCTTGTGAAGGCCCGCCTCCTGAAACCCGGATCGGTATTGAAGTACCTGGCCCGCGACCTCCTCGGCGATTTCGAGGCCTTGGTGGCCACCGCCCGTGCCCGTGATCTCGACGGCCTTGCCGCCCACGCCCGGGGCCTGCAGGAAGGCCTTACGCGGCTCGCCGCGCGATTGGCCGAGGAGCGCTTGCGTCTCCCGGAGCGTATAGCTGCCCATGAACGCTTTCTGCGTTTTTTGGCCCACCGCGAGATCAGCGCGTTCGCGCTCACCGAACCCTCGGCCGGTTCCGATACGGGGGCGGTCACGACCCGAGCGCGCCCCGCCCGCGCGTCGCTTGCGCCCGACGTCGCCGGTCTCTGGCGCTTCAATGCGGCGCAGGGGCCGCGGATCTTGCTGGATGAGCGGCGCCTCGAATTTACGGACGCCGGGGTCCATTACCGCCTCCCGGACGGCGCCCTGGCGCGGCTCGATGACAGCGCCTGGGATGCCGGGCAGGGTCGCCGCCGGGTGGTGTTGGACACGGGGGTCATGCATGACTACGACGACAGGGGTGTGCCGGTGGACAGCCCGGACGGTCCGGTCTACGAGTACTTCGAACTGTCAGGTGCGAAGATGTGGATCACGAACGGCTCGATTGCCGATCGTTACTGTCTATATGCCCAGGCGCCGGGGGGTGAGACCGGGTTCATGGTCGAGCGGCGCTCCGAGGGGTTTGCGGTCGGCCGCGACGAACGCAAGCTCGGTCAGCGCGCCTCTCCCACCAACGAACTCGCCTTGTCGTCGGTGCGCGTGTGCGTAAGTCGGATCATAGGTTTCGAAGGCCACGGGCAGGTCAGCGCCCTGGAGACCTTGAGCGTAGGCCGTGGGGGGCTCGTGATCGGGGCCGCGAATCTCCTCGAGCGTCTGCTCGATGACTATGGGGATCGCTTCGAGGCCGGCTCCGAGGTGGCTTCGGTGGCGCGCTCCGAGTACGAGCGGGTGCGGACCTTGGGCGCGCGGCTCGTGGGTCTCATGGATCGCGCCGACTTGCGCCGCGGGGACTTCCGCATCGAGGCTGCACTCTCCAAGTTTCTGGCCTCCGAGGGCCTCCATCGCGTGCTGCTCGCGCTCGAGCGCGAGCGCGGTCCGCAGGCGGCCGCCGTTTCGGAGCCGATCGAGAAGTGGCGTCGCGACGCCCGCATCCTCAATATTTACGAGGGCACCAACGAGATCCAGCGCTTCCTCGTGTTGAAGGATCTCGTGCCGCTTTTCGCGCGATTCGCGCAGACGAACGCGACGCAAAGCCCGGCCCTCGATCGGGCTTTGCGGACATTCGCGGATTTCGTGCGCCCGCGCGTCGCCGCGCTCAAGGCGCGCGTAGGCAGCGACGGTGACGCCCAGATCCTCTGGTTTCCCGTGGTCGACTGGGTGGGTGAGCTTTATGTATGGGTGGCGATCATCGAACGGCGCCTGGCGCTGGCCTCCCGGGGCGCCGATGAGCGCTTCCTGGGCCCTCTGCGTGCCCTCGAGTCCGCCTGCGAGGCAGGTGTCGCCGCCCGCGCGCGTGCCGTCGCCGCCTTGTTCGGCGCGGGCGCGGCCTACGAGGAGGCGGTGGTGGCGCTCGCCCATCGCCGGGCCGATCGGCGCGCCCGACCCGTGCCCGCACTTCACGATCTCGAAGGCTCCATCATCGTGCTGCTGCGCGACATTGCGCATCCCGATGGCGCCGATATTCGCTTGGATAATGGCGACCGCGCCGCGCTCGATCAGGCCTTGGAGGCCCGTGACCGCGAGCCCGCACTGCGTCTTACGACCCTGGTCCTGACCGCCGGGGCGTGTCCCGATCTCGTGCAACGGCTGCGCGCCGCCGGCGCCAATCCATTGGCTGTGACCACGGGCGGCCTGGCGGACCCTGCGGCCGTGGCCGCTCTTGTCGCGCCGCTTGGGCCCGCGCTGGTACTTGCCGGCCCCCAGGAACCGGCCTTCCTGGCGGCCTTGGCTGGGGCCTTGGGTGCCCCATTCATCGATGGCGTGGCCGGCTGCACCGGGGCGGGCCGTCGGGGCTACATCGTGAGGCGCGCCCACGGAGCGCGCGTGCGGGCAGGCTATGGGCGCACGCTCCTGGCCTCCGGCCGCTTCGACGCCACCGGCCGCAGCGACGACTTCGCGATCACAGATTGGCTCGGAGCCTTGAAGAGCCCCCCGGAGGAGCGGCGGCTCGCGTCCGCTGCGGTGAGCGCCTGCCCCGCGGCACCCACCACCCCTAGCGCGCCGGCCGTGATGGAAAGGCCTGAGGATCTCGTGGCGTGGGTCTTGGCGCAGATTGGGGGCACGCCGGTCGAGGCGGCGCGCGTCATCGCCGGCACGGCCAGACTTGCGCCGGTGATGGCGGTGACAGGGTCCGGGGCGCTCGGACGGAGTCCGGCGGTGCTCGCGCACAGCCTCGGACCCGCGGTGGGTGCAGTCTGGCTCGCGCAAGACCGGGGCGACGCACCGCCCGAGGGTTTGGACATGCCGCTCTTTCGGTTGCTCGTGCCGCCGGCTGCGGCGTCTTGCGCATCAACGCTTGCCGAGCATCTGGCTCCGGCCGCTCGTATCGTTCTCGGGCCCGAACACGCGGCGCTCGCCGGGGCCTTGGCCTCACGCCTCGGCCGTCCCCTCTACACGGATGTCGTCGCCTGCCAGGGCGGTGATTTGGTCTGTGAACGCGGTGGGAGCGTATGGCTCAGCCCCTGTCCCGACCACGCGGTGCTGGTGGCAGGCCCCCGTGCGAGCACGACGGGCGCCGCAGGGCGCGCGGGGGCTTGTATCGTGGAAGACCTGGCGCCTCCCCGCGTACGGCCGGGGGGCCTCGCGCGCGCCCTGTATAGGCACCGCGCCACAGGTCTTGCTGGAGCCGAGGTGGTGATCGATGTGGGACACGGCGGGGCCGACCCCGCCTTCTTCGAAAGAGAGCTGATGAGGCTTAAATCGCGGCTCTCGGCTATGATGGGCTGCGAGGTCGCCTTCGGCGCGACACGCAGGTTTGTGCAGGAGAGCGGGATCTTGTCGTCTGAGCATCAGATCGGGCAGACCGGGCTCCAGGTGGCGCCGCGATTACTGTTCGCGTTGGGTGTCTCTGGGGCGCCGCAGCACTTGGTCGGTATCGCGCCTGAGACCCAGATCATCGCCATCAATCGCGACGCGGAGGCGCCGATTTTTAACACGCGTCCGGGGGCGCCGCCGGTGGTACGCTGCGTGGGCGAGGTGGGGGTCTGGGTCGAGGCCTTGTTGACGGCGCTTGCGCCGACGGGGACGGAGGAGGCGATATGAGTGCCAAGGTGTTTATCGTTGATGGGGCACGGACGCCATTCCTGAAGGCGCGCGACGAGCCTGGGCCTTTCAGTGCCGCGGATCTCGCGGTGGCGGCTACGCGCGCCCTCTTGGCGCGTCAACCCTTTGATGCGGAGGATATCGACCAAGTGATATTGGGCTGTGTCATCGCCGCCCCCGACGAGGCCAATATCGCGCGCATCGTCGGTCTTCGCGTCGGCACGGGCTTCGCGGTCCCCGCCTACACGGTCCAGCGCAACTGCGCCTCAGGGTTGCAGGCGGTGGCAAGCGCTTACGACGATATTCGGGCGGGGCGGGCCCATCTGGTGCTGGCCGGAGGCACCGAGGCCATGAGCCGCGCCCCCATCCAGTGGAATATAGCCATGAGCCGATGGCTTGCGCGCCTCTATCGCGCCAAGACCCCGACCCGGCGTCTGCGCGCACTCGCGGATTTTCGCTTAGGTCACTTACGCCCGGTCTTCTCGCTGCTGCTTGGCCTGCGCGACCCGGTGGTGTCCCTTTCCATGGGGCAGACCGCCGAGATCGTCGCGCACCGTTTTCATATAGGGCGGCTCGCGCAGGACAGTTACGCCTTGCAAAGTCATCAGCGGGCAACGGCAAGTCAGGCCGATGGGCTTTTGCGGGATGAGGTCGAACCTTTATATGGGTCGCGCGCCGACAGCTATGGGCAAGACGACGGGGTGCGGCCTGACACGGACCTCGAGAAACTCGGGCGGTTAAAGCCCGTATTCGATCGGCCTTTCGGGAGCGTGACCTCGGGTAACAGCTCGCAGGTCACAGACGGCGCGGCCGTCGTGCTCCTGGCGAGCGAGGCCATGGTGCGCCACCACCACCTCCCGGTGTTGGCCGAGATCGTGGACCACGCCTGGGCCGGTGTGGATCCCGCGCAGATGGGACTTGGGCCTGTGCATGCCACCGCCAAGCTGCTGCGCGCCCATAAGCTGGGCATCGGGGACCTGCGTCATGTGGAGCTGAATGAAGCGTTCAGCGCGCAGGTGCTGGCCTGCCAGGCGGCGTTTGCGAGTCAGGCCTACGCCCGGGAAGAGCTCGGGCTCGATGCCCCTTTGGGTGCGATCGACCCCGCGCGCCTGAACCCTCATGGCGGCGCGGTGGCCCTTGGCCATCCAGTCGGCGCCACCGGCGCGCGGCTGGTCTTGCATCTGGCGCGCTCCTTGCGCGACGAGCCGGGGGCGCTCGGGCTTGCGACCTTGTGCATAGGCGGGGGCCAGGGCGGGGCCATGCTCATACGGGGAGGTGGCGCATCATGACCGGCAAGAGTTGGACAATTTCCGAGCAGGACGACATCCTGGAACTCGTCCTGGATGTGCCGGGCCGACGCCACAATGTGCTGTCAAGCGAGGTCTTGGGCGATCTCGATCAGGCGCTTGCCGATCTCGAGATGCGATCCGCGCGTGGGGTGCTCATCCGGTCGGGTAAGCCCGAGGGTTTTGTGGTCGGCGCCGACGTCCACGAATTTCGGCGTATCCTTGATGCTGCCCGTGCCGCTGAGCTTACGCGCGCAGGTCAGAAGGTCCTTGAACGCCTTTCCCGTCTCCCCTATCCATCGGTCGCGGTCATCCATGGACCGTGTCTCGGTGGCGGCCTCGAACTGGCGCTCGCCTGCAGCTACCGTGTGGCCTGCGACGATGAGCGTACGAGCCTAGCCCTGCCCGAGGTCAAGCTCGGCATCCATCCGGGTTTCGGTGGGACCGTGCGGCTGCCAGCCTTGATCGGGGCCTTGCCGGCACTGTCCCTGATGCTCGGCGGGCGCGCCGTGTCGGGGCGCCGGGCCCGGAGCCTCGGGCTCGTGGACGCCTGTGTGCCCGAGCGCCACCTGGACGCCGCCGCCCGTGCGCTCGTGCGCGACGTGCCACCGAAGGCGTGTCCGTCCTGGCGCCAAGCATGGGCTGGGGCGCCGTTTCTACGGCCTTACCTGGGCGCGTTCATGCAGTGGCGGCTGAAGGCGAAGGTCGATTGCCGTCAGTACCCAGCGCCCTGCCGCATCGCATCCTTATGGGCGCGCCAAGCCCCCTTCGAGACCGAGGCCCTGTCGTGCGCCGAGATGCTCGTGACTCCCGCAAGCCGCCACCTCGTGCACTTATTCGAGGTGGCGGAGGACTTGAAGCGGCGCGCCCGCGAACATGTCCACGGGATCCGGCGCGTGCATGTGGTGGGCGCCGGCGTGATGGGCGCCGACATCGCCGCGTGGGCGGCTCTCAAGGGCTTCCATGTGAGCCTCCAGGATCGCGCGCCGGAGGTGCTCGCGCGCGCCATCAAGAGGGCCCATGGACTCTTCGCCGAACGTCTGAAGGGGCGTGCCGCGGAGGCCGCGCGCGACCGGTTGATGCCGGACATGCGCGGCGGCGCCTTATCGCGGGCTGACCTCGTCATCGAGGCCATCGTCGAGGATCGCGATGCCAAGCGCGCACTCTTTGCGCAGATCGAGGCGCAGGTCGCGGAGCGGACCATCATCGCCACCAACACCTCCAGCCTGCCCCTGGACGAGCTCGCCGTGGGGCTTGCCGTTCCCGGGCGCCTCGTCGGGCTACATTTCTTCAACCCCGTGGCCAAGATGCCCCTGATCGAAGTGATCGGCGGGACTGCGACTGCGCCCGCGACGCTCGCCGCCATGCGCAGCCTCGCGGTTAGCCTCGATCGTTTGCCCGTGGATGTCAAAAGCTCGCCCGGGTTCCTTGTCAACCGCGCCCTCATGCCTTATCTGCTCGAGGCCGTCACTCTCGTGGAGGAGGGCGTGGCGCTCGCGGATATCGACGATGCGGCCACCGATTTCGGCATGCCAATGGGGCCTATTGCGCTGGCCGACACGGTCGGACTCGATGTTTGTCTCGCCGTGGCACAGACCCTGGGCGCGGCCCTTGATATGCCGGTCCCGGCGCTTCTCGCGCGCAAGGTCGAGGCCGGCGCTCTCGGAAAGAAGTCAGGTCAGGGTTTCTACAGTTACCCCCGGCCACGGCGCTTCTCGCTACGGCGCCGCTCGCCGCCGGACTCCGCCATAAGCGAGCGGCTCATCATGCGGCTCGTGAACGAGGCGGCGCGCTGTCTGCGTCTTAGCATCGTGGCAGATGCCGATATGGTGGATATCGGACTTGTCTATGGCACGGGCTTCGCACCTTTTCGTGGTGGGCCCTTGGGCTATGCCGCTGCCTTGGGGGCGGCCGAGGTACGCGCCCGGCTTTTGGAATTGACCCAGCGCCACGGACTGCGCTTCACACCCGACGACGCCTGGTCGCAAGGGGACCTCCTCGCGCGTCGATCCGCCAACCTATGAGGAGTGCTATGCCGAACGCCCCGGCTACGCTGGGCGGGCTGTTTGCCCGTCGCATCGCCACGACCACCGATGAGCCGGCCTACCGCGGCTATGATGGCCGAAGGTGGCGCACCTGGAGCTGGGGCGAGGCCGCGCGTGAGGTCGCCCGCGTGCGGGCGGCCTTCGCCGCGAGCGGGCTTTGCCCCGGGGATCGCGTGGGCATATGCGCCTACAACGCCCCCGAGTGGGTGTTCTGTGACATCGCGGCGCTGTCCCTGGGCCTTACGGTCGTGCCCTTGTTCTTCAATGACCGCCCGGAGAACATCGCCTATTGCCTGAAAGATGCTGGCGTGCGCTGGCTCTTCGTCGATCGGCCGCCGGCCCCCGAAATCCTCGCCTGCGGACTCCAGGGCATCGTAAGCTTCAAGGAGGTGCGCGGCGTCGTACCCTTTGGCGAGTGGTTGGCGGCGGGCCGCAAGGCGCGACCACCGGCGCATGAGCCGGATCCGGACGATCTCGCCACTATCGTCTACACCTCCGGGACCACGGGCCGCCCCAAGGGTGTCATGCTGAGCCACCGGAATATCCTCGCCAATGTCGCGGCCTTGCTGGAGGCCATCCCCGAGATCGCCGCGGAGCCGCACCGCTTCCTGTCGTTTCTGCCCTTGTCGCACATGCTCGAGCGCACCGTCGGGGAATTTGTGGCCGTGGCCATGGGTGCCGAGACCGTGTTCTCGCGCGGCATCTCCGAGTTGAGCGCGGATCTCATGAGCATGCGGCCGACCATCCTCGTGAGCGTGCCCAAGATCTTCGAGCGGACCTACGGCAAGATGCAGGAGGAGATGAAGGGGTCGCCGCGGCGGGAGCGGCTCGTGGCACGCGCCTCTGCGGCGGGCTTGGCCGTCTTCGAGGGGCGGGCCCGCGGACGCGAACGGTTGTCCGCCTGGTTCTTTGATGCCGTAGTCGGCCGCGCTGTACGGCGCCGTCTGGGGGGAAGGCTGCGCTATGTGTTCCTGGGGGGCGCCCCTGCGTCACCGCGGCTGCTTGCCTACTTCACGGGCTTGGGCCTGCGTTTCCTGCAGGGATACGGGCTCACCGAGACCGCGCCTGTGATCAGCTGCCTGCGTCTTGCCGATCGCGATCTGGCCTCCGTGGGCCGGCCGCTTGCGAACCTCACCTTGCGTTTCCTGAACGACGAGATCTGCGTCAAGGGTCCGAGCATCATGCAAGGATATTGGAATCAACCCGAGGCCACCGCCGAGGTGATCGATGCCGAGGGTTTCCTTCATACCGGGGATCTCGGGCGCCTTGAGAATGGTCTCTTGTATCTCACCGGACGGGCCAAGGACATTATCGTCCTCTCGAACGGGGAAAAGGTCGCACCCGCCGATGTCGAGCAGGCCATTCTTCAGGACCCGGCCTTCGAGCAAGCGCTGGTGGTCGGGGAGGGGCGTGGTGCCCTGGCGCTGTTGGCTGTAAGCGACATAGAGGAGGAAAACATCCTCTGCGATCGGGCCAACGCGCAACTCCACGCCTTTCCAGGATACACCCGGATCTGCCATGTGCTGCGTGTCAACGGTCCTTGGACCATCGAAAACGGCTTTCTCACGCCCACCCTGAAGGTTCGGCGCCAATGGATAGAGGAGCGCTACCAGGCGGCCATAGACGGGCTTTACGCCGCCCGACGCGATGGCTGAGGATCGCCGGTCGGTTCTCGCCTGCCGGTCGCCCTTGACAGCGGCCGCGTCCGGCCCCCTAATCTCTCTGTCTCCTCAAAGCGGCGCAACGACGACATGGTGAAAATCGGACGCATAGCCTTAGGAATCGGGGCCTTGGGGTGGGCTGTGGCGACTTGGGCCCAGGCGCCGCAGATCGCGGCCGGCGAATGGCGCATGACGGCGCGCGCGCCGGGGGGGCCCATGCATTACTCGACGTGTCTGCGCGGGGGCCACATCACGGCGCGGAAGATCCTGCAAAACGAGGGTAGCCATTGCCGTCTGGACGGCCCGGTGAGCGTCCAGGGGAATTTGGTCACCGTGAGCGAGGTATGTCGCCTGAGTCAGGCGGGGGGGCAGGGAGCGATCCGTGTGCATGTCTCGGCGCGCCTACGTCTGGGCCCCGGGGGGCGCAGCTTCGCGGGCCATACCCGCGCGGTCATCACCACGGCCTTGGGTAATGTGACTGAACATCAGCGCATCACGGGCGTGCGCACGGGTCCTTGCAAAGGCGGCGGATAAGGCCGCGGTGCGCTCAGGTGGCAAAGCCTTGCGCCTGCGTCCCCATCGGGTGCCCGAGGCGCTATTCGTCGCTCGCGAAGTCCCGGAGATCCTCTCTATGCCAGTAGCCGACGCATTCGTCGTCGGCGGAGGCGAGCCACAGGAAGGGCCGGTCGGGGAAGCGATTCTCGAGCGCCTCGCGGCTTGCCCCGACTTCGAGGACCAAGCGCCCGTCATCCGTGAGATGTTCCGGCGCCTGCCGGAGTATGGGTAACACCAGATCGAGTCCGTCGGTGCCCGCCTCGAGCGCCAAGGCGGGTTCCTTGCGGTATTCCTGCGGCAGCGATGCCATCTCGGCCGTGGAGACATAGGGCGGGTTGCTCAAGATCAGGTCGTAACGCCGTCCCTCAAGTCCGCTATAGAGGTCCGAGGCGATGAGCCGCACCCGGTCGCCGAGGCCGTGGAGGCGGACATTCCGCGCCGCGACCTTGAGCGCGTCTTGCGAGATATCGACCGCGTCGACCTGTGCCCCTGGGAAGGCGCGGGCCGCGGCGATTGCAATGGCCGCGCTGCCCGTGCAGAGATCGAGGATGGAGCGGATGTCGATATCCGCGAGCGGCGAGGCCCCGTCTTCGGGCAAGAATTCCCCGATCAGGGATCGCGGCACGATGACGCGCGGGTCGACGAGATAGCGACGCCCCATGAACCAGGCCTCGCCAAGCAGGTAGGCGAGCGGCTGGCGGGTGCGGATACGCGCGGCCAAGAGGCTGCGGATACGCGCCACCGCCTTGCGGCCGGGGATCTCGGTGAGCTTCGCCGCAAGTCCGTTCGGCGCGATCTTCAGGGCGCCGGATACGAGCCATGCCGCTTCATCGCGGGCATCCTCGGTCCCGTGCCCAAAGGCCACATGCGCGGCCTTGAGCCTGCGCTCTACATACAGGACGTGGTCGCGGACCGTACGGGGGGCGCCATAGACCATCAAGGGCCCACCCGTTCCCGGTGTGCGGCGGCCAGGCCCCGTCTCGGACTCTTCACGGGGTCTTCCCGAAGAGATGCGCGTTTACGCCGATCCGCCACGCCATTGCGTCCCTATTGGATTGTGACGCAGCCGCGATCAGCTTGATCGATCCGGGCGGGGCGGGTAGTGCTTGGGGTAGGGGGCGCGCGCAACACCGGTGTCGATGGCGGCTTGCGCGACGGCCGGTGGCACACGCTCACGCAGGCGTGGGTCAAGAGGCTTTGGTATGAAATAATCCGCACCGTAGGCCAGCTGATCAATGCGGTAGGCCTGCAGGACCTCGGCCGGTACCGGCTCCTTCGCAAGCGCGCTCAGGGCATGGACGGCGCTGAGCTGCATGGCCTGATTGATGGTCCGGGCGCGCACATCGAGTGCTCCGCGGAATATGAACGGAAAGCCCAGGACGTTGTTCACCTGATTGGGGTAATCCGAGCGGCCGGTGGCCATGACGAGGTCGGCGCGCACGGCATGGGCGACCTCGGGGAGGATCTCCGGGACCGGATTGGCGAGCGCGAACACGATGGGACGCGCCGCCATGTCCCGCACCATGGACGCGTCCACGAGATCCGCCGCCGCCACGCCGACGAAAACATCCGCGCCCGCCATCGCCTCGCGCAGGGTTCGAAGCGGCGTGACGTGGGCGAAGGGGCGCTTATAGTCGTTCAGGTCGGTGCGCTCGCTGTGCACCACGCCGCGGCTGTCGACCAGGATGATGTTCTCCGCGGCCGCGCCCAAGCTCATGAGGAGCCGCATGGACGTGATGCCGGCGGCCCCTGCGCCGAGACAGACGATGCGCGCGGTCTTCAGGGATTTTCTCTGGAGTTCGAGGGCATTCAGCAGCCCCGCGCACACGATAACGGCCGTTCCGTGCTGATCGTCATGAAAGACCGGGATCGACAGGCGCTCACTCAAGGCCTTTTCGATGGCAAAGCAGGCTGGCGCGGCGATGTCTTCGAGGTTGATGCCCCCGAAGGTTGGCTCAAGCGCGGCGACGACCTCTATGAATTGTTCCGGAGAGGCGGCCTTGATCTCGAGATCGAAGACATCGATGCCCGCGAACCGCTTGAACAGGACGCCTTTACCCTCGAGCACAGGTTTCGAGGCGAGTGCCCCGACGTTCCCAAGCCCCAGCACCGCGGTCCCGTCGCTCACCACCGCCACGAGGTTGCCCTTGGCAGTGTAGCGGTAGGCGTTTTCGGGGTCGGCAGCGATCGCGCGCACGGGCTCTGCGACACCAGGCGTATAGGCAAGCGCCAAGTCGTCCTGCGTCTCGCACGGCTTCGTCGCTACGACCGCGATCTTGCCCGGGGGGATTGCGGCATGATACGAGAGCGCCGCTTCTCGTGCCTTCTCTGTCATGCCGAGTCCACGCCTACTTGCTGCGCAGGCCGTACTTCTGGCGGAATTTCTCGACGCGTCCGGTGCTGTCGACGATCTTTTGCTTGCCCGTGTAGAACGGATGACAAGCGGAGCAGACTTCGACGGCCAGGTCATGGCCGAGCGTGGAACCCGTCTTGAAGACGTTCCCGCACGCGCATGTGACCGTGATGGTCTGGTATTCGGGATGGATATCGGCTTTCATGTTGCGCCTCGGCAAGGGCGTTATGCTGATACAAAGACCGCGCACTATAAGGAAAACCGCGGGTCTGCGCAAGCCCCGACCTTGGCCGCCAGCAATTCTCAATGTGACAACGGCCCGTAAGTACTCGATGGCATGGGCGCGCGCCGATAAGCACCTAACGCCCGGCTAGGCGTCCTCAAATACCCTCGTCCTGACGCCGTCACCGGGTGTTCCGGGCTCTTCCGCCATATCGGCCGGGCTTCTACGCTTCACATTGAGAATTGCTGCTTGGCCGCCACGATAAGAGGGGGTGGGTAGGCATGCGATCATCGGGGGCGCCGGAGGGATGCGGCCCGATAAGCCGTTTCCTGCTCGGCCATCCCCCTCCCCTCAGGGCAGCTCCCGTGTGGGCCCCAACCCACCCCTCATCTGACGCCCAACGGCCCGACAGGGCATCGGGCCTGGGCTTGTGTGGGGCGCCTGGCGAGTGGTGCCAGCCCTCTTTAGAAACGGCCGATCATGCGCTGGTAAGCGGTCTTCAGGGCTTGGGCGTCACCGACGTTACCGGGGAAGATCACCACCGGCATCAGCGGGTGCCGCGGATGATCCTCGGGGCAACAGACCACGGAGCAGCCGGGGAGGATCTGGCCTACGACCTCGCAGCTATCCAGGGCAAGCCCCGCGCTCAAGACGTCATTCGATGTGATTCCGCCCTTGCTGATCAGAAAGCCTGTGGTCTTCGGCAGGGACTGTACGATACGCATCAGGAAGCTCGACACCGCTGCCCCAAACCGCAGGCGCTCTTGACGGTCAGCGAACTGGCGCTCCGTGCGGCTCGTGAAGAGGATCGCGGTCTTGTGGGCGGCGTGGGCGGCGTCGATCTCGCTTAGGATTTGGGTCACGAAGGCGCCATCCGCCTTCTGCGCGCGGTCGACGTCGATTTCGACCGCCCATACGCCCGGTTCGTGCATCAACACATTCAACTGTTCGGTGGTCTTGCGCACGTGCGAGCCGACCACAACCACCCCAACGGCGGCGCGTGCATAGCCCGACATCGCCTCCGGAGGGACCGGCTGAAGGGGGAGGTTCGCAAGCGACGTGAGCAGGCTTGCCGCGCTGCGGAACAGGAAACGCCGCCCGGCATCGACAGCCTCATAGACGGCGCGGGTGAACTGGTCGAGGTCGCTTTGCTGGACGGCGTCGACCACGCAACAGGCATTGCCGGAAAGCCCCTTGAGGCGTGCGCCGCAGCCGGCACGCACATCCGCTAGCGTGAAGAGCGCCACCTCATCGGCGCCGATGCGCCCGGAGGTCTTTTCCGCGACATATTCGCGCAGATCGCTGTTGCGGTAGCCGAAGACCGTGTCGCGCGCGAACTCGGTCTCGTGCACGGGGACCGGGACCCCGTCCATCAAAATATAGTGGCGGCCGCCACGCGTCACGCGCCCACCCTCGAAAAATGCGGGAATGAGAAAGTGGGCATCGAAGGGGCCCAGCTCCTCGGTCATGACGTCGGTCTCGACCGGGTAATGGCCCCGCAAGGTTGAGTCCGAGCGACTGACGAAGATGGGTCGTATCGCCACTCCTTCGCGGACCAGCTCATCGAGCGCCGTGCGCAAGTTCCGGCACACCGCGCGCACCGTGTCGGCGGCCTCGCCGGGTCCCATGCTCCGGGTGTTCGTGAGGATGAAGAAGAGCGGACCTTCGGCGCGCAGGGCCGTCTTCAGCGTGAGCGTGTCCCAACGCATGAGCAGAAGACAGGAATGGACGGTCTGCGATCCGGTCGGGTCGTCATCCAAAACGATGACCTTGCGCGCCCAGGTGCCTTGCGCACCCATCTATTCGTCCATCGCCAAGACCTGGGCTGTGATGCCACCCGCGTCGAGCCCGTTGTAGTCCAGGAGCTCCGCAGGTGAGGCGGTGGTATCACCGCGCCTCCAGGCGAGCGTGGCGCGCCGCGGGGTTTTTGTGCGCAACAGCACAGGCTCGAGCGCGCCCGAGGGCCCGCCACTGACCGCCACCAAACGGTCGGCGTCGAAGAGCCGTGAAAACGGCGCGTCCGCCATGAAGCCGTGATCGGGTTCGGCGACGGTTCCGGCGGCCACATCCGAGGGCCGATACAGCTGTCGCGGATTGACCACGGCCACTATGCGCACGCCAAAACCTTCGGCCTCCAGCCGTTCCTTGGCGGTGAACACCGACAGCAGGACCATATCCCCGGCCGCCGCCAACACGACGCGGCCGCGTCGCCCCTCCGGGCCCTCGTAGAGGACTGCGGCGCCTTCGCGCACCGCCCGCCGCGCTGCTTCGATGGTCATGTAGACCGGCAGCGGGCTCTTGGAGGCAATGATGGCCATGCCCTTGTTCCAGCTGGTCGCCGCGTATTCGTAGGCGGCTTGCGCGGCGTTGGCGTCGGGAGGAAACAGCAGGTAGACGTTGCCGTTGCGCATCTGGGCTGCGATGTAGTTCTCGATCTCCGGCCGTTGGTGGGTCCAGCCATTGCGCCCCTGTTCGAGGGCGCCTGCGGTAAACAGGCAGACGGCCGACGGTGTGCGGCGTCTCAACTCCGCCATGGCCTGGGTCACGGTCTGGTAGATGGGCCAGCCGTTGATGGCGAAGGACTCATAGGAGAGCCAGAGGCTCCGGCTGCCGAAGAGGGCAAGCCCGGCGGCCAGGCCTGCGCACGCGTCCTCGCTCAGGGGCTCGTAGACCTGCCCCCCGGGCTCCTGGTTATAGACCGGGTCCGCGGTCGGGTGGCGGATCTTCAACGCGTCGTTGATGTTCTTGAGTCCCGAGGCCTCGTTGCCGTCGGCATTGGTGACGACGAACCGCGGGTCCTGGCCGCCCAGCCATGCGACCAGGGCCCCGACCGCCGTGGACGACACCGCTTTCTCGGTCAGGCCATAGTCCTTGACCGGAAAGGCCCCGAGATCGCGCAGTTCGAGCACGCGCTCCGTCACCATCGTTTGGGCTGCCGGACCGCCGCCCGCCCGCCTGAAATTCTCGCGCACCAGCGCCCATGCGTCGGGGCTTAAGGCGCGCGCCGCCAATGCCGCCTCGATGTGCGGCTTATCCAGGGTGTCGCCCGGGTAGAGGTTATGGGATTTTGCCCCATGGGCATGGACGCCCGCGCCCTTCAGCTGCTTTATGATGAGCGCCGTGAGCGTCCCGCCAAGCGCGCTGCGCGCAGCCTCGTCGGCGGCGGCAAGCACCGCTTGGCCAAAGGCCAGGCGGTGAGCGAAGGAAAATCGGGTCGAATCCACGTAGCGTCCCGCCTGGCCCGCGTCGTCGAACTCCTTGGCATCGACCAGGATCACGTGCCCGAAGCCGTGGGCCTCGAAGTAGCGACGCATATCGTCGTTGGAAAGCTCCGACACCATCGAATGGTGCTCTTGACTAAAGCCGTTCCAGACGAGCGTGGGCAGGAAATTCGTAGCCGCCGGGTAGCTCGTGTGAAAGTGTTTGATGGCGCTCAAGACATAAGGCTCGCCGAGCCCGCCATCGCCTATCGTCACGGGAAAGAGCAGGTCCGGATGCAGAAGGGCGCCTGCCATGGCAAAGTGCTGGCCTTGGCCCAGGGGGCCCGCGGGGGCCAATATGCCCGGGATCGCCCCGGATAGGTGCCCAAGCAGGCCATGTTGTTCGCGAAAACGCCCCATGAGGTCGGTCATGGTACGGATACCGAGCGCTTCTAGCGATCCGTCCAGAAACATCGCACTATAGAAACCCGGCGCATGATGCCCGACCTCGGTGACGATATGCGTGTGCCCGAGCATGACGAAAGCTGCGTAGGCCTCAGCGCTGGACGCAAAGCCTCCCGGGTGCCCGGAGGCCTTGGAGGCGCACATCTGAAGCGTGACGTAGCGGAGGGCGTCGGCCATGAGCAAGGTCTGATAGGCGGCCTCTTTGGAACGCGCGTCCTTGATCGCTTGGGCGTTCTCGGATATGGCGGGGCGCGAACCCAGGGTCGCGAAATCGGGCCATGGCGCGCCGAAGGAATGCATCCCGGCGCAGAAAGCGGGCGCGGCGGGCGAGGAAGCGCTCTTTGAGGTCATGGACAGTCTCGGGCCGTGAAGGGAGGTGTTACTTTAAGGAGAGATGGGGTGCGAGGCAAGGCGCGAAGCCCAGAAACAAAGGCACACGACTCGCAGGGGTAAGCGATTCGTGTGCCGTGGATGTCTTACGGACGGTGCCGCCGGTCCGGGCCCAACAGGCGCGCGAAGGCCTGCTACCCTCCCCGAGCTTATGAAACCCCCGAGTGTCATCCCGGTCTCGACAGGCACCCCGTCGGCTATCCGCGTGCCGGGGCGCAGGCCGCTAATCAGCGGCAAACCCTTCGCGCTTGGCGTCTTGCTTCAGGTAGCGGCTGATGCCGGACGCATAGATCGTGCCCCATTGCGCGCTCAAGCCCGTATCGACGTTCTGGTATTGGCTGGCATGCCCGGCAACGAGCGGCTGGCCGTGCGCGAACCGTTTGCGCAAGCGCATCATGGCCTGCTCCCCGGCCGGGCTTAAGAGGGCGCGCACGATGGCCGCGCGCACGGCCTCGGGGAGCTTGGCGCTGAGCGAAAACCCCTGGTTGGGGAAGTGGCGGCTGCGCCGCAGGATCGTCACCTTCTTGTGCTGGGGGTCCAGGTAATGGAGGCTGAGTTTCGGGCCTATGCCAAGCGTGCATTGGTGGTCGGCCACAGCCTTGAAGATCCGCTTCCAGCCATGCATGTTATGGATATAGGGTTGACGGGCCGGGTTTGGGAAAAGACCCGTCACCCAGAGTGTCCCAAAGTTCGGCACCGGCGGGGCGCAGAGCTCGGCGCCGGTGGCGGCTTCCTCAAGATTCCTGACCGGCGAACCCTTCCAGGTATAGAGGCGCCAGTCCTGCGTTTGCGGCACGCGCGGCCCGAGCGTCTGGTGGAGATAGTGCAGGCGCCACGAAATGAATTGCGGGCCGTCGAAGTAGATGTCGCCGCGATCCTTCCATATCCAAAGCTCGTAGGTGAGCCAGCCATTTGGGTGCCTGTAGACCACGGGATGATGTAGGGCCTTGGTAAGGAAGGCGGCCACTGGTCCGTAGTCGCGCAGTCCCCGTGCCGCGGTCTCGCGCGGCGCCGCTACGAGGACATAAGGTTTATCCGATGCCACTGCCGCTCGGGCGCCGGACGGGAGGACGGTCGCCGATGCCGCGGCCGCCAAAAGCACTCCCAGGGTCCCCCGCAATTTACTGTACCTTATCAACTTCTTACCCCCATACTGCATTAGTCATCTTGAGAGGCCGCGAGGCCTGAGCCGTTAACCTTAGCAGCTCTTGGCCGAAGAGTCAGGGCTGTCCCCATGGGCGTGCAGCGCGCCTGGAGCCGCTCCCGGCTCTGAAGAGAGCGGCGGTGGTTTCGTGCGTCTGGGATTTCGGAGGGTACCTTCCGGTCTTTGATGTGCTGCGGCAGGGGCGACCTGTGGCCCTTAGGTCCGGCGGCAATGCCGGGATCTCCCGTCCGCTGGGCGACGCCCGAAAAAAAGGGCGCGCGAGCCGTGGGGAAATTGGCTCGTGCGCCCCACGCAGGACGGCGGGGGGCCGTCCTGCTCCCTAGAGAACCCTTTACGGACGGCGCAGCCCGTCCTGGTTCAGGATGCGTGTGAAGATGGGTGACTCCAGGGTTTTGATGAAGTCCCGACGCGCTGCGCGCTGGCGGGCCGTGAAGTGCCCCTTGATCCGGATCAGGTAAGTGGTATCGGTCTCGTTACCCGGAAGTGGTCGCGGGTCGGAGACCGTGCCGCCGAGCGGGACCAGCGTGAAGACGTGCGGGAACACGTTCTCCGTGTACTTGCCGAGCTGGTACATGATGACCGCCACATCGGCCTTGCCATAGGCCACTGACCACGGTTCATCGCGGTGGTGAATACGCGCCCCGATCAGCCATTTGTCCTTCACGTGGCTGTTGAAGATCGCGTTGAACAGGCGATTCGCGGTCCAGCCCTTCGGCGGATGCGGATCGTGTTTAGCGATCTCATAGATCGTACTCGCGTAGTTCAGGAAGGCGCCGGGTTCATTGTAGGGGTTGGGGGTGACGAGATGCACGTTCGGCCGGCCTAGATCCCACACGCTGTGGATATGCAGGGGGTTGCCGTGCTTTACGAGCAGGACGTTGCCGCGACTCTTCATGAGCGCCAGCGGCTTGCCTTCCGTAAATCCGTGGACCTCAAGCTTATGAATGAGCCGCGGCGCCGCGATGGCGACCTCGGGGCGGCAATGCAGGTAGAAATTTCCGAAGCTCAGGTCATCGTGATGCATGAGCTGAGGGAAGGCCACCGGCGGACTGGTCGTATAGTACCAGCTGCGTATGGTCCTTCCATAGCGTGGCAGAAGCACTTTGTGCCAGAGGGTGTTGAGCGCCATGTGGTAGTTGCCCTCGGTGGACACTACCAAATCGATCTTGCGGCACGCACCTTTTTCGATACTGCCGTGCAGATCGAATAGAAGATCCGCCGTTGGATCGGTAAGGTCAGCGGCCGCAGGTCGCCCGTTACGCGGCCACATCAGCATCTTGGGGGTGTTGACCACCGGGTGGCCATGGATGGCGGGTGCCCCGGGCACTTGGGGCATAGCTTTGGCAAAAGCACAGCTCGTTGCTGCGGTGAGGAGTACTCCTCCCAGGAGTTTTTTCCATTGGTTTCTTTTCATGCTCCGTCCCTATTATTAGTTTCCGTGTGTCAGGGAGCAACCTTTTGATCGGCCGCGAACCCTTCGCGTTTAGCGTCTTGCTTCAGGTAGCGATCAATGCCGGAGGCGTAGATCGTGCCCCACTGCGCGTCAAGACCCTGGTCCACGTTTCGGTACTGGCTGGCATGCCCGGCGACCAGGCGGCGACCGTGTGCGAAACGTTTGCGCAATCGCATCATGGCCTTTTCTCCCTCCGGGCTCAAGAGTGCGTTCACGATGGCGACGCGGACGTTTCTTGGGAGTGTCCGGCTGATTGTGAAGGCCTGGTTGGGGTAGTGGGGGCTACGCTCCAGGATGGTCACCTTCTGGCCATTCGGATCCAGGTAGTGAACGGTGAGACGCGGACCCACGCCAAGCGTGCATTGATGATCGGCCACTTCCTTGAAGATGCGCTTCCAGCCATGCACGTTGCGGATATAGGGCTGGCGCTCGGGGTTTGGGAAAAGACTCGTTACCCAAAGGGTTCCGAAATTGGGCACGGGTGGGGCGCATAGCATGGCGCCGGCCGCCGCATCCTTGAGATTCTTTACGGGCGAGCCCTTCCAGGTATAGAGCCGCCAGTCCTGCGGTTGGGGGATTCGTGGCCCCAGGGTCTGGTCGAGATGATGGAGGCGCCAGGCCCCAAATTGCGGGCCATCAAAGTAGATATCGGCGTGATCTTTCCATATCCAAAGCTCATAGGTCAGCCAACCATTGGGATGTTTGTAGACCACCTGATGATGAAGGACCTTGGTGAGAAAGGCGGCGATGGGCCCATAGTCCCGCTGGCCGCGCGCCACGGTCTCGCGCGGCGCCGCGACCAGCAGGTAAGGTTTGTTCGAAACGACCGATGCCTGCGTGCTTGAGAACGCCGCAGGTATCACCGCCGCGGCCCCGATGAGGGCGCACAGGATCGCCCACGACTTTTCGCGTTTCATGTCTTGATCTCCGCATCCCATTTTGATGCACGGCAAAAACCTAACCTTAGCAGGTCTTGGCCGAAGGGCCAGCACATTTGTCTTGCGCTCCATGCGAGGCGCGTCGAATCGCCTTCGGATGCGGCGGGCGCGTGCGATCGAAAGCGATCCAGCCGGGTTTTTCGGGGCGAGCGGTTCGGGGCGGTAAGCCGCGGAATGTTTAGGACTAATGCGGTTGTGGTCCATCCTATCGTGGCAACGGCGCCGGCGCCGTCGTCTCCGCTGGGCGCGGTGGGGCGGACGGCGTAAATCGCTTACGCTTCGAGGCTGCTAAAGGTATACCCACATTCACGGCGCGGGTATCGGCCGGCCGCCCCGACATCGTCGACCAGAATCCCTGTCGGTACGCTTGCCCTTAAGGGCCATGTGGCGGCGCCGGTAGATTACCGTTGGGGGGAGCCGACACCGGTCTGCTTGCGCGCCGGGCGAACACTTTGATCGTTATTTCACCCCCTAGTCATCACCCGCGCCCGCGACGATTGACCGTCAAGTGGGCCCGGGTGCCTGGGTGGCTGATGCGGGGCAGCCTCGGCCATACGCCGGCTGCCTTTGGCGCATCCTTTACCGCGTATGGGCCGACCGCTATACTGACCCCAAGGTGTTCACCCATTTTTGAAGTATTGGACGATCGCCGCTCCGGACGTACGAGCGCAGCGCAGCTTGCGGGAAATCATTGATCATGGCACCGTCGCACGCCGCAAAACGCGTACTCGTCGTCTACTACTCGCAAACGGGCCAGTTGACGCGGGCCGTGCAGTCGTTCGTCGCCCCCCTGCGGGACTGCCCGGACATCGAGCTTGTGGATGCGGCCATCGTCCCTCGCGAGCCCTATAGGTTCCCGTGGAGGTTTCTGGACTTTTTGGATGTCTTTCCGGAATCAGTCTATTTGGATCCGCCGGCGATCGCGCCGGTCGCCTTCGATCCGGACGAGCACTTCGACCTGATTATCCTGGCCTACCAGGTTTGGTTTCTGTCGCCTTCCCTGCCGATCACGGGTTTTCTGCATTCGGACGCCGCCCGCGTGCTTGCCGGGCGGCCAGTCATTACCCTCATCGCTTGTCGGAACATGTGGCTTACCGCCGAGGCGAAGGTGATCGCGCTCCTCGAACGACGCGGCGCGCGGCTCATCGATAACGTGGTGCTCATCGACCGGGGACCGCCGTGGAGCACCTTCATCACGACCCCGCGCTGGCTTTTGACCGGGCGCAAGGACGCCTTTTGGAAAATCTTTCCCGCAGCCGGTGTGAGCGCCGCGGACATCGAGGGCGCGGCGCGATTCGGTCGCGCCTTGCGCGGTGCGCTCCCGACTCTGCAGGGGGCACCCACGCAAAGCCTGTTGCGCGGCTTGGGCGCCGTGCACGTCGATCCCCGCTATATCGCGAGCGAGCGCATAGGTCATCGGAGTTTTCTTCTCTGGGGCCGGCTCCTGCGGCGCATCGGCCCCCCGGGCTCGCGCCCGCGACGGGTGGCCTTAGTGTTTTACGCCGCGTTTCTTGCGACCATGATTCTTACTGTGCTGCCTGTGACCCTGGCGGTGGCCTGGCTACTGCGGCCTTTCCTGTCGGGGCGTCTGCGCGCGGCGGCGCAGCGTCTCGAAGCCCCCTCTGGCAGCAACTGCGATCGTTGTGGTGAATTTTTGTGAAAGATTCCGTGTTGCGGCCCGTTTTTATCACGGCCCTGGGTGCCTTTTTTCCGAACGCGCCCGTCGAAAACGATAAGATGGAGGCGGTGCTCGGTATGGCGGGCGGCCTGCCGTCCCGTGCCCGCCGATTGGTTCTGGCGAGAAACGGTATCAAGCGCCGCTTCTACGCCATCGATCCGCAGACCCGTGTGCTCACCCATAGCAACGCCGATATGGCCGCCTCGGCCGTGCGGCTCGCGCTGGCGCGTGCCGATGTGCCCCTCGGGCATGTGAGCTGCCTGGCCTGCGGTACGAGCAGCCCGGACCAGTTGAAGCCCGGCCATGCGCACATGGTGCAGGGTGCGCTTGCGGCGCCCCCCATGGAGGTGAGCTCCATCGCCGGCGTCTGCACGGCGGGCGCCACCGCCCTTAAGTATGCCTACATGACGGTAGCAGGCGGGAGCGCGAACGTGGCCGTAAGTACGGGCTCGGAGCTCGCCTCGAGCTTCATGCGCGCCGAAAACTTCGATGCCGAGCCCGACATAGGGACGCTTGAGCGGCAGCCGGTGTTGGCCTTCGAGCAGGATTTTCTGCGCTGGATGTTGTCGGACGGCGCGGGTGCCGCCGTCTTGCGCGCCGTGCCCGCGGCCCGCGGCCCATCGTTGCGTGTCGACTGGATAGATTGCCTGTCCTATGCCGGCGAACTTCCGGTGTGTATGTACAGCGGCGCGCACAGGGGCGCGGACGGTCGGTTGCGCGGGTGGCGAGAGGTGTCACCCGCAGAGGCGAGCCGCGACCGCTACTTTACGGTCAAACAGGATACGCGCCTGCTGGATCGGCATATCGTTGAGGCGGCCGTCACCCGCCCTCTGGCGGCGATCGCGTCGAGGCGCGGGCTTGCGGCGCGTGATGTGGACTGGTTTCTACCCCACTATTCCTCCGAGTACTTCCGGCCGCTCTTGAGCAAGGCCCTGGAGGCCATCGGTTTCCCCATCCCCTTCGAGAAGTGGTTCAGCAATATGTCGCAAAGGGGCAACGTCGGTTCGGCCATGATGTATGTGATGCTCGAAGAGCTCTTGTACGCAGGCGTCCTCCAAAAGGGTCAGCGTCTCCTCTGTCTCGTGCCGGAGAGCGCGCGCTTTGCGACCTGCTATGTGCACCTCACCGTCGTCTGACCGGGAGATTCGGGGATGAAGGCGCACGAGGTCCCGCAAGACGATTCGGTCCTCGAGGGGCGCCGTCGCGCCTGTTACGCTCTGGACGCGCAGGGCCACTATGTGGTGGTGGCAAGCCGCGGCTGGGAGGTGGAGCGCATCGTCAACGAGCACGCCCGGGATGCTCTGCGGGAGGAACTGGAGGCGGTCCGCCTTCAGGTATTGGCGGGAAAGGTGAGCGCGCTCGCCTACCACATGACGGTCTGCCAGATGGATTACCGGCTGCTCGCGGCTAACACAGGGTTGTCGCGCTTTCGCGTGCGCCGCCACCTGCGGCCCAAGGTCTTCGCGCGACTCTCGCACGCCGTGCTCGAACGCTACGCCCACGCCTTCGGCCTGTCGGTCGCGGAGTTGGCGCGCCTGCCGGGGCTAGGGGGATGAGCGCCCCGCGCGCTTTCCCGCACCGGCATTCGGGACACTGCGAAACCGGCACGCTCGGGGCGCTCTTGCGTGACCGGGGCTTGGACCTGTCCGAGCCCTTGTGGTTTGGCGTGGGCAGCGGGCTCTTTTTCCTGCACACGGGATTATTGAAAGTCGGGGGGCTCCCGGTCACGGCCTATCGCGTAGCGCCACTTGCCATCGTCCGCGCCGCAACGCGTCGCCTCGGCATCCGTATGCGCTACGAACGTTTCCGCGATGCCGAGACGGCTACGCGCCGGCTCGAGGAACTGCTCTCACAGGGGCTCGCCGTGGGCCTTCAGACCTGTGTTTACTGGTTGCCGTATTTCCCTTCGACCATGCGCTTCCAGTTCAATGGTCACAACCTCGTGGCCTTCGCGCGCGATGATGCGGGCTATTGGTTGAGCGACACGGTGTTCGAGGAGGTCGTTCATTGTGCGCCAGAGGCGCTCGTACGCGCCCGCTTCGCGCGCGGCGCCTTCGCCCCCCGTGGTCTCCTGTATTACCCGGAATCGATACCCGACGATCCTGACATCGAAGACGCCATACGCGCGGGCATTCGGTCGACCTGTCGGCAGATGCTCGATATCCCGCTCTTACCCGTGGGCGTGCGTGGCATACGGGCGCTCGGGCGCGACATCGGGCGCTGGCCTGCGCGCCTCGGTGTCGACCGCGCCCGTGCGCAGGTCGCGCAGATCGTGCGCATGCAGGAGGAGATCGGGACCGGCGGGGCGGGGTTTCGCTTCCTGTTCGCTGCCTTTCTTGCCGAGGCGGGCCTGCGCCTCGTCCTTCCCGCGCTGCAGGATCTGTCGCGGGAGATGACTGCGATCGGGGATGAATGGCGGCAATTTGCGCTGGTGGGCGCCCACATCTGCAAGGGCACCCGGACCGACGCGGACGCCTACGGGGAACTCGCGGCCTTCTTGGCTCAACTGGCCGGACGCGAGGAGCGCCTGTTCCGGGCGTTGCGGGCAGCGATATGAGCGAACCTTGCCATTGCCCCTTATGGCTTTTGCCTAGCCTTGCCCGGCGCGCGCTGCTACCCTCTTGAGCATGGCCGCTCTGCTCCCAAGACCCGCTTCAGTACCCCTTGCGCGGCCGCCCGCCGAGGCGGAACTCGCGGTCGATATTCAGAACCTTTTCGGCCGCTATCGGCGCGCCGAGCGCGACAGCATAGAGGACGTGAGCCTGGTGGTGCGAAAGGGTGCGCTCCTTGGGTTGCTCGGGCCCAACGGGGCCGGTAAGACCACCTTGCTCAGCATGCTCTGCGCGCTCATGCGTCCCCGCTCCGGTAGCATCACGGTGCATGGCTTGCGCTTCGCGGAGGCCCCCGATGCCTACAAAGATCTGATCGGGCTTGCCCCGCAGTCGCTCGCGCTCTATCCGCGCCTCACTGCACGTGAGAATCTCGAGGCCTTCGGGCGATTGAGCGGGCTTTCCGGGGCGAGACTGCGCGAGCGTGTGGCGTTCGGCCTGGAGTTCGCGGGGCTCCAGGACCTGGCTCATCGACGGGTGGAGACTTATTCCGGCGGCCAGCAGCGACGATTGAATCTCGCTACGACGCTGCTGCCCGATCCACCGGTGCTCGTGCTGGACGAACCCACGGTGGGCATCGATCCTCAATCCCGCCACGCCATTCATGAGAACCTGAGGGCCTTGAACCGCGCCGGCAAGACCATCATCTATACCTCGCATTATCTGGATGAGGTCGAGCAGTTGTGCGACGAGATCGCGGTCCTAGACGGCGGACGTCTCATTGCCCAGGGCGCGCTCGGCGCACTGCTCGCGCGTTTCACCGGCAATCGCATTGAGTTGCGCTTCGACCCCCGCACCGTGGCGGCGGCGGCCGACATCCTGCGCACCATGGCCGGCGTCGAGGATGTGGCGCTTAGGTCGCCGCTCCTCACGCTCGTCACCGACGACCCTTATCGGCGACTACCGGCGATCCTGAAGATGCTGGCGCATGTCCATATCCGGCCGCTCTCGGTGGCGGTCGGCGCGCGCGATTTGGAGCAGGCCTTCCTCGCGCTCACCGGCACGCAGTTGCGGGACGGGTCGTGAGACGCTTATCGCAATTACGGGCGGCCTTGGTCAAGGAGACGCTCGGGCTTTTGCGTGACAAGGAGGCCTTGCTCATGCTGATCGTCATGCCCGCGGTCTTCGTGCTCATCATGTCGCTCGCGCTGCAGGACACCTTCCGCCAGACCATCCCAAGACCCATGCGCGTTATATTCCTGGCGGGACCGGGAGTGGGTGCGCAACGACTGCTTGCCGCGTTAAGGCGCGAGCATTCTCTGGCGGTAGCCGCGCGGATCTCCCCGGACGACCGCGCCGAACGCGCGCGCGCGCGTGGCTTGGTGCGCGAGGGGCATGCCGCGCTCGCGGTGGTCTTGGGGGTGAGGCGACATGGCGTGCGGCCACGCACGGCGGTCCTCTACGTGAACCCGGCGTTGCCGGCCCAGATGCGCGCCCTCGGGATATCGCTTGTGCGTCGCGCCTTCGCGCGCGTCGCCACAGACCAGCTGGCGTCCATCGTGCGCCGCTTCGCGCCTCACAGCCCCGGTGTCCGGCCCGCGCCTCTGCGTCTCGTGGTGGCTAAAGGCGGGTTGGAGGGCGCGCCCACACCCACATCCGCGCAGCAAAACGCCCCGGCTTGGGCACTGCTCGCGATGTTTTTCCTGACCGTACCCTTGTCGGTCGCCGTGATCAAGGAGCGCCAGCAGGGCATCATCACCCGTCTGCGGGCCTTGCCGGTGCCCTCGTGGGTGCTGCTCGCCGGCAAGATCCTGCCCTATTTCCTGATCAATAGCATTCAGCTCCTCATGGTCCTGGCCGAAGCCATGTATGTGTTGCCGCTCCTGGGAGGCGATGCGCTCACGGTCGGCCACGCGCCGCTCGCCCTCGTGGTGGTCGCGGCCTCCGCCAATCTGGCGGCGATCGGCTACGGCCTGTTGCTCGCAACCTTTGTTCAAAGCCAGGAACAGGCGACAAGTTTTGGGGCCGTCTCCGTCTTGATCATGGCCGCCATCGGTGGCATTTTGGTCCCGAAGATGGTGATGCCGGCGGCCATGCAAGAGCTTTCGGCGATCTCGCCTATGTCGTGGGGGCTGGAAGGATTCCAGGCGATCTTCGTGCGCGGCGATGGCTTGGCCGGTGTTCTTCCGGATACTTTACGTTTGCTTGGGTTTGGCGCGGCCTGCCTCATCGTGGCGGCCATACGATTTCACCGCGAACTGCGGCCACAGTAGAGAGAGACAGGGAAGGGCGGGCGATGGGAGGAGCAACGGTCGGCGATCACGATGAGCTTGTGGCGGCGCTCAAGCAGCTGATCGTGACGGCCTGCAACCGGCCCGAGCCTGCGGAGACCTTGGACGAGGATGCGCCGCTCATAGGGCCTGCGAGCCCCTGGGGCCTCGATTCCCTGGACGTGCTTCAAATCAGCTTGGCGCTCAGCCAGCAGTATGCCGTTCGCATTGAAGACAGCAAGGAGGCGCGTCGCGCCCTGGGCTCTGTGCGTACGCTCGCGCTCTATCTCCAGGCCGCCGGTGCCGCGTGATGTGAGGGCGGGTTTCGCAGCTTGGCACATGCGCACTCCCTTTGGCGCGGGGCCGGCGGAACTCGTCCGAGCCTTGCGTGAGGGGAGGGCCGCGCCACCACGCGGCCTGCCTGCCTTCCCAGGGCAGGACCTGGGGGACCTTACGGCCGCCATGGATCGTGCCGATTTCACGCCCAGCCCCGGCGCCCTGCGCGCCGCCCTCGCGGATGTGGCGCGGCCGGCGCACGCCGCGCTCCCCGCGCCAGACGCCTGGCTCGTCGTCGGGACCTCCGGCATCTTCTTTCTGGGTGAATACATGGGGCAGGGCTCCGAGTGGCTAGGGTCATGCGGTGATATAGCTTGCGATCTTGCCCAGGACCTTGGGCTCGAACGCGCGCCGCTGACCCTGTCCACGGCCTGCTCGTCGAGCGCCAACGCTTTGTTATTGGCCGCGCAGGCGATCGCGCGCGGCGAGTGTCCGTCCGCGCTGGTCGTGGGTTTCGAGGCCTTGAGCCCGATCGCCTTGAACGGTTTTCGATCACTCATGCTCCTTGATCCACGCGGCTGCCGGCCCTTCGACCGCCATCGCGCCGGACTTCACTTAGGCGAGGGTCTG
Organism: Pseudomonadota bacterium; assembly: GCA_021784755.1. Lineage (GTDB taxonomy): Bacteria > Pseudomonadota > Gammaproteobacteria > Acidiferrobacterales > Acidiferrobacteraceae > Acidiferrobacter. Next base: position 52,718 of record JAJYHM010000037.1, read on the forward strand.
GCCGCCTTGTCCCTGCAGGCGTCCTCGCCCGATTTCCGCGGCGCGCGCGCCGTCATCCTCGGCGGGGCCCACGTCTGCGCCGCCATGGGGCCGGCTGGACAGGCGCCGGACGCCGACGCCATGCACGCTGCCATGTCCGAGGCCTTGGGCGCGGCCCAATGCGAACCGCGCGATATCGTGGCCATAAAGGCCCACGGCCTGGGCTCGACCGATAGCGACGAGGCCGAGGCGGTCGCCTTGCACAGGCTCTATGGCGCCCTGCCGTCCGTGACCAGCCTCAAGGGGAGTTTCGGCCACACCTTGGGGGCGAGTGGCGCCCTTGAGACCGCAGCGTTTCTCGCCTGTCTCGAGGCGGGCTTCGTGCCCCCGGCCGCAGGCTTCGAGGCGGCCGATCCGGCGCTTTCTCTGGTGCCCCTGCGAGCACCCCTGGCCGCAAGGTCGGGTCCCTATCAGCTCAATTTCTTTGGCTTCGGGGCAAGCTACGTCTCTTTGATTGTGGGCTTCGAGTCATGAGCCGCGCCATTTACTTCCATGCCCCCGCAACCTTCGCCCGTAGTCGCGTATTTGATGACCGCTCCGGGCCGGAGGCCTTCGATCAGGCGCTCGCCCTGCGCGTCCAGGATCTCTGCGGACGATCTTTGCGCCAAGCCTCGCGCTTCATCCACCTGGCCGCCGTAGGCGCTCTCGCCTCAGTCCGCGAGGCCACGCCCCCAGCATCCACCGGGGTGTATCTCGCCACGGGCCTCGGCGACCAAAGGACTCCGGCGCGGGTCTTCGCGCAGACGCGGACGGGCCCGCCCGCGGTCTCGCCGTTCGATTTCGTTAACATGAACAGCAACACGGCGACCTATTACATTGCGCGGCTTGCGGGCCTCGCCGGGCCCAACCTCACGATCAGTCAAGGGGTCTTGTCCTTCGAATGGGCCCTTCGTCAGGCCTGCATCGCGATCGAGGAAGGCCTCGACCACGCCCTAGTCGGAGGCGTAGACGAAAGCGCCCCCTCGATCGCGGAACTTGAACGCCGCTACAAGCCTCCCCGCGGTGAGAGCCCAGGGGAGGGGAGCGCATGGCTCATGCTCTCGACTGAGTCCGCACGTGCCGTGGGTCGCCTCGTCGATATGCGCTGGCTCAACGCCCCGCGCGCGGCCGATTGGCAGCGACTCCACGAGCGCCTCGTGGACCTTGCCGCCCAAGGTCCTATCTTCGTGTCATCGGGGTCACACGTGCCACGGCCCTTCGTCACCGAGCTTGTCGACCGTCTGCCCAGGGCGACGCTCCGCACCCCAATGGCGGACTGCGGAGACTACCCCACGTCCTCGGCTTATGCGGTCGCCCAAGGTCTGCGCGACCCTTCTCCGCGCCCCGCCACTTTGCTCCATATATCGGCCGACGGCCGCGGGCGCTTCGTGACCCTCCTCTGCCATACCGGGCACGCCTAGTCGTGCAGCATACGTCCAGGACACTTCGTTCTCTTCGCCAGAAATATGCCGCCACCTACACGCCTTCGCCTACACAGTTCCAGCGTTGCAAGATCCACAACCCGAGGACATGGGCCGCAGTAAGGACTCTTACGATCATATATTCTCGGGACTACCATAATCATTGGCACAACCTTTGTTACCTGCTAGAGTCATTTACTGAAAAAGCACAAAAACGGGAGGAGTTATGAAGAAGTGGAAACTATTGGTATTCGTGGCACTAGGCTCTTTGAGTGCCTGCGCGACCCCATCGGGTGGGGCCTCAGTAGGCTCGGGGAGTCATCCGGCGGCTAAGACGCATGCCAAGCACACCGCCTACCTGAATGGTAAGCCGCGTCCCGGCAGCAAGTTCGCCAAGCTCCGTCCCGGAATGAGCCGGCAAGAGGTCCAGGGCCTCATCGGGCCTCCGACGAGCACCGCCGGCCACATCACCGGCAAACAATTCATCCCCTTCTATTTCGGTGGAGATACCTATAGAACCGATTGGTACTACAAAGGCGAGGGAGAGTTGACGTTTTCCCAGCGCTACTTCGGTAGCCCTGCCGAGGGTCTCATCTACATTCGCGTAAACCCTAAGGAAAGCGGATATCACAAGTAAGCCTTATCAGTCCCACGGGCGGCGTGATGCCGCTCCGTGGTTCCAACCCGAATAGCGCGCCGCTTGCGTCCGCCCGGCGCGGGCGTTAGACGCGAATACTGACGCGCCGTCTCTGCCAGGCCGCGATCGAACGCCGTGGGTTACGCATTTGGTTCCAGTAATAGATGGCCTTGAAGGCCGCGACCGAACGCCAGATCGGCGTATTCCCGAAGATGTCTCCCGCGAGCACAGATAACAGCGCTTCTTTGACCCGAAAGATATTGCGCGGCCCCATAAAAAGATCGCGCATGGACGGGTGATTGATCCGGTAGATGAACCAGGACAGCTTCCTTAGTCCCCCACGCATCGCCTGCTCATAACCCTTGAGCGCGGCTTGCGCCTGTGCGGGTTTCCGCAGGCTTGTATCCACCGCACCGGCAGCGGCGAAGGCGCTCTGCATGGCGAGCAGGACTCCCGAGGAGAAGACGGGATCGATGAACGACAAGGCATCGCCCACAAGTACGTAGTTCGGTCCGTAGGCGCGCTCGCAGAAGTAGGAAAAGTTGCCTGTGGCTTCCACGGGCGTCACCATCTCGGCGGACGCAAGACGCGCGGCCAATTCCGGGGCCTGCGCGATGATGTCCCGGAAGAACGTTTCGACATCGGTGCTGCGCGTCTTCATGTAGTAGGGCCAAGTCACCGCCCCCACGCTGGTCGCGCCGTCAGGCAGCGGGATGAACCAAAGCCACCCGTGTTGGAACCAGAATATGGAGATATCTCCCTCGGCCTCGCCCTCTTGCCGTATGGCCCCGCGAAAGTGCGCGTATAGGGAGGCGCTGTTATGACGGGGATTGCGGTACTTCATGCGCTCACGGTTGCCCATGAAGGTATCGCGCCCCGACGCGTCTATCACGTAGCGTGTATGCCACGTCCGGCCGGTTGCCGACCCGTCGTCGGCGTGCACGAGCGAACCCGCATCGGCGGGCGCGTTCTCGACGCTGCGCACCCGACAACCCTCGATGACGGTGGCCCCATTGCGCGCCGCGTTTCGCAACAGGACCTCATCGAATTCCGAGCGCCGCACCTGATAGGCGTGCGGCATGGTCTTGTCCCAGGCATCCTTGAATGCGAACGTCTGGCTTGTATTTTCATGCCAGGGCGAGACGAATTGCACCCCGCGTTTTACCATTCCAATCGCGCGTATCTCGTCTGCGACCCCGAGTCGGTCGAAAAGTGGGAGATTGGCGGGCAGGAGCGATTCGCCGACATGAAATCGTGGGTGGTGGTCTTTTTCCGCCACCACGACCCGATGCCCTTTTTGGGCGAGCAGAGCGGCGGCAGTCGATCCCGCTGGCCCTCCGCCGATTATGAGTACATCGCACTCTTCCACAGTAGCTTCAGATTGAGTCAGACCCGCCATTCCATCCTCCCGTTTTTTATAAGGGCAGCCCGTCCCTTCGTGCTTGTAAGGCTACCTCGCGCGCGATGCGCCGCGCCGTTCGCAATGCCATACCGCAGAATGTCCTGCCACCGCGCCTCAGGGTTGTCGTAAGCACCCCAAACGCCCGCGCCGCCCCAACGCGCTTCTATGGCGGCGAACGCTGTGCCCTCGGACGCTTGCTTCATGAGGTGCCGCAACCTCGCCTGCCCTGGCCGAGACGCGCCATGAGCATGGCACCTCGCCGTGCGCATGGGTTGATATCGCTCAACTGGTAAGGCGGTCCTCGGACGTGACGCTCGCGTCCTGGCCGGTCGGTGCACCTCGCGGCGGGCAGAGATTCGCCGCTCGCGCTTTAAGCCAAGGCCCGTCGTGGGGGGTCGACTGGGGGAAGCAATCATGCCGGGCCGGACTGGCCGTACCTCTGTTGTAGAGGCAGGAAAATAGTAACGGGGTCGAGGTGGGGCCTGATGAAGGTTTGCCGCTAGGCCTCGGCCTTTGGCATACTGCTCAGGACGCTCGGCGGGAGCGCTATTGGGGGCGCACGGGTCCGTGCGGGCGCGGAGGGGGTTCCCGCCCGAAGGTCCGCTTAAGGGGCTTATGGCGGGGCCTGCAGGGTGCTGCACGCAGGGTGGACGGGCTTCGGGTCGCTTCGACCTGGGACGACCAAGGGGAGGGGGCGTGTCGAAGGGGATGATAGACGAGTTGATCGACGCGGCAGCGGCCCCTTATCGGAGCGCCGGCCGGTTTCCCTGGCATTTCGCGCGCGGCAAGTTGGCGCGCGACCCCATCTTTGCCGAGCTTCTGGCGCGCGGGCTCATACCCGACGACGCGCATATCCTGGATCTCGGTTGTGGCCTGGGCCTCCTTTCGTCGTGGCTTACGGCCGCCCACGATCGTTGGCGAGCGGCCTCGTGGCCCGCCTCGTGGCCGAGACCACCGCGCTTTGCTTCCTATCACGGGATCGAGCGGGCCGGACGTGACGCGGCGCGCGCGCGTGAGGCGCTTTCGGCCGGTAGCGTCACGTGCGGCGACATACGCACGAGCGCTTTTGGTGTTGCCAATGTCGTCGCTATTTTCGATGTGCTGCACTATATCGACTGCCCATCTCAGGATGGCGTCCTGGAGCGTGTGCGTGAGGCGCTTACGCCTCGCGGCGGACTCCTGCTATTGCGTATAGGGGATGCCGCCGCCGGCTGGCGTTTCCACGTCACGCGCTTGGTCGATGCCGTCATGGTGTCCCTCCGCGCAGCGCGACGGCAGCGACTGCACTGCCGTCCCCTCGCATCCTGGCTTACGCGTCTCGATGCCCTGGGCTTCGCTGTCACGGCGGTCCCCATGAGTCGTGGCACGCTATTTGCCAACGTGCTGCTCGTTGCGCGCCTCCCCGCGGCCGAGGTGCGCGCTGCGTCATTAGACGCCTGACGCAGAAGGCCCGGCACACACCTCTCCGCATGCGCGTAAAAGGCGCACCTTCCCAATCTCCCGGACACCCCGTTCAGACAATACGGCGCGCCCATATACGCAAAAGGCGGCAGGCATAATCGGTTGTGCCTTCCGCCGGTCTTTTTGAGGCCGAATGTAGCGCATTTCTGGGACAAGCTAGGCCTTGCAGACCCGTTCACCCCCAATAACGTCGCGACCTGCGCGCCCGTGGGCGCACTGGTGTTTTCGCTTTCACGCCACCATTGTCATGCCCCCAAACGGCGAATACGCATCGGCGCCCTAGCTGCCCGTGGTGCCGGCGACCAGCGAGGCCTCCGGATACCCCTCACCGACGGTCC
>JAJYHM010000035.1 GCA_021784755.1 Pseudomonadota bacterium
TGGCCCAAACCAAAGGGAATGGGTCAATCAAAGCGGCTGAAGGTGGGCCGCTGTTGGCAGGAAGGAATCCTTGCCCTTCCCGCTCTCAAGAGCGGCAGCCGAAGGCTGAGGGCGAGGAGGATGTCAACGGTTATCCTAATGGAGTATGATGCTGAGTATGAATGGAGTTTCGCTAGGTGACCGGCAGGGGAGACAAGTCATAGGAAAACCGCGAATCGCGATTTTTGGGCATCGGGACTGTGGGTTCTGCTTAGCTCGACAAGCGGTCTCGCACCCAACTTTTTCGCTCGTTTTTTCAGCCAGTAAGACGTATTCCACTTTTCTTCAGCCTTATCCTATACAGCTGCAACACCTTCCGATGGTCGCAAGAAGGCCGATAAACCACACTGTCCGTCACCGGCTTTCGGGCGTTGCTCTATTCGGACGGGGGCTGATCAACCGCCATGTTTATGCAGGGGATTAGCCAGACCCACCACCAGCCGCCGAGTCTAGGCGCGGCCGGCGCTGTCTTGTCGAGCGACACCTGCTCGTGTTCGTAAAGCCCTAAGGAGATCTGAGTCCATGATCGCTAGCAACCCCTTCGCCGAACTCGCTGCCGTCATATCCCCGACTGTCATGCAGGCATACGTCCTGCTGATGTTCGTACTGGTGGTGGCCGGGACGATACTTGACATGCGTCACAAGAAAAGCGCCCAGTATTTTTTCGAGAACGCCAGGAAGGCAAAAAAGAACGCGACGCGCACGCTAAGTACCGGTGAAAAAAGCACACTGGCCTTGAAGGTCGTCGCCAAGGATGTGCTGGCTTCGGGCGAATTCAACAATCCGAAGCGGCGCGTTTCCCACCTCTTCACGATGTACGGCTTCATAATTTTTGTCGTCACCACGGCGATATTGATCTTTGCCTATCCGACCATGAGCGATCCGGCGCCGAACGTCCTGCCGCTGCTCTGGTATCTGGGTGCGGCCATGCTGTGCCTCGGGGGTTACTGGTTCTGGTTCAGTATCCGTGTCGACGTCGCCAGCGAGGGCGTCAAGTGGTATCGCCTCAACGGGCGCGGCGACCTTTTCATTATAAGCCTGCTTGGCATGGCCACCTTCGCGTTACTCTGGGCTTTCACCATGGGACTCGGCGTGCTGAACATGCTGTTCTTCGTGCTGTTCGTGGCCTTCAGCACCCTGCTCTTCGGCTCGGTGTACTGGTCCAAATTCGCGCACATGTTTTTCAAGCCTGCGGCCGCGCTCCAGAAGCGCGTCATCAAGGCGGATGGCTCAAGGGAAAACATGCCCGCAATCTACGATCTGTCGGATCCTGAAGTGCAAGCGAGGTTTCCGGATATCCCGACCTACATGGGCGCCAAGCCGCCCAACATGGGATTGGGAATCAAGCGTGAAGCGCCCAACCATTTTTAACAGGCCGATCAATCGAGAGGAACACCATGCCTACCTTTGTGTACATGACGCGTTGCGATGGCTGCGGGTACTGTGTTGATATCTGTCCGTCAGACATCATGCACATCGATAAAGTCACACGGCGCGCCTACAACATCGAGCCAAACATGTGCTGGGAGTGCTACTCGTGCGTCAAGGCCTGCCCGCAGGACGCGATCGATGTGCGCGGCTACGCCGACTTCGCCCCGCTGGGACATTCGGTGCGCGTCCGCCGCGACGAGGAAAAAGGCGTCATTGCCTGGCGCATCAAGTTTCGCAATGGCGAAAAAGACATGGAGCTGCTGGCGCCGATCACGACCAAACCCTGGGGCAAGCACATCCCGCAACTCTCCGATGTGCCCGCGCCGAGCCAAGCAATGCGTGATAGCCAGTTGCTGTTTAACGAGCCCAAATACATTCGCATGGACGAAGGCGGTCTGCATACGCTGGAATCGAACGGTCTCGTGATGAAAGAAGGGGTGTACTACTAATGGCTTACAACACGGTTGTTGAGGACAACATCGACATCCTCGTCGTAGGAGCGGGCCTCGGCGGTACGGGTGCCGCGTGGGAAGCGCGCTACTGGGGACAGGACAAGAAGATCGTCATCGCCGAAAAGGCCAACATGGACCGTTCGGGTGCGGTGGCTCAGGGCCTCTATGCAATCAACTGTTACATGGGCACACGCTGGGGCGAGAACAAGCCTGAAGATCACGTCCGTTACGCGCGGATGGACCTGATGGGGATGGTGCGCGAAGACCTGCTGTTCGATATGGCGCGTCACGTTGATTCAGCTGTTCACCAGTTCGAAGAGTGGGGCCTGCCAATAATGCGCGACCCCAAGACCGGCGCGTATCAGCGCGAGGGGCGTTGGCAGATCATGATTCACGGCGAATCCTACAAGCCGATCGTCGCCGAGGCTGCCAAGAAATCCGCTGATAAGGTCTTCAACCGAGTCTGCATCACTCATCTGCTGATGGATGATGCCAAGGAGAATCGCGTAGCCGGCGCGGTCGGCTTTAATGTCCGTACCGGCGATTACCACGTCTTCAAGTCCAAGACGGTGATTGTCGGTGCGGGCGGAGCCTCCAACATATTCAAGCCCCGCTCAGTCGGTGAAGGTGCGGGCCGTGTCTGGTATGCGCCGTGGTCGTCGGGGTCGGCCTATGGCCTGATGATCCAGGCGGGCGCGAAAATGACTCAGATGGAAAACCGTATCGTACTGGCGCGATTCAAGGACGGTTACGGTCCGGTGGGCGCGTACTTCCTGCACCTCAAGACCTACACGCAGAACTGCAATGGCGAAGAGTACGAGTCGAAGTGGTTCCCGGCACTGACTGAAATGGTCGGCAAGGAATATCTGGACACCGAAGGCCAGCACTTGTCCCACAAACCTATTCCGACCTGTCTGCGCAACCACGCATTCATCTCTGAGGTGAACGCCGGCCGCGGTCCTATCCACATGGTGACGATGGAGGCCTTCCAGGATCCACACCTTGAAGAAATCGGCTGGCATAACTTCCTCGGCATGACCGTGGGTCAGGCCGTGCTGTGGGCGGCGACTGATGTCAATCCGAAGTATGAAAACCCAGAACTGACCACCTCCGAGCCCTATGTGATGGGCTCGCACGCGACCGGTTGCGGCGCCTGGTGTTCAGGCCCGGAGGATATTTCCCCTCCGGAGTATTACTGGGGCTACAACCGCATGACCACGGTTGAAGGCCTGTTCGGCGCGGGCGATGCCGTCGGCGGTACGCCGCACGCGTTCTCGTCGGGCTCGTTTACCGAAGGCCGTCTGGCCGCCAAGGCTGCGTGCAAATACATCGACGACGGCAAGGCCGAGGGCATCCAGGTTTCCGACGCGCAGATCCAGCGCCGTCGGGAAGAAATCTTCAAGCCGATGGAGCATTACAGGATCAACCGCAACGAAATCACCGCGGGTAGCGTCAATCCGCGCTACATCAACCCCAGACAGGGCCTGGACCGTCTGCAGAAATTGATGGATGAGTACTGCGCAGGGGCGACGGTCAACTACATGACCAACGACAAACTGCTGCAGATCGGCCTGAAAAAGCTCAAGATCATGGAAGAAGACCTTGAGAAGATCGCCGCCGAGGACATCCATGAACTGTTGCGCGCCTGGGAACTGAAGCATCGCCACCTCACCTCCGAAGCCGTCATGCAACACACCCTGTTCCGCAAGGAAACCCGCTGGCCAGGTTACTACTACCGGGGGGACGCGATGAAGCTTGACGATGCAAACTGGCACGTCCTCACCGTATCGCGTCGCAATCCCGAGACCGGCGAATACACCATGGAAAAGGCCCCATGCTACCACTTGGTCAGCAAGGACGGGTGAGCCGCAGCCCCGGCGGCGGGCCCGATGGCCGCTGCCGGCCACCCTGAAGGCCCGCACGCTTATTGCGCCGATTTTTGGAGGAATTACTCATGAGTAGCTCTGTCGTACAGGCCCCACCCCAGATCGCCACGAACATCATCGATCTCACTGACGAGGCGATTCTGGCGCTCGCCCACCCCATGTGGCGCGACCTGATCAAATACTCCAACCAGGGGCAATACGGCAAATTCATCCGCAATTTCTCCTACGACCTGCTGCTCGGCCTCAATGAAGTCGAAGTCGGCAAACAGTTCGCCAACAGCGAACTGACCCGAAGCCTGCAGAAAGAATGGGATTACCTTGGCATCATCCGTAGAGGGCAGCATGTCACGGTGCTGTACCGGGTCCGAAGCACGAAGAGGGAAGGTGAATGGCTCGGGCGGCTGGTGCTAGGCTATGAACAAGGCGAGGTGCGTATCTTTGCCGCCTCCATTTTCTGAAACGTCGAGATGCCCATGAAAGCCATCATCGAAGCCAACAAATATGTCGAACTGACCTACAAGGTCGTCGACCAGAAAACGCGCCAGGTGCTGACGCAGGTCGAGTTTCCTCTGGGCTATGTCCATGGCGTCACCGAGATATTGTCGCCCCAGGTCATGGGCGCGCTGGAAGGCAAATCCGAGGGTGATGTCATCGAGGTGCACATAGACTGCAACGACATCTACGGCCCTCGGGACGAAGCACTGGTGGTTATCGAAGCCATCGAGAACGTCCCCAAGGAGTACCGTGAAGTCGGGACGGCCATCCTAATGGAAAACGACAACGGTCAAACTAAAAGTTTTCTGGTGACCCGAGTGGACGCCAGAACGATAACGATCGACGGCAATAACCCTCTGTGCGGCCGGGAGGTGATTTTCAAGCTCGAGATAGTGACGGTACGGGATGCCACCGACGAGGAAATCCAGCACGGCGGCAAGGTGGAAGCGGCCCCCGACCTGAACAACTGTCGCGCCGTTCCGGTTTGAATGCTGTGAAAACCGCCTGCGCAACAGAAAGCGCAGTGCTGAACCCAAACCCGGTAACCGGATTTAACTCCATCGCTCGATCTGTTACGCGCTGGGTAGCCTGGTATCGGTGTTTCCGAGCCCCAATTTCCATCGAGAGGTAAACAATGAGCGAGCCCAAAAAAACGAAGCGTCCGGTCCCGGAAGGCAAATCGCGCTTTCTGACAACCCGGCAAAAAGCGCCGAACGAGAAGGGTTACGTTGGATACGAGACCATCTGGGAACCGTTCCATAAGGAAGTCAAATATACCACGCCCAAGAAGCCGTAAATCCGGCGGCGCGAACCTGACCGGTCGCGTGGCCATGGTTTACATCGGCAGGACCTTCCGGATTCGAAGGTCCTGCCGCCGGACGGGCGCGTCGCCTGAGTTCTGATGAAGAGGTGTTGCTGTTGCGCGGTACGCGCAGCCTGAGAGGTTCGTACACGGAACATCTCATCGTGTGCTCGGATACAAAGCTTGCGGCGCGATACATTTCCGCACGCGAAGCGGGCACGTTCGGCGCGGTCTGTATGCGAGCAGGTGGCCGCGCCCTTGGTGGGCCAGCGCCTGAGAGGCATCTACTACCGTTCAGATTCCCGCATACCACGAGTAGCCCTGATCCTCCCAGTATCCCCCGTGTCCTCCGCCAAACCGCCGATAATCATCGACGACTTGGATGTGCATAAGGTATTTCGCCATCTTATAGCCTAGCTGACGCTCAACGCGTAGACGCAATGGGGCGCCATTCTCTATAGGAAGGGTTCGTGCGTTCAAGCGATAGGCCAAGATTGTCTGTGGGTGCATGGCCGATGCTAGGTCGAGGCTTTCGTAGTAATAGTTGTCGGCATCCATCGGGTCGGCACAAAAAAACATGACATAGCGCGCCCTTTGGGTAAGACGCGCCTGGGCCAGTAAATGAGCCAGTGGAACGCCAGTCCATTCCCCAATACAGCTCCAACCCTCCACGCAGTCATGACGCGTGATCTGGGTGCGTGCCGGCATGGCATGAAGGTCGGCTAGAGAAACACGCATCGGACGTTCCACTAGCCCGTCCAAGCGCAGGCGCCAGTCTTTAAAGCCATTCCGCGCCAAATCCTGATAGCGTGCGCTATCTGGATTTGTAGTGCCGTTAGCACGGAATACCGGGGCGATATCCGCCTTGGTATACTCAGGCGCCAACGCATTGCGCGGCACTAACAGACCTTGGCTGCGCTCAGCAAGCCAGCCTTCTGTGTCGAGGAGCCGTCGAAACTGCCGGCTTTTGGTAAGGCGTTCCCGGTGGTCCAGCATCCACAGTCCGCTACCACCCAATAGCACCGACCCCAAACCGCCAGCGGCCCGCGCTACAAAGCCCCGTCGCCCTACGTGGGCAGCGCCATTAAACGACGCCTGGTTCCCGTCTCGCGGGTCCTCCTTAGGGTTGGACTCGATAAGGTAACGGCCGGTCACTATGGAGCGGACGTTATTCCAAAAACCCGACACCATAACCATAACGATATGTACGACGAAAAAACCCAAAAAAGAAAACGCTACGATAAAATGGAGGGTGCGCGCGCTCTGGCGTCCACCAAAAAGCCATAAAAGCTGCGGAAAGCCCGCGTCTATGGTCGGTGACATGCTAAGGCCGGTAAGGATGGCAAGGGGCCCGAGCCCAAATAGAACAAAAAGATACACGATCTTCTGGATGACGTTGTAGTGCCGGGCCTCCGCGCCATGCGGAAAACGTAGGCGGGCGTGATCTGCGATGCTCCGCCCGATATACCGCAGTTCGCGCAAACTGGGGACGATGTCCCGCCGGATGTGGCCTGTTACAAGGCCGACAACGATATAAGCGAAACCATTTAGAACAAATAACCATGCGAAAAAGAGGTGCCAACGGCGGCCCATGGCAAGCCACGTTGAGCTGGGCAGGGTAGCCCAGCGCGGGAACCCGCGTATGACAGGGCCATGGGCTCCGGCGGAAACCCCAAGCACACCCGTGGTATTAAAAGAGTAGCCAGCTACTGACGTGACGCCGACGAGCTGGCCGCTGTTATTTACGCGCGCCCCTAGCGCGAGAATTGGGTGATGAAAATGAGATTGCTGCCCCCAGTAAAGATCGGGCCGCGCGTTAAAAATCTGGAGGCCGCTCATGAGCATAATTATGATGATAAAAAAGTGTGTCCAATGCAAAAGGCGCGTCGGTCGCGAATGCCGGTAGATCCATGTGTAGACCCGGTCGAGCGCGACCGATTCGATTCGCATACCCCGTCCGAAAGACGCCATTAGTGGGCCGAACGCGGGTTCATCACCAACGCCTCGTGTTCCTCCATGACCGCCTTATGTTCCATAAGTATAGCTGCTCGCTCCATAATCATCGCTCTATGGAGCATAGCTGCGCTATGCTCTTTCGTAGCTTTTCTCTCCATGCGCATAGCCTCCCGGTCCATCATCAGGGCCTTTCGATCCGCCATCGCCTCGCGATCCATCGTCGCTGTGTGATGCGCCATCGCGACATGCGCCATTGGTTGTTTCATTATGGTATCGGCTAAAGCGGCTATAGGGACTATTAACGAGACTGATACTATGAAAAAGCGGCAAAACGGCTGCGGTCGAAAAAAGAACATAAAATATCCTTCTATCGGCGCACCGGGTGACAGGCAGCGCGGTGATCGTTATATAATGGGTTGTATGAATTATGACTATACTATCCGGCATTAAAAGAGGTCAAGAAAGGTCTCAATCAGGCGCTAATCAGTGCATAACTTAGAGACTAAGTGATATCTGAGCCCCATGAATGGTGATAGGCGCAAACTCTCTCACGACAAGCTTGAAGAGACCCGCTTTCAGGCGGTGCGAGCGGTTCAACAGAGGCAATCACCCATGGTGGTGGCGCGCACCCTGGGTCTTTACGTCAACCGCGTCTTTATCTGGTGGGCTACGTACCGTGCTGGGGCTGGGACGCGTTGCGCACGAAGAAAGCGATTGATGGCCTGAAGCGGCTGAATGGCAAACCGATCCGCTGGCTTTACGGTACCATCACCCAGAAGGGTCCTCTTCAGCTCCAGCTACCCTTTGCCTTGTGGACGCGGGCCCAGATGCGTGCCCGCATTGCACAGAGGTGTGGCGTGAGGTTAAGGCTTGTCTTGAACGGCCGGCTGTTGGCGCAGCTGGGACTCACCTGCCAGAAGCCCTTGTTCCGGGCCTATCAGCAGAACCCGGCTTTGGTGGCGGCCTGGTTACGGACTGAATATCCGAAGCCCCGCGCTCTGGCGAAACGGGTAGGGGCCGAGATGTTCTTTGGGGACGAGTCCAGGGTCCACTCCTTCAATTTCCTGGGCTTTACGCACATCTGCGGGGGGGGTCGTCAGGGTCGCCCCACTATATGACGTGATGTCGGTCTATCCGGTGTTGGGCGATGCTCCCAGCCAGTGGTCGCCGTATGAAGTTAAGTTGGCGATGGCCTTGCCCGGCAAGAACAGGCACTACGAGATGCATGGCATCCAGCGCAGGCACTTCAATAGTACCGCGCAGAAGGTCGGCGATGCATCGACCGCCGAGCCGCTCATCGAAGAAATCCTTGCCCGGACTCCAGTGGCCATTGCCAAAGTGCAAGCCGCGCTGCCCCAATGTCTCTTACCGCGTGTCGCCGATGCCGTACTGGGGGGCTTGAGCAGGCAGCAAGGGTACTCGGTGCAATGGTGCCGTAAGCAGGAGAAAACTTGGTCGCCCCAATACATGCTCACATTCCACCGGACCACAAGTGCCTCTGCGCTTGATTTCCCGGGCGTTAGGGGCTTCTTTCGGAGTTTGGGGGGCAACAGTTTAGGGGGCCGCGCCGACGATACTCGATCCGTCGCTATTTTGAGAAGCGGGTTAGGCGGGCACCCTGGTGGCGGTCTCCGGGATGGGGCCGTCGATGCGGGCGCGGATGGCGTGGGCCAGATCCGTGAGACGCTGCGAGGATCCGCGCCCGAAGGGTTTGCCGTGTTCGTCGGTGAGGAAGAAGACATCTTCGGCGCGTTCGCCAAAGGTGCCGACCTTGGCGGTGACGATGCGGGTACGGTTTGCGTAGAGCGCCAGGGCCAGTTGATGGAGCAGGCCCGGGCGGTCTTGGGCGATCACCTCCATAACCGTGAGCTGACCGTTGGCGGTCGACGAGAAGTTGATTTCAGTCTTGATCGGGAAGTTTTTCAGGGCTCGCGGCAAGGGACGGGCGGCTGACTCGTGAAACCCCGTTCCGAGGTCGACACGCACTTGTTCGCGCATCTGCAAAAGCTCGCGTTTGGCCGGCAGGATGCCGTTGGGCGTGAGCGCGACAAAGCAGTCGAGGGCATAACCCGATGCCATGTGGATGCGTGCATCGACAATGGAGAGGTTCATGCGATCGAGGCTGCCCGTAAGGACCGCGAAGAGTTCGTCGCTCAGCGGACTGAAGATCAGGAACTCGATGGCTGACTGGTCGGGGCGCACACGCGCCTCTATGACCGGCAGCGCACTTTCGGCCGCGCCCGCGATGGCGCAGGCATGCCAGGCCAGGGCCTCGGCATCGTGGCGCAGGAAGTAGTCGGCGTCCATGCGTGCCCAGTGCCGCTCAATGGCTTCGGGGCTCGCGCAGTCGCCCAGAAGCTGCAAGGCGTTGCGCCGTGCGTCGGCGATGCGGGCGTCGACGTCGATGGCCTCGCCGATCCCGCGGCGCAGAATGCGGGTCGTATCGCGGTAGAGCCCCGTGAGGAGCTTCCCCTTCCAATCATTCCATACCGTCGGGCTCGTGCCGCGGATATCGGCAACGGTGAGTACATAGAGATTATCCAGATGTTCGCGATCACCGACGAAACGGGCGAAGTCGGAGACCACCTGGGGGTCGGAGATATCGGTGTGCTGCGCGGTCCACGACATGATCAGGTGGTGGCGCACGAGCCAGGCCACGAACTGGGCGTCGTAATCGCTGAGACCCAGACGCTGGCAGAACGCGCGCGCCTCGGCCTCCCCGAGACGCGAATGGTCACCGCCGCGTCCTTTGGCGATGTCATGAAAGAGAGCGGCGAGATACAGCCGTTCGGGCTTGGCGAGAGAGCG
This sequence comes from Pseudomonadota bacterium, assembly GCA_021784755.1. Classification (GTDB taxonomy): domain Bacteria; phylum Pseudomonadota; class Gammaproteobacteria; order Acidiferrobacterales; family Acidiferrobacteraceae; genus Acidiferrobacter. The sequence goes on from JAJYHM010000035.1 coordinate 9,870, forward strand.
CGCGACCTCGCTTGTTATCGGCAGCTCGTGAGCGAATGCGGCCACCATGACGCGTCGCACGTTGCGCAGGACAAACAGGCTGTGTTCGTCGACCGTGTAGACGTGAAAGAGGTCGTGCTGCATCTGCCCGACGATCTTTCCGAAGGCGGGTATATAGGCGCCGAGGACGCCGTAGGCGTTCATGCGTCGCAAGGCCTTGGTGATCCCTGACGGCGCGTGCAGGATGGCCAGGAAGGCCTTTTGGGTTTCAGGGTCTTTGCGGAAGCTGCCGTCGATCAAGGGGAGATGGGCGCGTAGGAGGCGGATGGTCGCGGCGCGCACACCCTCGAGTTCCGGGTGGTCCTGGAGGACCCGAAAGAGGCCCAGCATGGCGCAGGGATTTTTGGCGAAGACATGGGCGTCGACGGTTTCCAGGAAGCCGTTGCGGGCGCGGAATTCCGAGGTGAGGGTTGTCAGGGCCGGGCGTTTGCCGCCAGGCAGGGTCTCAGCAAAATGCTGAAGCAGGATTTCATTCAGGAGCTGGACCTGCTTGACGGTGCGATAGTAGCGCTTCATGAACTGTTCGACGGCGAGCCGTCCCGGGCGGTCGGCATAGCCCATCTGATGGGCGAGCGCGCGTTGGTGGTCGAACAGCAGGCGATCCTCGCGCCGGCGGGCGAGGAAGTGCAGGCCGTTACGCACCTGCCAGAGAAAATTACGGGCATCGATGAGTGAGCGGTATTCGCGTTCGCCGAGGAAGCCTATCTTGACGAGGTCGTGGAGGTCAGCGGATCCCAGATGGCGCTGGGCGATCCAGCCGACCATATGGATGTCGCGCAGGCCGCCGGGGCCTTCCTTGACGTTCGGCTCAAGATTGTAGCCAGTATCGTCGTAGCGCGCGTAGCGGGCTTTTTGTTCGGCAAGCTTGGCCTCGTAGAAGCGCGCGCTCGGCCAGAGTTGCGGGGAGGCCAGTTCATGCACGAGGCGGGCGAGGAGCGCCTCGTCGCCCATCAAGAGGCGCGCCTCCATGAGATTGGTCATGACCGTCGCGTCACCGCGTGCGACACGTAGGCAATCGCGCACCGATCGCACGCTATGGCCTACGGTGAGCCCTATGTCCCAGAGGAAGCGCAGGAAGGGTTCGGCGAAGGCCTGCGTCTTGTCATAGCGAGGGCTGTCCTGGAGCAGCAGCAGGTCGATGTCGGACGCCGGGTGGAGTTCGCCGCGCCCATACCCGCCAACCGCCACCAGCGCGATGGAGATCCGATCGGGAAGTTTATGCTCGTGTTCCGTGTAGGCGCGCGACAGGATGTCGTCGATCAAGGCAGTGCGTAGACGCAGGGTCTGGACCCCAAGACCCCGGCGTCGCCGGGGCAATTCGGCTTCGTGGGCTGCACGCAGGCGGGCGTCGCCGGTCCGCAAGGCCTCGCGGAATCGCGCGATGTCGGAGTTTGCGGGTGGTGGCGCGATGGTATTGGTCAAGGTGCGGCCCTAGATCATCTCATCCGAGCGCAGGGTCAGGACCTCGTAACCTGTGGGCGTGACAAGTATCGTGTGCTCCCATTGGGCGGACAGGCCGTGATCCCGGGTCACGACCGTCCAGTTGTCAGGTAGCAGTTTGACCCCGGCCCCGCGCTGATTGATCATGGGCTCTATCGTAAAGATCATGCCGGGCTCCAGGGTTACGCCGGTACCGGGGTTTCCATAATGCAGGACCTGCGGGTCTTCGTGGAAGCTGCGCCCGATGCCGTGTCCACAGTATTCGCGTACCACCGAGTAGTGGCGGCTCTCGGCCAGGGTCTGGATGGCGTGCCCTATGTCGCCCAAGCGTATACCCGGACGCACCATGCGGATCCCCTGCACCATGCATTCATAGGTCGTTTCCGTCAGGCGTCGCGCTGCGACCGAGGGCTCTCCGACATAGAACATGCGGCTCGTGTCGCCATGGTAGTCCTCCTTGATCACCGTGATGTCGATATTGACGATGTCGCCGCGTTTCAGTTTGCGGTCGCCCGGTATGCCGTGGCAGACCTGATGGTTGACCGAGGTGCAGATCGAGCGCGGGAATCCGTGATAATTGAGCGGCGCCGGGATCGCTTTTTGGGTATTCACGATATAGTCGTGACAGATGCGGTCGAGTTCGTCCGTAGTCACGCCGGGCGTGACATGAGGGGCGATCATCTCGAGGACATCGGCGGCGAGGCGGCCGGCCACGCGCATTTTCTGGATCTCGCTTTCGGTCTTGATCGTTATGGCCATCAGGGGTCTTGGGTTCCGGGGGTTGAGCCGTGTGAGTGATAGCTTATTGTCGGCGGTCCGCGTCCGGCGTTCAACCATCGCGCGTGGGCGTTCGGTGCGTTTCGTCCCAGGCGGGACGATTCGCACTGTTACCAGACCCTCACTCATGGTAGCATGCGCCCACGCGAGGATCCCCCTCGCGCCCTCGTTTTGAGGGATTATCGCACGCAGGTCGTCACGGCGTTCGGGTGCTCCGGGCCTTAAAGGCGCGGGGTCGACGTCCGGGACCTGCGGTGGACTAACCCGTTTGGAGATATGTCATGGCTAATGTCACGATGCGTGAAATGCTTGAGGCCGGCTGTCATTTTGGCCATCAGACCCGGTTCTGGCACCCGAAAATGCGCCCCTATATCTTTGGTGAGCGCAACAACATCCACATCATCAATCTCGAGAAGTCGCTGCCTATGTTGAGCGAGGCGGCGACATTCGTGCGCAAGCTTGCATCGAACAAGGGCACGATCCTGTTTGTCGGCACCAAACGCCAAGCCGCCGAGATCGTGCGTGCCGAGGCGATCCGGGCCGGCTGCCCCTATGTGGACCATCGCTGGCTGGGCGGCATGTTGACGAATTACAAGACGGTGCGCCGGTCGATCGAGCGCCTGAAGCGGCTCGAGGAGCTGCTCGCCGAAGGCGGCGGGGCCGAAAAGCTGTCGAAGAAGGAGACGCTGACTCTGGAGCGCGAGCGCGCCAAACTGGATCGGAGCCTGAGCGGCATCAAGGATATGCCGAGCCTGCCGGACGCCTTGTTCGTGGTCGACGTGGGTCACGAGTATATCGCCGTGGGCGAGGCCAATAAGCTCAAGATCCCGGTGGTGGCGGTGGTCGACTCGAATTGCAAGACCGACGGCGTCGATTACGTCATTCCGGGCAATGACGATGCCAGTCGCGCCATAACCCTCTATGCCCGCACCATGGCCGATGCCGTCCTCGAAGGCCGTGCCACCGTGACGACGGTGGCCCCTTCAGGCGACGAAGAGTTCGTTGAAGTGAAGGAAGATCCGGCCACGCGCACGGCCCCCCGCAAGAAGGCCGCGAGCCCCTATGATGGCTATGTGGGCGAAGCCGAAGGGGATACCGAGGGCGCCGGGCCGAGCCCCGCCGTCACGGATACGCGCAAGGCTCGACCCAAGGGCCGCGAAGGGGCGGGCGCCAAACCCGCCCGCGGTGGTCGCGGCCGGTCCTGAGGTTGGCTGGGCGGATATTGATAGGCAAAGGGGGGCAAAGCCCCCTTTTGTGTGCGTATGAGGATGAGATATGGCGATTTCAGCGGCACAAGTGAAGGAACTTCGGGAGCGGACCGGGCTGGGTATGATGGAGTGCAAGACCGCGCTCACGGAGACCGACGGCAATATCGAGGCGGCGATCGACCTGCTGCGCAAGAAGGCCGGCGCCAAGGTGGATAAAAAGGCCCATCGCGTGGCGGCCGAAGGAGCCGTTGCGGCCCATGTCGATGCGAGCGGCCGGGTAGGCGCGCTTGTGGAGGTCAATAGCGAGACCGATTTCGTGGCCAAGGAGGAGCGCTTCGTGGGCTTCGCCGAAGCGCTTGCGGTGCTCGTGGCGGAAAAGAACCCCGCTGATGTGGAGGCCCTGCTGGCCTTGGCGTATCCGGGTGGCGGCACGGTGGCCGAGGCCCGCGCGGCGCTCGTGGCCCAGTTTGGGGAAAACATGGCCGTGCGTCGCTTCGCGCGGCTCGAGGCCGAAGGCGGTGTGCTCGGGCATTATGTGCATGGGCGGCGGATCGGTGTGCTGGTGGCGCTCACTCAGGGAGATCCGGGCGTGGCGCGCGACCTCGCCATGCATGTCGCCGCCAACAAACCCGCCTATGTCCGGCCGGACGAGGTTCCGGCGGATGTCGTGGCCCGCGAGAAGGCGATCTATGTCGCGCAGGCCGCTGAGTCCGGGAAGCCCGCCGACATCATAGAGAAGATGGTGATGGGCAAGGTCCGGAAGTACTTGGACGATAGCACTCTGGTCGGCCAGCCCTTCGTCAAGGAGCCGGAGATCACGGTGGCAGCCTACCTGAAACGCTCCGGCGCCGACGTGAAGCGCTTCTACCGTCTCGAGGTTGGCGAAGGGATCGAGCGCGAGGTCAGCAACTTCGCCTCGGAAGTCATGTCTCAGGTGAAGGGAAGCTGATCTATGGCGCGTTACCGGCGCGTGCTCCTAAAGCTGAGTGGCGAGGCGTTGATGGGCTCGGCCGGTTACGGCATCGACCCGGAAGTGCTGAAGGCGATGGCCGATGCCGTGGCCGAGGCCTCTGACGGCACCGGCCTTGCGATTGTGGTGGGCGGCGGCAATATCTTTCGTGGCGTGTCGAGTTCGGCGCGGGATATGGACCGCGCGGAGGCCGACCTCATGGGTATGCTGGCGACGGTCATGAATGCCTTGGCCTTGGGTGAGGCCCTGCGGGCGCGCGGCGTGATGGCGCATATCCAGTCGGCGCTGCCGGTGGGCACGGCAGTGCCGGCCTTCGACCGGCGCCACGCGCTCGCGTGTCTGGATAGGGCTGAGGTCGTCATATTCGCGGCAGGGACCGGCAATCCATTTTTTACGACGGACACGGCGGCCAGCCTGCGGGCCTTGGAGATGCGGGCCGATATCATGCTAAAGGCCACCAAGGTCGACGGCGTGTATTCCGCCGACCCCAAGCGCGATCCCGCCGCGGTACGCTTTCGGCGCCTTAGTTACGATGACATCTTGCAGCGCAGGCTCGGGGTCATGGACGCTACGGCGATCGCGCTGTTGCGGGAATATCGGGTCCCCTTGCGCGTCTTTGACATGACACAGCCTGGGGCGCTCGCCCGTATCCTGGCGGGGGCCGAGGAAGGGACTTTAGTGGAAGAAGGAGCGCAGTGTGAGTGAGGACCTGAAAAAAGACGTTCAGGCGCGCATGGCCAAGTCTCTCGAGGCCCTGAAGGCGGAGCTGGGCCGGATCCGCACGGGACGCGCCAATACCGCACTTTTGGACCACATCATGGTCGACTACTACGGGACCAAGACGGCCCTCTCCAAGGTCGCTAACGTCACGGTCGCCGATGCCCGCAACCTCGTCGTGAACCCCTGGGAGAAGGGCGTGGTCGCAGCCATTGAGCGGGCGATCATGGAGTCGGGACTCGGCTTCAATCCCGTGACGACCGGCACGACGATCCGTATCCCCATGCCGTCCTTGACCGAGGAGCGGCGTCGGGAGCTTGGCAAGGTAGCCCGCAGTGAAGGCGAGAACGCCAAGGTCGCAGTACGCAACATCCGGCGCGACACGAACAATCACCTGAAGGACCAGGTCAAGAAAAAGTTGCTTTCCGAAGATGAGGAGAAGCGTCTGGTCGAGGCGGTCCAAAAGACCACTGATCAATTCATCGCGGAAATCGACAAGTTGGTCGGCGCGAAGGAACGGGATATCCTGGAGATCTAACCGGGGGCGCGCCAATACGCCTATAATCGTGATATGACGACGATGGATCAGGGTTCTATGGAAGGCGGTCTTCCCTCACATGTCGCTGTGATCATGGACGGCAATGGGCGCTGGGCCAAGGCGCGCGGGCAGGCTCGTATCCAGGGGCATCGCAAGGGTGTCGAGATGGTTCGCGAACTCGTGGCGGCGTGCGCCGAAAAGGGCATCCGGGCGGTCACGCTGTTCGCCTTTAGCAGCGAGAACTGGCGGCGGCCGCGGCTCGAGGTGCGTCTCCTGCGCCAGCTGTTTTTGTTTGCGCTCGACCGCGAGATCACGAAACTCCATGACAACGATATCCAGTTTCGTGCCATCGGTGATATTGGCGCCTTCGGGCCCGAGATCGTGCAGCGCGTACGCGACGCCGAGGCCATGACCTGCCACAACAAGCGGCTGCGTCTCACCATAGCCGCCAACTACGGGGGGCGATGGGATATCGCGCAGGCCTGTGCGCGCGTCGCCTTGGAGGTGCGCGCCGGAACGCTCGAGCCCGCCGCCATCACCCCCGATACCCTGGTGCCCTATCTCAGCATGGCCGACGTTCCGGAACCGGATCTCTTTATTCGCACAGGTGGCGAGCAAAGGATCAGCAACTTCCTTTTGTGGCAGTTGGCCTACACGGAGCTCTATTTCACGCCCGTGTTATGGCCCGACTTCGATCGCAAACAGTTTGATCTCGCCCTGGAATCCTTTGCCGGGCGGCAGCGGCGTTTCGGGCGCACGGGAGATCAAGTCGAGGCGGCGTGGCGTGCTTAAAGAGCGCCTGCTGACGGCGCTCGTCGCGGGCTCCCTGCTGCTTGCGGGCCTTATCTTCCTGAATAGCTTGGATGTCGCCATCCTGTTGGGCGCCGTGACGCTGCTGGCCGCCTTCGAGTGGTCGTCGCTGGTCCACCCGGGAATGGCGGTGGGCTTGGCCTACACGGCTTTGACGGCGATCGTTGGGGTCGCGAGTCTCGCGGTGCCGCTTGTGGTGGTCGTGGCGGCCGCACTCGTATGGTGGGCCTGGGCGGCCGGCGAGGTATTCGTGTTTCGTGACCGCGCGAGCCCTTTGTGGCAGCTAACGGCCCTCAAATGGCTGGTGGGCCTGCTTGTGCTCGTGCCGGCGTGGCGGGGGTGCCTTGCCCTGAAAATGCAGGATCCCTCCCATCCAGGATTCCTGATCTGGCTGCTCGCCATGGTGTGGGCGGCCGATAGCGTGGCTTATTTCGCCGGACGCGCCTTCGGTCGTCGCAAGCTTGCGCCCCTCGTGAGTCCTGGCAAGACCATGGAAGGGGCGCTGGGCGGTGTGGCGGGGGCGGCGGTGGCCGGCGGCGCAGGCGCTTGGTGGCTTGGTGTACTACCACTCGGCATAGGCGGGGGGGCTCTTTTGGGGGTCGCGATCGCTATGCTGTCGATCGTAGGCGATCTACTCGAGAGCAAGGCCAAACGATCGGCGTTGGTCAAGGATTCCGGTCGCTGGTTGCCTGGTCATGGCGGCGTCCTCGATCGCATCGACGCCTTGACGGCGGCGGCACCACTCTTTGTGTGGACCATGCGTGATCTGGGGGTTCTTCGATGAGACGGGAAACGGACTACCCTGGGCATGAGGGTCGGGCAGGGCTTGCGGTGCTTGGGGCCACAGGTTCGATTGGGGTAAGTACCCTGAAGGTTGTCGCCTTGCATCCGGACCGGTTCGAGGTGGTGGCGCTCTCTGCCTATCAGCGTATCGACGAGTTGCGCGCGCTGTGCCGGACGTGGAGGCCCGCCATCGCAGTCGCGCATGCCCCGGAGGCAGCGGCGGCACTGGCGCAGTCGCTCGTGTCCGAAGGCACAGAAGTCTGGTCGGGACCCGAGGCACTTGAGCGCGCCGTGTGCGATCCGCGGGTGACGACGGTGGTCTGCGGTATCGTCGGGGCGGCCGGTCTCAAATCGGCGTGGGCAGCGGTGGCGGCCGGCAAGCGCGTGCTGTTGGCCAACAAGGAGCCGCTCGTCATGTCGGGTCATCTGCTGTTGGCGCTCGCGCGCAAGAGTGGTGCGGAGTTGCTGCCGCTCGATAGCGAACACAATGCCGTTTTTCAATGTTTGCCCACGGGCCGGCCGGACTTTGCCCGGTCCGGGGTGCGGCGCATCCTGCTCACCTGTTCCGGTGGTCCGTTTCGCAAGACCCCGGCCAGCGAATTCGCGCGCGTGACGCCCGAGCAGGCGTGCGCGCATCCTCGCTGGAGCATGGGGCGCAAGATTTCGGTCGATTCAGCTACGCTGATGAACAAGGGGCTTGAGCTGATCGAGGCTTGTCGTCTATTCGAGGCCAGGCCCGAGCAGGTCGATATCGTGATTCACCCGCAAAGCGTGATCCATTCGCTCGTCGAATATATCGACGGGTCGGTGTTGGCGCAGCTCGGAAATCCGGATATGCGCACCCCGATCGCACATGCCCTCGGGTTTCCGGACCGCATCGAGGCGGGCGTGGCGCGTCTCGATCTGGCTGCCATTGGCAGGCTCGATTTCGAAGAGCCCGATGAGGCGCGTTTCCCGTGTCTTGGGCTTGCGCGCGCCGCGGCGATTGCCGGCGGCAGTGCCCCGACTGTATTGAATGCCGCAAACGAAGTCGCCGTGGAGGCGTTCCTGGCACGTACGCTTCCGTTTGCCGCCATCCCCACGGTGATAGAGTCGGTGCTTGCCATGCGGCCTGTGGTGGCGGTGGAGAGTCTCGAGGCCATACTGGAGGAGGATGGACGCGCGCGCGAGGCAGCGCGTGTGGCCGTGATCGCGCAGGGCGCGAAGGGGGTTTGGGCGTGTTGACGGAGATCGGATACAGCGTGCTTGGTTATGTGCTCGCGATCGGTGTCCTGATCGCGGTACACGAGTTCGGACACTACATCGTGGCCCGCGGGCTTGGCGTGAAGGTCCTGCGGTTTTCGATAGGTTTTGGAAAGCCGCTCATCCTGCGCCGGGCGGGGCGTGACGCGACTGAATACGTGCTCGCGGCAGTGCCTTTGGGTGGTTACGTGAAGATGCTGGACGAGAACGAAGGCGAGGTGCCGGCCGCCGAGCGGCATCGCGCGTTTAACCGCCAGCCCATCTGGAAGCGGATCGCGATCGTGCTCGCGGGTCCAGGTTTCAACTTTCTGTTCGCGATTCTGGCCTATTGGGTGGTGTTCATGACCGGCATACCCGGTCTGAAGCCCATCATCGGCAAGGTGGCGGCGCATTCGCCCGCGCAAGCGGCGGGTCTGCGGGCGGGGGATCTCATCACGCGCATCAATGGTCGGCGTGTGCAAAGCCTGGGTCAGGACCGGCTGTATCTTTTCCAGGAGGCCCTGGAGCATGCCCCGGTGCGCATGCAGGTGTTGACGAAAGAGGGCGTCAAGCGGACCGTGACGCTCAATCTCGATGGCGTTCACGCACGCGCCCTGAGCAAAGGGCATTTGAGCTCCGTGCTCGGGATCTATGGGTGGGAGCCTAAGCTCATACCGCGTATCTCGGAGGTCATGGCGCACGATCCGGCGGGCAAGGCCGGGCTCAAAGTCGGCGATCTCGTGACGGGCATCAACGGGCAGCCGATGAAGGATTGGGCGCAAGTGGCCCATGTCATCCGCCGCCATCCGGGGGAGGCTCTGCGCTTTTCCGTCCGCAGGCACGGACAAAAACGGCAATTGATCATCACGCCAAAAGCCGTTAAGGTGGGAACCCGAAATGTCGGCCAGATCGGTGCCGGCATCCGCGTTCCGACTTTGCCGCCTGGGATGCGCGTCATGGTTCGATTCGGGCCTGTGACGGCGTTGCGGGCGGCTTTGACCGATACGTGGCTCATGAGCCGTTTGACGGTCGAGATGTTGGGGAAGATGGTGCTGCTCCAGGTCTCGCCAAAGAGCATCAGCGGTCCGATCACGATCGCGCGGTATGCCGGTTATTCGGTGCAGGTGGGTTTCTCGAGCTTTTTGATGTTTCTCGGGGTGATCAGTGTCAGCCTCGGGGTCCTGAACTTGATGCCCGTGCCTGTCCTCGACGGGGGCCACGTCTTCTTCTATCTGCTCGAGTGGGTCAAGGGAGGACCGATCTCTGAGCAGGCGATCGGATGGGGACAGCGTGTCGGCGTGACCTTGCTGGTAGGTCTCATGATGCTTGCCTTCTATAACGACATTACGCGTATTCTCGGATAAGCAACGAGGCGGGCTTCAAGCAATGAAAAAATGGTTGACGGCGCTCTGTTTGGCGAGCGCGCTTACGGGAACGGTTCAGGCCGCCTCCTTTGTGATCGCTCATATCAAAGTCACGGGTCTGAAGCGAATCTCGCAGGCGACGGTCATGACCTATCTCCCCGTGCGGGTGGGCGAGAGGCTGACTTCGATCCGCGCCGAGCGCGCGATTCAGGCGTTGTTCAAGACGGGTTTCTTTCGCGACGTCAAGCTCGAGGAAGCGGGTCATACGCTGATCGTGGCCGTGCGCGAGCGGCCGGCTATCGCGAGCATCACTATCAAAGGCACGCATGTCATCAAGCCGAAGAAGCTTCTGAAGTCGCTTGCGGACATGGGGTTTGCCAAGGGCCGCGTGTTCAATCACGCACTCCTGCATGAGACTAAGCAGGCCTTGCGACGCCAATACTTCAACCGCGGATATTATGCCGCGCGCGTTGTCACGACCGTGAAGTCCCTACCGCGCGACCGGGTCGCGGTGAGTATCGCCGTGACCGAGGGCAAGATCGCACGCATCAAGCAGATCACCATCGTTGGCAATCATCGCTACAAGGAAGGGCGGCTGCTCGGCCGCTTCAAGCTCGGTCCCCCGGGTCTCTTCAGTTTCTTTACCGGTAACGATCGCTACTCACGTCAGAAGCTCGAGGCGGATCTCGAGAACCTGCAGAACTTCTATCTGAATCGCGGCTATCTGCAATTTCGCCTAGTATCGACGGTCGTGGCCATCACCCCGAGCAAGGATTGGATCTATGTCACGGAGAACGTGCACGAAGGGCACGTCTACCGGATCTCGAATTACCGGTTCGCCGGTCGACAGATTCTCGCGCCCGCGACCCTTGCGTCCTTGATGCGCATAAAGCCTGGGCAGGTATTCTCGCGCGAGCGCATCACAAAGGGTACGCGTCGGATCATCCGCAAGCTCGGCAATCGTGGTTACGCCTTTGCCAATGTCCGGGTGGTACCGGCTGTGAATCGCAAGGACCACACCATCGCGCTCACGCTGTATGTCGAGCCAGGCCAGCGCGTCTATGTGCGGCGGATACGATTCTTCGGCAATACCGTGACGCAGGATGCGGTGCTGCGCCGCACCATGCGCCAGTACGAGGGCGCGTGGTTTTCCGCCAAGCGCATCAAGCAGTCTGTGACATTGCTTCGACGGCTCGGCTTCTTCACGACCGTGCGCGTGACCACGCCGCCCGTGCCTGGGCATCCGAACGAGGTGGACGTGGAGGTGCACGTCAAGGAGCGCCCGACTGGCAGCATCGTTGCGGGTCTCGGCTACTCGGACCTCTATGGCATCTTCATCAACGGGTCGGTGACCTACCAGGACGTGCTCGGGACCGGGAAAGAGGTGTCGGTGACCGCCGATACCTCGGTGGCCTACAAGGACATCAATCTCACCTATGTGAACCCGTACTACACGAGCTCGGGGATCAGTCGCGGTTTCAATGTCTACGACAGCTCCTTCAACGCGGCCGCCGCCTACACCGCCGCCTATAATGAGAGCACGGTCGGGGCCGGGGTGTTCTACGGCATTCCGATCGGGGTCAATCGGACTATCAATATCGGTCTGGCCGCCGAGCGCGTGGGGATTACGGTCAACTCGACGAGCGCCCAGGTCGCGCAGAACTTCGTGGCCCGCCACGGATCGACGAACGACATCATCAAGGCCACCTTCGGTTGGTCGCGCAATACCTTGAACAACGCGATTTTCCCCACGAGCGGGACCTACCAGCAATTGAGCGGGGAGGTGGGTTTGCCTGGCGGTAGCCTCGAGTACTACCGGGCCTCCTATCTGGCCAGCGTGTTCTTCCCCTTCGGGCGCCAGTACAGCCTGAAACTGAGCAACGAGTGGAGCTACGGTAACGGTTACGGAAACACGCATAGCCTCCCGTTTTTCAAGAACTTTTATGCTGGCGGCGCAAACTCCGTGCGGGGCTTCCAGAACGAGTCGCTGGGCCCGCGCGATAGTCTGCCGCCTTATGACCCGATCGGCGGCAACAAGCGCATACTGGCGAGCGCGGAGTTCTTCTTCCCGGTGCCTGGCACCTCGGTGAATAACCGCTCCATGCGGCTGTCGACCTTTATCGACGCGGGTCAGGTGTACGGGCCCGGCCAGCGCATCGCGTTCAATCAGATTCGCACGTCGTTTGGCGTCGCATTCGACTGGTTCTCGCCGATCGCGCCTTTGAGCATCAGCATCGCCCGGCCGCTGAATGCCCAGCCGGGGGATCAGACGCGCGCCGTCCAGTTCACGTTGGGCACGCTCTTTATGTACTAGCGGGAATCGGCGCCAGTGGCTAGGCTTCGAGACGAGAAGACGGGCGGAGGCGGGCGCGACCCGAACGGACATGGCGTATACATTGCGAGAATTGGCGGACGCGGCTTCGGCCACGTTGCGCGGGCAGGGGGAGATTGAGATCGATGCCGTGGCACCGCTTAATCGCGCGGGGCCTCGGCAGGTGGCGTATTGCGCGTCGCCACGCTATCGGACGCTGATTGCGACCAGTCGGGCAGGCGCGCTCATACTGCACCGGGACGATGGCGACGTGTTCCCGGGGAATGTCCTATTGTGCGATGATCCGCGGATGGCCTTCGCGCGTATCGCGCGGCTTCTCCACCCCCCAGGTACTGTCCCGCCGGGCCGCCACCCGAGCGCCGTCATCCATGAAAGCGCCATAGTGGCCGAGAGCGCAAGCGTTGGGCCGCAGGCGGTGATCGAGGCGGACGCACAGATAGGGGAACATGTCGTCATCGGCGCCGGGGCCGTGATAGGCGAGCGCTGCACAGTCGCTGCGTTTACGCGTATCGAGGCGCGCGCCGTGATCATGCATGATTGCGTGATAGGCGAGCGCTGCGTGATATCCCCGGGTGCGGTGATCGGCGGCGAGGGCTTCGGTTATGTGCGGGAAGCCGATGGGCGATGGGCCAAGGTGCCGCAGCTTGGCCGGGTGGTGATCGGCAACGAAGTGGATATCGGAGCCAATACCACTATCGACCGCGGTGCGCTTGGGGATACCGTCATCGCCGACGGCGTGAAGCTCGATAACCTGATCCAGATCGCCCACAACGTGAAGGTCGGCGAGGATACTGCCATGGCCGGGTGCGTCGGCGTGGCGGGAAGCGCGGTCATCGGAAAGCGCTGCCTGATCGCGGGGGGATCTGGGATCATGGGCCATATTACAGTAGGCGATGACGTCGAGGTGACGGCGATGTCGTTTCTGAAGGGGTCGGTGGCGGGCCCCGGTCGTTACTCGTCGAGCCTGCCGGCCGCCGATGCCGACGTCTGGGCACGCAATGTCGGGCGCTTTCGGCACCTGGATGAATTAGCGCGGCGCTTGCGTCGCGTCGAGCAAACAATAAAACAGATCTTGTCAGGGGGAACCCATTGAATACGCTGGACATTCAACAGGTGTTGAGGCACCTCCCACACCGCTACCCCTTTCTCTTGATTGATCGGGTGCTGGACTATGTTCCCAATGAATCGCTCGTGGCGATCAAAAACGTCACCATCAACGAGCCGTTTTTCCAGGGACACTTTCCCGAGTATCCGGTGATGCCGGGCGTATTGGTCATCGAGGCCATGGCTCAGGCCTGTGCCATCCTGTCGTTCAAGACGCTCGGGAAGCTGCCTGCCGACGGCGGTATCTATCTATTCGTCGGTATCGATAAAGCCCGCTTCAAGCGCCAGGTGAGCCCCGGGGACCAGCTGCGGTTGAGCGTCAAACTGACCCGCAAGATGCAGAGTATCTGGCGTTTTGAGGCGACGGCGACGGTCGATGAGGCGGTGTGTTCGACTGCGGAACTCATGTGCACCTACAAGGAGCTCGCATGATTCATCCTCACGCTCTCGTCGATCCGCGAGCGGAGATCGGCGCGGATGTGGAGATCGGGCCGTTTACGATCATTGGGCCGGAGGTCGTGATCGGGGCGGGGACATCGATAGGATCGCACGCCGTCATCAAAGGCCCTACGCGCATCGGCCGCGACAACAAGATCTTCCAGTTCAGCTCGATCGGTGAGGTGCCCCAGGATTTGAAGTACCACGGCGAGCGTACGACGCTCGAGATTGGCGATCGCAACGTCTTTCGCGAATTTTGCACCATCAACCGCGGCACGGGCGGAGGCGGCGGTATTACGGAAATCGGCCACGACAACCTGTTCATGGCCTATGTCCATATCGCCCATGATTGCCGCATCGGCAACCACACGGTATTTGCCAACTGCGCAAGCCTCGCCGGGCACGTGCTGGTCGGGGATTACGCGGTGCTGGGGGGCTTTACCGGGATCCACCAGTTTTGCCGGGTCGGGGAACATTGCATGACGGGGGCGGCGACGGTGGCGGTCCAGGATATTCCGCCCTACGTGCTCGCCGCCGGCAATTCGGCGCGGCCCTACGGCATCAACGTCACGGGCCTGAAGAGGCGGGGTTTCACGGCGGAGGGCATCAATATACTGAAGAGGGCCTACAAGACCATCTATAAATCGGGCCTGCGGCTCGACGAGGCGATCGGCAAGATCGATGATATGGTGCCCGAATACGGGGAACTCGACGTCTTGGCGCGCTTTCTCAAGGTCGAGGGCCGGGGCATCATCCGGTAATGGCCTTGCGCGTGGGCATCGTGGCCGGCGAGGCGTCGGGCGACGCCCTTGGTGCGGGCCTCATGAAGGCCATGCAGGCGGTGACCCCCTGCTGCTTCGAAGGGGTGTGTGGGCCTTTGATGATCGCCGAAGGGGGCTCGAGCCGGGTTCCTATGGAGGCCTTGTCGGTCATGGGTATAGCGGAGGTGGCCGGGCGCCTGCCGGAGCTCCTGCGCATGCGCCGCGACCTCATCGCTTATTTCCGCAAGGTTCGCCCGGATGTCGTGATCGGCATCGATTCGCCGGATTTCACGCTCGCGCTCGAGCGTGCGCTGAAGGCTGAAGGTATCCCGACCGTGCACTATGTGAGCCCTACGGTATGGGCATGGCGACGCTATCGCGTGCGGACCGTGGCCGCGAGCGCCGACCGCCTGCTCACCCTGTTTCCCTTCGAGCCGCGTTACTACGAGGGACGCATGGACGCGGTCTGCGTCGGCCACCCCTTGGCGGACGCCATACCCTCGGGGGCTTCGGCAGCCCAGGCGCGCGCCGAACTGCGCCTCGAGGCCCAAGGGCCTGTGGTGGCTCTGCTGCCGGGGAGTCGTGTATCCGAGCTGCGCGCGCATGCGGAGCTCTTCGTGAAGACTGCGCAAAGACTTGCGGTACGCTATCCCGGCTGCCGATTCGTGGCGCCCTTTGTGAATCGCGAGACGCGCGCGATCTTCGACCAAGTGCTCACAGAACAGAAGGCCTTTGAACTGCCGATCACACGCCTCCATGGTCACGCGCGGATTGCGATGGCGGCGGCCGACCTGGTGCTTTTGGCCTCGGGGACCGCGGCCCTGGAGACGGCGCTCGTCGGGCGTCCCATGGTGGTGGTCTACAGGCTCTCGTCGTTCACCTACCGTCTGGTCCGCAGCCTCTCGAAGCTCCCCTACGTCTCTTTGCCCAACCTCCTGCTCGAACGCGATGTAGTCCCCGAGCTCCTGCAGTCCGAGGCCAACCCGGATCGGCTGGTACGCGCCGCTGAGGCGTTTCTGGAAGACCCCGAGCGGTGCCGGCAGACCATGGCAGCCCTCGCCGAAGTGCGCGAGCGCCTAGGCCAGGGCGCCAATGCCCGGGCGGCGGATGCGGTGCTGAATCTCGTGGGCGCGCGCGGGCAGGCGCGTGAGGCCTCATGCGCGTCGTAGTCGGCATCGATGAGGTAGGCGTGGGGCCGCTCGCGGGCCCAGTGGTGGCCGCCGCTGTGGTGCTGGCTCCACGTCACGGGCTTATAGGTCTCGCCGATTCGAAGCGTTTGACGAAGCGGTGCCGGACTCTTTTGGCCGAAGAGATCAAGGGGCGCGCGCAGGCGTGGGCGCTGGGGCGCGCGGAGGTCGAGGAGGTGGATCGCCTGAACGTCTTGCACGCCGCGTGGCTTGCCATGCGCCGCGCCGTGGAAAATCTCGCCTTGGCGCCGGAGTTCGCGTTGGTCGATGGCGTGCACCTGCCGGCTTTGCCCTGCCCAGGCCGCGCCATCGTGCGCGGCGACGCGCGGGTGCCGGTCATATCGGCGGCCTCGATCGTGGCCAAGGTCGCGCGCGACGCTGAGATGTGCGCGTGGGATACCGTCTACCCGCAGTACGGCTTTGCGAGCCACAAAGGCTACGGCACGGCACGCCATCTCGAGGCGTTGAGCTGTTTCGGCGCATGTCCCTTGCACCGTCAGAGTTTCGCCCCGGTCCGCGCGGCCTGTGCCCTGCGGGAGGGGGCGTCATGAAGGGCTTCGTCCATCTGCGCGTCCATTCGGAGTATTCGCTCGCCGATGGTCTGCTGCGCTTAGACGACCTCGTCTCCGCCTGCCATGAAAAGGGAATGCCGGCTGTGGCGCTCACGGATCTCGCCAACCTGTTTGGCATGGTGAAGTTCTACAATAAGGCGGTCGCCGCCGGGATAAAGCCCATCATCGGCGCCGACGTGTTGATCCATAGCGACGACCCTCAGCGACCCTATCGCGCCGCGCTGCTCTGCCAGAATCTGCAGGGGTATCGGTCGTTGAGCCGCCTGCTCACGCGCGCCTACGGCGAGGGGCAGGATAGTGGCCGCGCCTGCATAGAACCAGCCTGGCTTGTGGGCGAGAGCGAGGGCCTGATCGCGCTCTCCGGGGGGCAGGACGGCGATGTCGGTCAGTTTCTTGTCGGCGGGCACATGGATCGGGCGCAGGAGGCGGCGCGCCAGTGGGCGGGACTCTTCCCGGACCGCTTTTATATCGAGTTGCAACGTAACGGCCGCCCCTGGCAGGAGGAGTACAACGGGCGTGCGGTGGGGCTTGCGCGACGGCTGCGGATTCCCTTGGTCGCGACTCATGACGTACGCTTCCTGGCCGCGGAGGACTTCGAGGCCCACGAGATCCGGGTCTGTATTCACGAGGGTCGCACGCTCGCCGATCCAAGGCGCCCCCGCCACTATACCGAACGCCAATATCTGACCGATCCGGCGGAGATGGCGGCCCTGTTCGCCGACATCCCCGAGGCCATCGACAATACTCTGGAGATCGCCCGCCGCTGTACGGTCGCCTTGCGTTTCGGGGACTACTATCTGCCGCGGTTTCCGGTCCCCGAGGGGGCTTCCGTAGACGACGTGGTCCGCGATGACGCGCGCACGGGCTTGATGCGGCGCATGGCGCGCTTTAGCCCCGCGGAGCGCGCGCGCCTAGACGGACCGTATCAGGAGCGCCTAGATCTCGAGCTCTCGGTCATCATCAAGATGGGCTTTTCGGGATACTTCCTGATCGTCGCCGACTTTATCGATTGGGCGCGGCGCAACGACGTGCCGGTGGGCCCCGGGCGCGGATCGGGGGCCGGGTCGCTGGTCGCCTATGCGCTTGGTATCACCGAACTTGATCCCATCGAATACGACTTGCTCTTCGAGCGCTTCCTGAACCCAGAGCGCGTGTCGCTGCCGGATTTCGACGTCGATTTTTGCATGGACGGTCGCGATCGCGTCATAGAGTATGTGACGGAGCGCTATGGTTCCGATAAGGTCTCGCAGATCATCACCTTCGGCACCATGGCGGCGAAGGCCGTGGTGCGCGATGTGGGGCGTGTTCTCGATCACCCCTACGGCTTCGTCGATAAGCTTGCCAAGCTGATCCCGCACGATCTTGGGATCACGCTCGATGAGGCGATCGCCCAGGAGGCGGCGCTGAAGGAGCGGTACGAGCAGGAGGAGGACGTGCGCGCCCTGCTCGATGCGGCGCGCAAGCTCGAGGGCCTGTCCCGCAACGCCGGTAAGCACGCAGGCGGCGTGGTGATCGCGCCAAGCGCCTTGACCGACTTCATGCCGCTGTATTGCGAAGCCGGCAGCGGGCAGTTCGTGACTCAGCTCGACAAGGACGATGTCGAGGCCCTCGGGCTCGTCAAGTTCGATTTCCTGGGCCTGCGGACGCTCACGATCATTGCCAAGGCGGTAGCCATGATCGATCGTCGCCGGGCGCGCGAGGGGCAAGGGCCCTTATCGGTCAGCGAGCTTGCCATAGATGACGCGGGCGCCTTCGATCTCCTGAAGCAATGCCGGACCACGGCGCTTTTCCAGCTCGAGTCGCGCGGCATGAAGGACCTCATCCAGCGCCTGCAGCCGGACCACTTCGAGGATATCGTGGCCTTGGTGGCGCTATTTAGGCCAGGTCCCCTGCAGTCGGGCATGGTCGATGATTTCATCAACCGCAAGCATGGGCGCGCGCGCATCGAGTACCCGCACGAGGCCTTGGCACCGATCCTGAAGCCCACCTATGGCGTCATCCTCTATCAGGAGCAGGTGATGCAGATCGCGCAGGTGCTGGCCGGCTACAGTCTCGGCAAGGCGGATCTTCTGCGCCGCGCCATGGGCAAGAAGAAGCCTGAGGAGATGGCTAAGCAGCGCGAGGGTTTCGTGGAGGGGGCGCGTGAGCGTGGCTGCGATCCCAGGCTCGCCACGTCGATCTTCAACCTGATCGAGAAATTCGCAGGCTACGGATTCAACCGTTCGCACTCCGCGGCCTACGCGCTCCTGTCCTATCAGACTGCTTGGCTGAAGGCTCATCATCCGGCCGAGTTCATGGCCGGCGTGCTGTCGGCGGATATGGACAAGACCGACAAGGTGGTGACGATGATCGCGGAATGCCGGGAGATGGGCATCACGGTGTCGCCGCCCGACATAAACCGTTGCGACTATGAGTTTGTACCTGTCGACGATCGCACCATCCTCTATGGCCTGGGGGCCATCAAGGGGCTCGGTGAAGGTGCCGTCGACGCGGTCTTGAAGGCGCGCGGGTCGACCCCGTTTGCGGATCTTTTTGATCTCTGCCGAAGGGTCGAGGACAAGCGGGTGAACCGCCGCGCCTATGAGTGTCTGATCGCAGCCGGGGCCTGCGATGCCCTGGGACCGCATAGGGCGGCGATGATGGCATCTTTGGATACGGCCTTGAGCGCCGCCCTCCAGCGCGGACGCGATGCGGCAGTAGGGCAGGACGATCTCTTCGGCGACGCCATCGCCTTCAAGCCGGAGTTCGCGGCCGTGGACCCCTGGCCCATGGAGAGACGGCTCGAGGCGGAAAAGGACACCTTGGGGCTCTATCTTACGGGGCATCCCATCGATCGCTATGCCGCCGAGCTGAAGAGGATCACGAAAACCACGATATCCGATCTCAAGCCTACGGAAAACGCCTCCATCATGGTGGGGGGGCTGGTGGTGGCGCTACGCGTCATCAATACTCGGCGCGGCGATCGCATGGCCTTTGTGACCCTGGACGATCGCACCGGGCGTATCGATCTTGCCATGTTCGGGGAGCTCTACCAGCGTTATCGCGAGCGTGTCGTCAAGGATGCGCTCGTCATCGTCAAGGGCAGCGTCAGTACCGATGAATACTCCGGCGGCTTCAAAATGACGGCCGAGGCCATCTATAATATCGACGAGGCGCGGGCGGCTTTTGCTACCCGGCTTGTGATAGACATCGAGTCCGATCGTTGCGATGAGCGTTTCGTAGACGGGCTGCGCCAGATATTGGGTCCGGTGCGAGATGGTAGGTGCCCGATTATCGTGCGTTACCACCGCCCCGAAGGGGTGGCGGATGTGGTATTCGGCGAGGAATGGCGTGTCACGCCCAATGAGGCGGTGATGCGGCAATTGGACGCGCTTGCGCCGGACGGCCATGCGCACTTGATCTACCAGGACGGCTAGGGCATGAATCAGAACTACCTCGATTTCGAACAATCGATCGCCGATCTCGAGGCCAAGATCGACGCCCTGCGTTTTCTGGATTCGAGCTCCGGCGTCAATATCAACGAGGAGATCGCGCGACTGCGGGCCAAAAGTCACAGGCTCACGCAGTCGATCTTCGCCTCGCTCACGGCCTGGCAGGTCTCGCAGTTGGCGCGTCACCCCCAGCGGCCCTACACCCTTGATTACGCGGGGCGGATCTTTCAGGATTTCGAGGAATTGCACGGCGACAGACTGTATTCGGACGACCCGGCCATCGTCACGGGTGTGGCGCGCTTGGACGATGTGCCAGTCGCGGTCATTGGCCACCAGAAGGGGCGCGACACCCGCGAGAAGGTGCGCCGCAACTTTGGAATGCCCCGGCCCGAGGGCTATCGGAAGGCCCTACGGATCATGCGCCTCGCGGAGCGATTTCGCATGCCGCTTGTCACCCTGATCGATACCATGGGGGCTTATCCCGGGGTCGGGGCCGAGGAGCGTGGTCAGAGCGAGGCGATCGCCCGCAATCTGTTCGTGATGGCTGCGCTCAGGACACCTATCGTAAGCGCCGTGATCGGTGAAGGCGGATCCGGAGGGGCCTTGGCGATCGGCGTATGCGATCGCATGCTGATGCTCCAATACGCGACCTACTCGGTCATAAGCCCGGAGGGCTGCGCCTCGATCCTCTGGAAGAGCGCCGACAAGGCCGCGCTCGCCGCAGAGGCGCTTGGGATCACCGCCGAGAGCCTGAAGCGTCTGGGGCTCATAGATGAAATCGTGGCCGAGCCGCTCGGCGGCGCACATCGCGACTACGACGCGGCAGCCTCCACGCTCAAGGCCGCTTTGACGCAGGCCATCCGCGATCTTACGGCGCTACCGATGGACGATCTACTGACCCGTCGACAGCTCAGGTTGCGCCAGTACGGACAGTTTGAAGAGCGCTAATTTTTCTTCGGTGTGGCTGGCGCAGGCCCTCGAAGGGCTTGGCATCTCGGTGGCGGACAGTCTCTTAGTCGCGTTTAGCGGGGGGCGGGATTCGGCCGCACTGCTGCACGCCCTGAGCCGTCTCGGCCGGCCGGAGTTGCGGGCAGTCCACGTCAATCATGGCCTGGCGGCCGGCGCCGACGCTTGGGCCGCTCAGGCCCTGGCGACTGCAGGCACCCTGGGGGTAGCCTGCGAAGCGGTTTCGGTGCATGTAGGCCGGGGCGGCTCTGCGGGGCCCGAGGCGCATGCGCGCGAGGCCCGCTACCGTGCGCTTGCCTCCCTCATGCGTGCGGGGGAAGTGCTCTTGACGGCCCATCACGCTTCGGATCAGGCCGAGACCGTGCTCTTTAGGCTCGTGCGTGGGGCGGGTCTCGCGGGCTTGGGCGGTATGACGGGGGTGCGGCCGTTTGGCCCGGGGAGGCTTGCGCGGCCGCTCTTGGATCTGCCTGGGGCGGCGCTCGCGGCCTACGTCGCGGAGTGGCAGGTGCCTTATGTCCATGATCCGAGCAATGACGACGAACGCTACACGCGCAACTATATCCGCCATCGCCTGCTTCCCGTCATAAGCGCGCGCTGGCCGCGGGGGATCGAGGCCATCAATCGCGCCGCAGGCCACGCCCGCGAGGCGCACGATCTGCTCGCCGCCTATGTGGCGCGCGATGTGGAGGCCTGTACGGCGGTCGACGGGGCGCTGATGGTGCCGGCGTTCCTGGCGCTCCAAGCCGAGATACGCGCGCAAGTCCTGCGGGCGTGGCTTGCCGGGCGCGGGGGGCCGGCCGTGAGCGAGGCCAAGTGCGCGGAAATCCTGGCGGCGCTGGCTGTGGTTCCCCGGAGTCGGGGACAAGTGTTACGCTTGGGGCGAGCGGCTGTCCTGCGGCGTTACCGTGATCGCATGGTCTTTGGCAGGGACGAGGCGGGGGGGCAAGCCCCGGCGCTGCGATGCGTGTGGGCAGCGCCTTTCACGGATTTGGACCTAGGAGACGGCCGGTGCCTTAGGGCGGTACCGGTGTTCGGGGAGGGGGCAGCCGTGGCGCGTATCGGCACACGGTCCTTGGTCGCAGCGACCCGCGTCCTGGGCCAGCGGGTCCTGATCCCGGGTCGTGGTCATAGGGCCCTGAAGAAGCTGCTGCAGGAGCTCGGCATCGCGCCCTGGGACCGGTCGCGCGCGATCTTGATATTTGTGGACGACGCCTTGATCGCCGTGGCCGATCATTGGATATGCCAGGATTTCCGGGCGGGGCCGTATGAAGCAGGTCTCGCCTTTCATGTGGTGCCGTGAGCGGCCGATCGAGGAGGTTTTTCAAAGTGGTACCGACTGATAGCGAAGGCGGCGTGCACAATAACGCGCAAGACGCGCCGGGCGGGCGGCAATGACCAAATTCATATTTGTCACCGGGGGGGTCGTGTCCTCGCTGGGCAAGGGGATAGCCGCGGCGTCACTTGCGGCTCTGCTCGAGGCGCGGGGACTCGCCGTCACGCTGATGAAGCTTGATCCCTATATCAATGTCGATCCGGGGACCATGAGCCCTTACCAGCATGGCGAGGTGTTCGTGACCGAGGACGGGGCCGAGACTGACCTCGATCTTGGGCATTATGAGCGCTTCGTGCGCACGACCATGACCCGCAATAACAACTTCACGACCGGGCGGATCTACGAGAACGTGATCCGCAAGGAGCGCCGCGGGGATTACCTCGGTGCCACGGTGCAAGTGATCCCGCATATCACAGACGAGATCAAGCGCTGTATCGTGCAGGGCGCGGGATCTGCAGACGTCGCCATGATCGAGATCGGCGGAACGGTGGGCGACATCGAGTCCCTGCCGTTTCTCGAGGCGATCCGCCAAATGGGGGTGGAGTACGGGCGCCAGCACGCTGTGTACATGCATTTGACGCTCGTGCCCTACATCAAGGCCTCGGGCGAGATCAAGACCAAGCCCACGCAGCATTCGGTCAAGGAGTTGCGCAGCATAGGCATACAGCCCGACATTCTGCTCTGCCGCGCGGATCGCAGACTGCCGGAAGACGAGCGGCAGAAGATCGCGCTCTTTACAAACGTGCCCGCGCGTGCGGTGATTTCGGCGATCGATGTCGACAATATCTATCGCATACCGGAGATCCTTCACGAGCAAAATCTGGATGACATCGTAGTCGAGCAGTTGCACTTGAAGGCCCGGGGCATCGATTTGAGTCAGTGGCGGGCGGTGAACGAGGCTCTAGATCACCCCCAGGGCGTGGTGGACGTCGCCATCGTCGGCAAGTACGTGCACCTAACCGAGTCCTACAAGTCCTTGTCTGAGGCCTTGGCGCACGCCGGCATCCAGACGCGTCTGCAGGTGCGCATCCATTACATAGATTCGGAGACCCTGGAGCGCGAGGGCACGGAGTGCCTGAAGGCTTGCGATGCGATACTCGTGCCCGGCGGATTTGGCGGGCGCGGTACGGAAGGGAAGATCGCGGCGGTGCGTTACGCCCGCGAAAACGCGGTCCCTTATCTCGGGATCTGTCTTGGCATGCAGATCGCGGTCATCGAGTTCGCGCGCAGCGAGGCGGGGCTTGCGGGGGCGCATAGTACGGAGTTCGATCGCAAGACCCCGTATCCGGTCATAGCGCTCATAACGGAATGGACGGGCAACGGCGGCAAACGCGAAGTGCGCACCGAGGACGCGGATCTGGGGGGCACGATGCGGCTGGGCGGGCAGCGCTGCGAGCTTGCCCCCGGCAGCCGCGCGGCCGCCATCTATAAGACATCGAGCGTGATCGAGCGTCACCGCCATCGCTATGAGGTCAACAACACCTACCGCGAGGCGCTTCAAGAAAAGGGTCTGCGTATCTCCGGGACCTCACCCGATGGCGAGCTCGTGGAGATCGTGGAGCTTGCTGATCATCCGTGGTTCATCGGCGTCCAGTTTCATCCCGAGTTCACCTCAACCCCGCGCGACGGCCATCCCTTGTTCCAGAGTTTCATCGAGGCGGCCAAGGGGCGTCGGGCGGCTCGGTCTGAGCATGCGGCGGGTGTGTTGTGAAGCTTTGCGGTTTTGAGGTGGGGCTCGATCAGCCCCTGTTTCTGATCGCCGGGCCGTGCGTCATCGAATCGCGGTCCTTGGCGCTCGAGACCGCGCAGGCGTTGAAGGAGTTGACGTCGCGCCTCGGGGTGCCATTCATCTACAAATCCTCGTTCGACAAAGCCAATCGCAGTTCGCACGCCTCGTTTCGTGGGCCCGGACGCGATGCGGGCTTAGCGATCCTGGCGGAGGTGCGCGAGACCCTGGGTGTGCCGGTGCTCACCGATGTGCACGACATCCCTGAGATCGCCGAGGTGGCGAAGGTCGCGGATGTGCTGCAGACCCCGGCCTTCCTGTGTCGGCAGACAGACTTCATCCAGGCGGTCGTGGCCGCTGGTCGTCCCGTGAACATCAAGAAAGGGCAGTTTCTGGCGCCGGGCGACATGAAGAACGTGGTGGATAAGGCGCGTGCCGCCGGTGGCGATGGACGCATTCTGGTGTGCGAACGCGGAGCCTCGTTCGGGTATAATAATTTGGTGTCGGACATGCGCAGCCTCGCGATCATGCGCGAGACAGACTGTCCTGTGGTATTCGACGCCACGCACTCCGTGCAATTGCCGGGCGGGCAGGGCTCGTGCTCGGGTGGGCAACGGGAGTTTATCCCGGTGCTGGCACGCGCGGCGGTGGCGGCGGGAGTTGCCGGGATATTCATGGAGACCCATCCGGATCCGGACCGGGCCTTGAGCGATGGGCCGAACGCCTGGCCGCTCAAGCGGCTTGAACGGCTGCTCGAGACCCTGCGGGACATCGATGCCTGCGTGAAGGCGCGCGGCTTAGACGAGATGCAGAGCGGTTGAACAAATCGGAAAAACCAACGGCCTTTTTTGGGATGATGAGATGAGTAAGATTGCAAATATACGGGCGCGCGAGATCCTGGATTCGCGCGGTAATCCGACCATCGAGGTGGACCTGACGCTGGATTCGGGGGTGGTCGGCCGCGCCTCCGTCCCCTCGGGCGCCTCGACCGGCGTGCGCGAGGCCTTTGAGCTGCGCGACGGCGACAAGCGCCGCTTCCGTGGCCTCGGGGTCCTGAAGGCCTGCGCCTCAGTGAATGATACCTTCAGCAAGGTGCTGGTCGGGATGCAGGCGGCGCAGGCCGCAGTCGATGAGCGCATGATCGCCGAAGATGGCACCGAGGATAAATCGCGCCTGGGCGCAAACGCGATCCTTGCGGTGTCGCTTGCGCTTTCGCGCGCCCTGGCAGCGGAGGCCGGGGTGCCCTTGTACCGACACCTCGCCCAGCAAGTGGGGCACGAGGGTCCGTTCATTCTGCCCGTGCCGCACATGAATATCGTGAATGGCGGGGCGCACGCCGATAACACGCTCGACTTCCAGGAATTCATGATCGTGCCCTTCGGCGCGCCGCGTTTCTCTGAGGCGTTGCGCTGGGGTTCGGAGATATTTCATACCTTGAAGGGGCTCCTGAAGGGACGCGGTCTGGCGACTTCGGTGGGCGACGAAGGGGGTTTCGCGCCGGACCTTGGCACGAACGAGGAGGCCTTGGGTCTGATCCAGGAGGCGATCACGGCGGCAGGCTATGCGCCGGGACGGCAGGTGGGGATCGCGCTCGATGCCGCGGTTTCCGGATTGATGGATGACAAGGGCGCCTACGCGCTTGCAGGTGAAGGTCGGACGCTCGATGCCGACGCTTTGGTCGGCCTTTATGAAGGCTGGATGGCGCGATACCCGATCGTCAGCATCGAAGATGGAATGGGTGAGGAGGATTGGGCCGGCTGGAAGGGTCTCACCGAGCGTCTCGGTGCGCGCGTACAACTCGTGGGGGACGATTTATTCGTGACCAATAGCGCTATCCTGACGCGCGGCATCGATACGGGCGTGGCCAACGCTATCCTGATCAAGCCCAACCAGATCGGGTCGCTCACCGAGACACTGGCGACCATCAAGCGCGCGCAGGCGGCGGGCTATGGCGTCGTCCTTTCGCATCGCTCCGGCGAGACCGAGGACACCGCGATCGCCGATATCGCGGTCGCGACCGGGGCCGGCCAGATCAAGACCGGCTCGCTGTCGCGTTCCGAGCGCATGGCCAAATACAACCAACTCTTGCGCATCGAGGAGTTCGAGGGCGATCGGGCCCAGATGGCGCGTGCGCCTCGGCAGGCCTATTCCCAAGGCTGAGCGAATGGGCCTATAGTTAGCCCATGAGGAAATGGATAGGCCTGCTCGTTGTGGTGCTTTTCGTGCTCACCCAGTATGCCCTCTGGTTCGGGCAAGGCGGGGTGGTCGCGCTTTTGCATCGGGAGCAGCATATCCATGCGCTGGCAAGTGCCAATGCCGCGCTTCTAAAGACTGACGAGCAACTCGCCGCCGAGGTCAAGGGTCTGCAAGACGGACGCTCCGCCATTGAGGCGCAGGCCCGCTCGGGTCTTGGCATGGTCAAGAAGGGTGAGACCTTCTACGAGATCGTGCCGGGGGCCCCGCCCGCCACGCGCACGGCGCGCGTGTTCCGGGATCAGCAGCTCGCAGCCAGAGGATAAGGCAGGTCGCGAAAGCGAAGCTCAGTGTCCTGCCAGAGGACGGTACCTGCGTCGTGGCTGCTGATTTGAATCACGGCCAAGAGATCGATCTCGCCTTCGGGACCGATTTGGGCATCCACCACGGTGCCGGCCGGTTGACCCGGCAGGTTGGGGGCCGCGAGCGTGGCGCCCGGTGGCGGCAGGGAGGTGCCGGCCGGCAGTGACGCCAGATACATCCGCTGCTTCAGGCGCCCCAGGTAATGGGTGCGCGCCACGATTTCCTGCCCCGGATAACACCCCTTACGAAAATTGATCCCCTCCAAGAGATCGAGGTTGGCCATTTGCGGCACGAAGGCTTCGCTGGTCTCGGTCCCTATGGTCGGCAGGCCCGCTTGGATGTCGAGCCAGGCCCACGCCCGGCCCCCCACGCGTAGCGCCTGCGGCAGGCGCTCGGGGAGGCCGCGTATCACGGCTTCCGGCCCCATGAGCAGGTATCGGGGCGCGCGTCCGGGGATACCCATGACCGTGACGTCATTCTGTGTAGCCGCCGCCGGCAGGGTCGGCGTCGGGAGACCCGCCTCCTTCAAGCACTCCGCTGCGGCAGGCCCCGACAGGCCCAGGATCGCCCATTCCGGGACCGACGTCAGCTGCACCTTGGCACGCAGGATATACAGGGCGAGGCGCTTCAAGACGGCGGCTTGGATGGCCTTTGGGATCATGAGAAAGTAGTCGTCTCCGCAATGCGCCACCCGCAAGAGGGCGATCATGCGGCCCTGCGCCGTACAATAGGCGTCTAGTTGGCTGGCCTCACCCAGACCCTTGATGTCATTGCTGAATTGGCTATGCAGAAAGGTGGTGGCGTCGGCCCCGGAGACGCGGATGAGGCCAATATGGGTGAGTGCGCTCCATACGGTGCCCCGGTGCGCGGCGCGCGCCTCGGCCTTTCGATCCCCGTAGTCGGCGATCAGATCGTCTTCCGCGTGTCCGCCCGCCTCGATCAATTCGGCCTTCCATTCCCTCTGCATGATGCGCCCCCTATAATGAGCGACATGGGCATGTCGCACCGCGATGATAACAAAATCCGTTGCCGGGACTAGGGGAGGGCAAATGAGTACGATACGCCCACGCGATGCCGGGCTCCTGACCCTGCGGTTACCGGTCGGGGCCTATGCCTCCATCCTGCATCGTCTTACCGGTCTCCTCTTGGTCGGGGTTGTGGGGCTTGCGCTTACGTTCTTGCGCGCCTCCTTGCAGGGGCCGGCCGCCTTCGAGGCGGTGGCGCAACGGCTGCGCGGCCCCTGGGGCCATGCGCTCGGGCCCGTGGCGGTGTGGATCGTAGCCCAACATCTTTATGGCGGCATCCGCCATCTGCTGTTGGATGCCGGGTGGGGGTTCGGGCGCGACCGGGAGCGCTTGAGCGCCTTTGCGGTTTTGGTTTTGGCGGCTGTGACGGCCCTGGGGGCGGCGCTTTCATGGCCCTGAGCGATCGCCATCTCGGCAGTCGCCGCGCGGGCGCAGGGGGATTTCTGCTCATGCGTGCTGCGGCTCTTGCGATCGCCGCCGGGGCGGCGGTCCTTGTGATCCTGATCGCCGACCTCCCGCACTGGCGATTCGGGTCTTGGGATGCGCTCTTTCATAGTCTGGCTGTGCGCATCGGTTTTGCCGTGTGGCTCGCGGCGGTCGCCCTACATGCCTATCTCGGTTTCGATTCGATCTTGAAGGACTATGTCCATCACGCGGCTTGGCGTTTCGTTTGTCTCATGGCGAGCGCGGGTGCGTTGCTGGCCCTCGTGGTCTATGGGGTCGCGGCGGTATGGGCATGAGCGTGCGATTGCCGCGTCGGCAGTTCGACTGCTTGGTGCTGGGCGCCGGTGGCGCGGGCCTGCGCGCGGCCTTGCAGCTTGCCGACGGCGACGCCCATGTGGCGGTGGTCTCCAAGGTCTTCCCCACCCGCTCGCACACAGTGGCCGCGCAAGGCGGCGTGAACGCGGCGCTTGGCAATGTGCTGCCCGACTCCTGGCACTGGCATATGTACGATACCGTGAAAGGGGGCGACTATCTCGGCGATCAGGACGCGATCGAATACCTCTGCCGGGCGGCCAACCGGCTTGTGATCGAGCTCGAGCACTACGGCGTGCCGTTCTCGCGTATCGACGACGGCCGGATCTATCAGCGCAAATTCGGCGGACAGAGCCAGAATTTCGGGGGTGAGCAGGCGGCGCGCACATGCGCGGCGGCCGACCGGACGGGACACGCCATCCTGCATGCACTCTATCAGCAGAACATTCGCGCCAAGACCCACTTCTTCGATGAGTTCTTTGCCATCGATCTTTTGCGTGACGCCTCCGGACACACCCTGGGGGCGGTGGTCCTCGAAATCGAGACCGGTGAATTGCTCGTCATCGAGAGCAAGACCACGCTGATTGCCACCGGCGGCGCGGGACGCATGTATCGCACAAGTACCAACGCGCTCATTAATACGGGCGATGGTTTAGGTATCGCGCTGCGCGCCGACATCCCTTTGCAGGACATGGAGTTCATTCAGTTCCATCCCACAGGACTCGCGGGTCTTGGGGTCTTGATCACCGAGGGTGCGCGGGGCGAGGGGGGCTATCTCGTGAATAGTCGCGGCGAGCGCTTCATGGAGCGCTACGCGCCGCACGCCTTGGATCTCGCGAGCCGCGACGTGGTGAGTCGGGCGATCCATAAGGAGGTGACGGAGGGGCGCGGCTGCGGTCCGCGCGGTGATTATGTCGAGCTGAAGCTCGATCATCTCGGCGACGAGATCATTCGCAAACGCCTGCCGGGCATACGCGATACGGTCATGCGTTTTGCGCACATCGATCCGGCGCACGCACCTATACCCGTGTATCCGACCGCGCATTACATTATGGGCGGCATTCCCACGAACCGCTTCGGGCAAGTGGTGGCGCCTGCGCGCCACGGCCCCGAGGAGCCGCAATCCGGGCTCTACGCGGTGGGCGAGTGCGCCTGCGTCTCGGTCCATGGCGCCAATCGTCTGGGCGGCAATTCCCTGCTCGACATCATCGTATTCGGTCGCGCCGCCGGCAATCACATCCTCGGTGCCTTGAAGGAGCAGCGTTACCATCGTCCCCTACCCGGCGAGGCGGTGGAGCGGGCCGTGGAGCGCGTGCGCCGGTGGGAACGTCCGGGCGAAGAGTCGGTCGAGGCGCTGGGTGCGGAGCTTAGGCGTGTCATGGAACGTTACTGTGGGGTATTTCGCACGCAAGAGGTGCTGGACGAGGGAGTGCGGCGCGTGCGCGAGATTCGCGAGCGGCTGGGTCGCGCGGGCCTGCGCGATCAGAGCCGGGTCTTCAATACCGCGCGCATCGAGGCTCTGGAGCTCGAGAATTTAGTCGAGGTAGCGCTTGCCACAGTGGTCTCGGCGGCGGCCCGCCATGAGAGCCGGGGTGCACACTCGCGGGTCGATTACCCGGAGCGCGACGACAGTCACTGGCTGAAGCACACCCTCTATCTGCGTGCGGGCGAGACCATCGACTACAAGCCCGTGCGCGTGAAGCCCCTGACTGTCGATTCCTTCCCGCCCGTGGCGCGGACCTACTAGGAGTAGCCGGCATGCGTTTTCGTATCTACCGTTATCGGCCGGAGGAGGGCGGGGGGCCCGTGCTGGAGGATTTTGTCCTGGAGCCGCAGGCCTTGGAGGGGGTCGTGATGTTGCTGGACGCCCTCATGCTCCTGAAGGCGCAGGATGAGAGCTTGAGTTTCCGGCGCTCGTGCCGCGAGGGCGTGTGCGGGTCGGACGCCATGAACATCAATGGCCGCAACGGCCTTGCCTGTATCACGCCACTTAAAGGTCTCACGGAACCCATTACCCTGAGGCCCTTGCCGGGCATGCCCGTGATCCGCGATCTCGTGGTGGATCTGTCAGGGTTCTATCGTCAGTATCGCTCGGTGCGTCCATGGCTCATAGACGAGGGTCCGGAGCCCGAGATCGAGCGGCGCCAGACGCCCGCGGAGCGTGATCGCTTGGATGGCCTCTACGAGTGTATTCTCTGCGCCTGTTGCACGACGAGCTGCCCATCGTTTTGGTGGAATCCGGATCGCTTTCTGGGACCCGCGGCGCTCTTGCAGGCCTATCGTTTCGTGACCGACAGCCGCGACCAGGCCCTCGGCGAGCGCCTGGATGATCTCGAGGACCCTTATCGTCTGTATCGTTGTCACACGATCATGAGCTGCACGGACGTGTGCCCGAAGGGGCTGGATCCGGCTCGCGCCATAGGCGGCATCAAGGCCTTGCTCGCCAAGCGCAGACTATGACCCCCGCCTCCGTACGCTGGCGTTGCAGGCGTGGGCTCCTCGAGCTCGATTTGGCGCTTGGCCGTTTTCTGGAAGACAGTTACGCGCGCCTGTCGCCGCTCGAGTGCACGCTCTTCGAGGACTTCCTTACCGAAAACGACGCCGATCTCTGGGCGTGGATGCAGGGTGAGGCTGCGCCGGCGCGCTTTGCCCCGCTGCTCGAATTCTTTAGACTCGTAACCCCCACAGGATAGCTGACAGGCCATGATAGATCCGAAGTTTCTGCGCACCGAGCCCGAGGAGGCCGCGCGGCTGCTGGCGCGCCGCGGTTTCGTGCTCGACATCGATGCACTCAAGGCCATCGAGGCGCGCCGCAAGGTCGCCCAGAAGGAGACCGAGGACCGCCAGGCAAGCCGTAACGCCCGCGCCAAGGCCATAGGTCGCGCTAAGGCCCAGGGCGAGGATGTGGCCGCGCTCATGGCAGGGCAGGAGCAGGACGCGCAGGCATTGGCCGCCGCGCAGGCGGAACTCGCCTCCGTGCAAGGGGCGTGGGATGAGATGGCGTCGGCGCTTCCCAACATCCCCGCGGCCGATGTCCCGGATGGCCGTAGCGAAGACGAGAACGTGGAAGTGAGGCGCTGGGGAGACGTGCCGGCGTTCGCATTTGCAGTGCGTGATCACGTTGATCTGGGCGAGGGCCTAAAGGGTCTCGATCTCGCCGCGGCCGCTAAGCTTGCCGGGAGCCGCTTCGCCGTGCTGCGTGGGGGGCTCGCCCGCCTGCAACGTGCCCTGATCCAGTTCATGCTGGATCTGCATACCCGGGAGCACGGCTACACCGAGATGTATGTGCCCTACATGGCGAACCGCGAAAGCCTGTTCGGTACAGGTCAGCTGCCCAAGTTCGCCGAGGACCTTTTTCCGATTGGGGGATTGCCGTATTTCCTGATCCCGACGGCCGAGGTGCCGGTCACCAACCTTGCGCGCGACATGGTCTTCGCCAAAGAGGCCCTGCCGTTACGCTACGTCTGTCATACGCCCTGCTTTCGCAGCGAGGCCGGTGCCGCCGGCCGCGATACCCGGGGCCTGATCCGCCAGCATCAATTTGAGAAGGTGGAGCTCGTGCAGATCGTGGCTGCCGAGGATTCAGCGCGCGTCCATGAGGAACTGACCGCGCATGCCGAGACGGTCTTGAAACGTCTCGCGCTTCCTTACCGCGTCATGGCCTTGTGCGCGGGCGATATGGGCTTCGCCGCGGCCAAGACCTACGATCTCGAGGTCTATCTCCCGGGGAGCGGGCGCTATCGGGAGATATCGTCATGCAGCAACTTCCGGGACTTCCAGGCGCGACGCCTGAATGCCCGTGTCCGGGCCGCGGGCCAGAAGCCCGAGTTGGTCCATACCCTGAACGGCTCGGGGCTCGCTGTGGGCCGTACCCTGGTGGCGGTGCTCGAGAACTACCAGCAGGCCGACGGCAGCGTACGCATCCCCGACGCGCTTATCCCCTACATGGGTGGCGCGACCTCTCTGCAAGCCGCCCCTTGAAGGCGGAGCCTCCCGACCACGTCCACGGAAGGGGGCTCGCTTTGGCATGGCTCCATTAAGCCGCGAATCTCCGGCACCTTTAGGACGCGACTAACACCATGCTGGCGCATAAAGCACAAATGCCCAGATGCTGTCCCGCAAAGCCACCTGTCGAGACTATAGGGTTGGATTCGTGGATACGTGGTATCCCCGTGGCCCGTCCAGAAAGCATCCGATTTCCATGATTGATTGGCTCTTTCGAGAACGCAATGTATTGCATACACAATCCGTATTGTGTGATCGACGTGAGCGGAACGTATTGCTATCATAAAGCCGTCTTTTGTGATTTTTGAGACGCAACAATATGGCTCTGTTTGATGCTCTTGGTTTCCGGTGGGACAGATCGTCAGTGCCAACTGCCGTCCCGTCCCACTCGCTTGATCGGGTCAGCTTCCGCTTCCACAAGATGCTCCCGGAGTTCGTCTGGGACGCATCGGTACTCGAAGGCAACCCGTTTACGTTCCCAGAGGTCAAAACCCTGCTTGATGGCGTAACCGTCGGCGGGCGGAAGATTTCCGATCAGGAGCAAGTTTTGCGTCTTGCAGAAAGCTCCAAGCGCCTACTGGCGATGGTCAAGAGCGGCCAGTTTGAGCTCTCCAAGCCGGTATTCACGGAACTGAACGGCATCGTCGCCTGCAACGAAGCTTTGGAATGGGGCGTGTTCCGTGGAGAGGGGCGAGAGACGAACTATACCCCGGATGTGGGCCTCGGTGAGCGTGGGCGCTATACCCCGCTGCCGACGTTGCTCGGTGCCCCGGAGCTGAACCGGGTTTTCAGCGAAGGCGTTTCTGTCCTGCAAGCGTGTGAGCCGTTCGAGCGGGCTACAGCCTTCTTTCTGTTCGGTGCCTTGCAGCAGTTCTTCTTCGACGGCAACAAGCGCACGTCACGCTTCATGATGAACGGCATCCTCATGTCGCACGGCATCGACGCCATCAGCGTCCCCGCCGCCAAGGCGCAGGAGTTCAACGAAAAGATGGTTCGCTTCTATCTCTCAAAGGACGCTACGGAGATGATGGCCTTCCTCGCGGGGTGTCACCCGGATGCGGAGGCCATTCTTCCGCCGCCTGTGGAAGATCCAAACCACGACAGCGAAATGGAGCAGTAATCATGCAATGGGTCAAGATGACCGACAGGACGCCAAACCCGGATGAGCATGGACGGGACCTGCCATGGCACGACCTTCTTTATACCCGTCAGAAACTTCTCCCGACAGGCGGGCTTCCTATGAGTCTTGAAAGTGCCGGTGGCCAAGATGAGCTGACACACGCGTTTTATCCGTTGTTCCTGGCGCTATTGTACCATAACGGCTTTTATATAGTGATAGATCAGAGTTGCCATAACGCAGCGCGCACATAACCTCCGAGCGGACAGCGCTACATCTCAGCATATTACCTTTTGGACACTTCCAAACTTACGCGACATCAGTGAAAACGTTGTTTGAATACGAAGTTAGTTCGCTCAATTTTTCGAAATAACGTCGATGAGTGTGTCTCAAGTTATCTTTTGTCAATGCCTCTAGCAAGACGATCTCTCTTGCAGACCCACACCCCAGATTTTTAATCTCCATCACAAGGCGCTCTGCCTCAGCTGTCTTACGTTCCTCATCGCGAAACTCTTTAATAGACTCCAACACACTTGTTTGCCGATTATATTGTACAAGGAAGATCATAATGACTCATTCTCACATTAAACAAATTTAGTTAGGATTTGTTGAATGTCATTCTTAAGTGCTTCCAGTGCTCCTTTTACATCTTCTGTACGGGCTGTCATAGCGCGAGATTCTAGAGTTTCAAACCGCTTCACTATATTTCCCATATGATCCAAATATTGGCGAGCCATATGCGGTCCGCCCCCATACTTCACGTCAACACCTAACTGGTCAGCAAGCTTCTCCGATATCTCAGCCCATAAGTGCTGAAGCCTAGTACGAACTTGAACCTCAATCGGAAGAATGTTTGGCCGAGCAATTACATGAACCGCACGATAGCCGTGACTTGGGCGCTGCCTACGATCAATAATAGTGGCCGGAAATATGCCGGCTATCGCGCTAACAATTGCGTTCTGTGTAGCAATATCCACTACGGTGGTTCGGCAACCGGCAATGTCCTACATTTGGGAAAGACGAATCGATCCGCGCTTATGCTTCTCAACGATGGCAGTGGTCGACTTGGCCGGTCGGCCACTCAGCTCAAGGCCTATACGAGCGCGCAGCGCCTCGACTACGCGATCATAATCTTCGCGAAATGACTTCCGATACTCGTCAAGCAGCCGAAGATCCGAGTCTGTAACTCCTACTCGAAGGCGGCCTCCGAGCTCATCAACTCTTGAACGAGAGAAAGTATCGGACTTCATCCAACCTCTCCAACCCCGCCAATTACCAGCATCCAGATCCACTCGGCTTGGCGAATTATCGCATAAACTCCCTGCGGGGCGCCAACCGCATAGTCAGATAACAGCAATTCTCAATGTGAAGCGTAGAAGCCCGGCCGATATGGCGGAAGAGCCCGGAACACCCGGTGACGGCGTCAGGACGAGGGTATTTGAGGACGCCTAGCCGGGCGTTAGGTGCTTATCGGCGCGCGCCCATGCCATCGAGTACTTACGGGCCGTTGTCACATTGAGAATTGCTGGTCAGATAAGGGGCTTAAGAAAAAAATACGTCGACGGACCATATTCCACCTACCGACCTAGCGACGCAGTATAGCTGCATCGTGGCCAACGCCGCTTCCGCGACCTCGGGCTGCGGGGGCATCGAGATGTTCTCCAAGGCCCGGGGGACCGACGAATCGAACTGTTCGCCGGCCAGGGCGCGGCATGTCACGATCTCAAAGGCCCGCTCAAACGGGGGACGGCTTTTGGACTCCGGGAGCGTGCGGAGCTCATAGAGGCCCGCCGCCTGCGCGGCCGCATAGACCGCGGGGTGGCTCCATCGGTGGTCTCGATCCGCCATCGCGGCTTCGCGGTAGGCGGCGTCCCGGGATGGCAGTCCCAGGTCCTCGGCAGCGAGTATGCACGGCGCCCGGAACTCGGGGAACGTTGGCGGCCATGCCTCTCCACCCACCACCCACCGCGACAGCCCGAGCGCAATTTGGTCCCCGCTTAGGCCACGTAAGCCTTTCGCCCACGTGCCGTCATCCGTTTCGCCGAAACTGGACGTCCAGCGGTGGCCGTAAATCCGCGTCATGCGGATCCACAGCCGCGCCATCGCGCGCTCGCTCTGCGGTTCGGCGCTCCCCGCTCGGCAGAGGCCCGGGCGACTCGCGTCGGGGCTGAGTTATCCATTTGGTTACGTGTTGCATGGTGTCCTCCTGCGTTTTTCAGGGCAAACAGCGCAGTCCAGCCTTCTCGATCGACTGCTCGACGATGACCGCCTGAGAGTTGTCCCCGGTGGCAGAGCCGTGGCGGGAGCCAGGGATGGCGCGTCCGACCAGGGTTTGAACCGCCGACTCGGTGCCACCTGGGTTCCCGCGCTACGACGCCCCAAATGCGAAGGCTAACGCATCCCCAATGTCGGCGAGCCGGGGGGGCGACGACGTAACGAAATCCACGATGGCAAGTCCTCGATATTGCAGTATTCCCAGAGATGTTATTCCCGCGCGCCGCGTCCCGCCGATCAGTGGGCGCTCCTCGGGATTGGTGCCCCGCTCGTGGCATCCCGCGGCCCAGAGAGGCCATGGGACGGCGTGGGAAAGAGGCGTCGGGTGGGAGGGGCAGCCATTAGATCTCCTTGCTCGGTGTGATACGCGCCACGCTCTGCGCTGTACCCGATTTGTAACCCCCGCACCCTTAATGTCAGCGCCGAGACCCGGGGATGGTCCGCTTGGCGGCGATTCTCCGGTGGGCCGTAGGGCGTAGTGAATGAGACACGCCGCGGCTGGGAGGCATCGGATCATGGTCCGGTGGTGAAGCGCAAGCGGGTGTAAGGCGCATGACAGAAGGGGGATCTATGAAGACGAGCAGTAAGAGGGGGTGGCGGGTCGTCGTTGTTGCGGTGTGGGCTGCTGTGGGTGCGGCACCGGCGTGGGCGGCGACAGGAGGGAGTGCGGTACCGGGTGCGACCAACGGGGTCTGTCAACAGGACGCGACCAATAACATCGCGTGCGGCAATGGTGCCACGGCGACTAACGCTACAGGGTACGGTGTCGCGATCGGTCCATATAGTTCCGCTGGCTATCAGGCCGTCGCGTCGGGCTACGATGCCCGAGCTTCTGGCAATTATTCGATCGCGAGCGGCGCGGGCGCCAGCGCGAGTGCCGCCGGGGGTACCGCAGTGGGGGTCTCAAGCCAAGTGACGGGCAACGCGGGCACGGCGATCGGTAACAGCGCGGCAGTCAGTGGCAGCGATGGTGTGGCGGTCGGGACGTCGAGCGCGGCAAGCGGACTCGATGCTTCGGCCGTAGGCTACGAGAGCAGCGCAAGCGGCCTGTATGCCGCCGCCTTTGGAGTCGCCAGCGTCGCCTCCGGCAACGATAGTCTTGCGGCCGGCAACGGCAGTACGGCAAGTGGTCTCGCCAGCATCGCCCTCGGGAACCAAAGCATAGCGAATGCGCAACAGACTTCGGCCGTAGGCTACAACAGTACCGCAAGCGGCCTGTACGCCTCAACCTTTGGGGCCTACAGCATCGCCTCCGGCAACGATAGTACGGCGGCCGGTGATTACAGCTCTGCGAGCGGTCTTGCCAGTAGCGCCGTCGGGAACCACAGCTTGGCGACCGGGGACTTCAGTACCGCGATGGGTAGTGTGAGCACCGCAAGCGGGGCGGCCAGCACCGCCATCGGAAACTACAGCACCGCAAGCGGTACGGAGAGTACGGCGACCGGCGATTTGGCCACGGCGAGCGGGAACTACGCCACCGCCACAGGCGAGGGCACGAATGCCGCCGGAGTCGGTGATGTGGCTGTAGGCGACACGGCGACCACCAAGGTCGCAAGCGGCGCGCAGACCAACAATAACATCGCCATAGGCAGTGCCGCCGCCAAGACCGGAGGCGGGACGACGGGTCCCGGCACCACCGCCAACGGCGGCAGCGCGATCGCGATCGGCACCGCGGCCCAGGCGACTGGGCTTGGGACCATCGCCGAGGGGCAGGGAGCAGTAGCCCAATACGCGGGTTCGGTCGCCATCGGGGCGGGTGCGCAGGCCAACGCCGACCCGACCACGGCCTTGGGCAGTAATGCGGTTGCCAACGGCAGTAACTCCACGGCGCTTGGTGCCAACACCACGGCCAACGGGACAAACTCAGTGGCCCTGGGTCAGGGGTCGGTAGCCAATCGCGACAACTCCGTGAGCGTCGGTAATGCCGCGACCGGTCTTGATCGGCAGATCACGAATGTCGCGCCGGGTACGGCCCCGAACGACGCTGTGAATCTTGGCCAGATGCAGGGTGCGATCGAGACGGTCACCGGCACCGCGCGGCGCTTCGCCGACAATGTCGGGGCGGTGAGTGGCGCAGCGGCGGCGGCCGAGGCCGAGGCGGCGGCGGGACAGCGCCCCAACGCCCTGGCCTTGGGCACGTCGGTCTATAACGGCCAGGGGGCGCTGGCCATCAGCTATCAGCATCGTTTCGGCCAACACTGGGCCGGGGCGCTCACCGTGTCGAGTAATGGTGGCCGCTCGGACACCGGGGTGAGCGGTGCGGCGAGTTTCAGCTGGTAGGGGGAGTGCAGGCCATTGCGCCCGGTGGTCCGAGACCGGATCATCGGGCGGTTTTTTGGGCTTGACCGCGCCCCGTTTCCGTTGGTCAGCGTGGATGCTGTCGGAGAGCCCGGCCCTTGGCCTGCCGCTTTCCACGGTGCGCGCCGGACCCCGATTGGGCTTAGTCCCGCGGTCGCGGTAGGCCTCGGTAGAGACGTTCGATCTCGGTGCCGGGCTTGCGCGCGAAGGCCGCGTCCAGGAGCTTGGCATAGCGTTCATAGATCGCAGCTGCGGCGGCGTATTGCCCGGCGCGACAATGAAACGCCATGAGGTCGCGGTAGACCTCTTCGGCAAAGGGTTCGACCTCGATGGCGCGCTGATACCCTTCGAGTGCACGCAAGGGCGCGGAGGTCTGCTCCCAGGCGAGACTGAGCGCTTTTCGGTGACGTAGGAATTTCGATCGGAGGCGTTCGCGCGCACCGATGATGCACGCGGCTTCCTCGTCCGGCAGGAAGGCGCCGCAGTAGAGCTGCAGCGCCCGCTCCTGCGCGGCCAGTCCGGCTGTATCCAGGGCGACGGTCCGCGCGCCCTCTTCAAGCGCCCCCTCAAAGGCCCAGGTGTCCAGCCAGACGATCCCCCGGTCCAGGGAGATGCGCCGCCCCTCGAGACGCAAGGCGCGGCGGTCGCCGAGCAGGCTGCGCAGGCGGTGCAGGGTGGTGGCGAGCGCGCCATGAGCGACATCGCCTTCCGCGTCTGGCCAGAGGGTCTCGGCGAGCTGGGGCTCGGGGACGCGCTCCCCGCCCAGGGCGATTAGGGTCTTCAACAGATCCATGGGCCGTAGGGGCCCTTTACCCGCAGTGGCCAGCGGTTTGTCGGCGATCTCGACCTGAAACCCGCCAAAGGTATGGATGCGCACAGGCCACGGCCAATGCGCGCTTGCGTGCGTCGAATCGCGTGGTCGGAGCCCCCGTGTGTGGGTCAAGGTGCGGGCGTAGGCGGGCTCGATGTCGTGGGTCAGCGCGAAGGCGCAGAGCGAGACCATGATCTCGTGTAGCCACCCATCGAAATTGACGTAGCCGCGCTCAGAACCCAGGCGGAAGGCCGCGGCAAGGATGGTGCGCGCATGTTCCTCGTTGCCGAGCGCGAGCGCACACTGGGCCAGAACGAGGCCGCTTGCGTAGGTGAGGAGCGCGCTGCGTAGCATCGAGCCCATGCGCGCGACGGCGTGCGCATGAGGGAGGGCCTCCTGGGGTTTGCCCGAGGCCGTCGCGAGCAGGCTCGCATGGAGGTGACATAAAGCGCGCGGGAAGGGGCTGCCGGCCCCGCGGGCGAGGGCCAGCGCCGCCTGACTGTGGCCGCGGGCGCGTGACCAATCGCCGGTGACCATATGGAACCAAGTGGCTTGGTGGTGGTAATGCGAGCGATGCAGCAGTCCGGCCTTGTCGTGCGCGCCGTCGATCTCGGCCAGAAGGCGTTTGGCGAGGGCGCTATCCGAGGCGCTCAGGGCCGCGTAGAGGCTTTGGGCTGCGAGACGCTGATCCAGTCCGTGCAGTCCCTCCGCTACGCCCAGTGCCCGTGCAGCCTCGACGGCCTCATAGCATTGCGTGAAACCCCCGGTATGCCAAAGATACGCGCCCTCCATGACGGCGAACACGAGCCGCTGCGTGGGCGGGGTGGCGGGCGCGTGTGCCTGTCGTCTCAGAGTCTCGATGAGGAGGCCGGCTTGCGCGAAATCGCCGGTCCAAAGGTAGTACGTGAGGAGCGGGTTGACCATGGCCAGACGTTCGGAGGTCTCGTGCGTCCCGTCGAGGAGTTTGCGCAGGCGTTGGACCCAGACCGGGAGCATCGGATGTTGCGGCCGCCGGATGACCATCAAGGCCACGATCGCGCTCACGACGCGCCGCTCAGTCGCGTCGTCCGGGAAGGTCGGGCAGCGCGCGATTAAGGTATCGAACTCTATAAGCCACGCGTCACCTGAGGCCAGATCGTCCCAGGATAGATAGATGGATTCCGCGACACCCACCCATGACAGGAATCGCACCCGGGTGCACGCCGATCCCTCGGAGAGCGCATAGGCGCGCGCAAAGAGGGCGCGTGACGCAGCCCATGAGGTCTCGCACGCCCCTTGCCAATAGGCTAGCCAAGGCGATGTCTCGCGCATGGGGGCCGGCACGGCCGCGATCCAGCGCGTGAGCACCGCGGTGCGCCCTTGTGCGAGCAAAGCCGGCGCTTGCCGGATACAGAGGTCCTCGAGTGTCGCCCAGTCCTGTGCCTCGATGAGAAGGGTCGCAGCAAGATCGGGGGCCTGCGCCTGGTCGAGGAGGCGGGCGGCTGCGATCCGGGTTTGCGCGAGACGTTCGGGCCCGAGGCCCTCCGCGGCGCGCGCCCGCAAAAAGGCACCGAACAGGGCGTGGTAGGTATAGGTTTCGGGGTCGGTCGCAAGTCGCACGGTAAAATAGTTGCGCCGCGCGAGGGTGGCTAGAACGCGACCTGCGTGCTCATGGCCCGACAGAGCGGCGGCCATGGAGGGCGTCACGTTGGGCACGAGCGACGTGGTCATGAGGATATCCCGGGTATCGGCGGGCAGGCCCTCGAAGATCTCATTCATAAAATAATCGAAGAGTAGCCCCCGGCTGCGGTCGGGTGGGGGGAGACCCTGTGCGCCGACTGTGCGGGATTCCTCGAAGATCAGCGCAAGCCCTGCGGCCCATCCCTCGGTGGCGGCGTGGGCCACGGCTATAGCGGCTTCGTCGAGTGTTGCCTTGCGTGTTCGGGCCAGCGCCAGGGCCTCGTCCGGCAAAAACGCCAGGGCCCCCCCTTCGATGACCGTGACGCGGCCATGCACCTGCAGGCGCGCCATGGCCGAAGGCGGCGGGTTGCGACTTATGACGATGATGGCAAGGTCAGGGCTGGCCGCCTCCATGGCCGCGCAGAGCAACGCGCAGGTGGGGCCATCGTCCGGGAGTTCCTGGAAGTCGTCGAAGATCCAATGGGAGGGCTGGCGGGTGCGCGTTGAGAGGGTCTCGAAGTAACGGCGCGCGAAGGCGACGAGGCCCGGCTGACGCTCGCGTGTCAGGACCGGGAGGGGGAGGTGCTCGTGCGGGTAGGCGCGTTGCGCGGCCAGGCTCAGATAATGGAAGAACGTGGCGGGGTCCTGATCCTCTCTATCCATTCGATACCACAGCGGCGGCGCGCTATGTGTGCTGATGTAGTCGCTTACGAGCGTGGTCTTGCCGGCCCCTGGGGGGCCCATGACCCACACGATGCCCTGGCGGCATCCGGCGTCGAGCTGTTCGAGAAGCCGCGGGCGCACCAGCACCGAGGCAAGGTGTGGTGGGACGGTTTTGATCGAGGTGATCTGTCGACTCATGGGAGCCTGCACGGTCCGGGCGTGGTCATGCGGTCCGCGTGCCGCCAATATCGTTCTTGTACCATCGCGCCAAGGGAGCGGGTCTGTGGGCACGGGGATGCCCTTTGCGGAACCTTAGGCCCACGGGACCGGTAATGCAAGATGGGGTCTCTTCCACTGCAATGCTCCATGTACAGTGATATCGGTTGCGGAGATAGTGGCTGGTCGATCTACGCGGTCCCGCCCCGCCGCTTGCCGGCAGGGGGAGGCGGTGCCCCGGATGTCCGCAAAAAAGACCGGAACCGCCCGGGAAGCCTTTTTGGGGCCGCAGGCCTCTAGCGAGGGTGGAGTTGCCATCGTTGAGACGTTATCCTAGGCGCTTGGAGAGGTGGCAGAGCGGTCGAATGCGGCGGTCTTGAAAACCGTTGAAGGGCAACCTTCCGGGGGTTCGAATCCCTCCCTCTCCGCCAATCCTACCTCTTACCCGATCCGATGCCCGTGGATCAAAAAGCGAGCTACTAAGGCAATCAATGAATTAGGTACAAAGGTCATCCGATAGCGT
Organism: Pseudomonadota bacterium; assembly: GCA_021784755.1. Taxonomy (GTDB): domain Bacteria; phylum Pseudomonadota; class Gammaproteobacteria; order Acidiferrobacterales; family Acidiferrobacteraceae; genus Acidiferrobacter. The sequence continues at coordinate 51,490 of JAJYHM010000035.1, forward strand.
CGGTTGACACCCGAGCCTTTGCAGGGGTAAATGCAAGGGTAGTTTTGGCGATTTGGGGTAACTATCCGTGTCCGCCCTCACAGAACTGGCGATCCGCAACGCCAAGGCGCGCGAGAAGCCCTACAAGCTCTACGACGAGCGGGGCCTGTACCTCATCGTCCGCCCCAACCGCGCCCACTGGTGGCGATTCCGTTTCACCGTCGGGGGAAGGGGAAAGCTGCTATCGCTGGGCGTCTATCCAGACGTGTCACTGCGGCGCGCACGCGCGAAGTGCGATGAACCGCGACGTCAGGTCGCTGACGAGATGGATCGGGCCGTCCGACGCCGAGCAGGCGTCGATCTCCTCGCTCGCCTCGCTGCCGATCGGCAAATCGCCCGCGGCCGACGATCCCCCGCGATCCGACCCTGCTTGAGACAGCTAGCACGTCCCGGCCGCACTCTTGACGGAGCTCGCGATCCTCCGCCACGCAACATCGTCATCTGGCGGGGCATGCCCCGGATGTCGGACATCGCATTCGGTTTCCAGTTTGGTGCTCAATTTGTGGGTAATTGAAAGGTTCATGAAGCGATTGCCAAGTAACAATCGTTATTGCCCTGATACGCAAACGGGTGTTACTAATCGGAGGCTAGATCGGTGGACGGGGAGTTTTTAAACAATAGACAAGGATTGCTGCGTGCCATCGATCTATTGGAAAGCGTATTTCATGACGGCAATCCGTTTCAAATGCCGGCTCAATTACCTGAAACAGGGATCGGATCCGATGCTGCACTTGACGCATTGGCGCCTAGCATTCTGGGGAGCGCCGCCCGCTTGGGCGCGCCGTTGTCGTTTGCCCACATGGACCCCCCCACGCCGTGGATCACTTGGGCAACGACTCTATGGAACGCGTCACTGAACCAAAATCTATTGCATCCCGCCACTGCGCCAGTGGCGCGCGGCATAGAAGAACTGGCCGTCGCGTGGCTCGCACCTTTTTTTGGCATGACCGGCGGACACATGACACCGGGGTCTACGCTTGCGAACCTGACGGCGCTTTGGGCTGCCCGGGAATGTGCCGGCGTCCAGGAGGTAGTCGCATCGGAGTGCTCACACCTGTCGGTTGCAAAGGCCGCTCATATTCTCGGGCTGCGCTACCGGGCGCTTCCTACGGATCACTGTGGTGCCCTCGTGGCCGATTCGCTTCCGAGTGATCTCAAGCGGGCAGCTGTGGTTCTCACTGCTGGGACTACAGCTACCGGGGCTATCGATCCACTCGATCTTTCTGGGCGTGCCGCCTGGACCCACGTCGATGCGGCGTGGGCGGGACCGCTACGTCTGTGCGCACACGCTGACCGACTGTCCGGGATCGAGCGAGCGAATTCGGTCTCTTCCTCGGCGCACAAGTGGCTATTTCAGCCGAAGGAGTCCGCGCTGATCTTTTTCCGGGACACAGCGACTGCGCACGCCGCCATCAGTTTTGGTGGCGCGTATCTTGCGGTACCGAACGTCGGCGTGCTTGGGTCGCATGGCGCGACGGCAGTACCTTTATTGGCAACACTTCTCGCGTGGGGTCGCGCGGGTATTGCTGCTCGAATTGAGCGATGCGTAAGTCTGGCTGATCGCCTAGCGGAGTTCGTGGACAGCGATTCGCGTCTGCGTCTTCTGGCCCAGCCAAGAACGGGAATCGTAGTCTGGAGACCGCGTGACAGCGGCAAATTCGATCGATTGTCGAGGAAATTACCTACGGGAGCTACATCGATAACGACTATAGCGGGAGAGCGCTGGTTTCGGATGGTCGCGGCCAACCCGAACGCGGACATTGATTTGCTCATCGGTGGCATACAAAAGGCCATCGATTGAAGCAGCAGTATTTACAATACTCTTGGAGTGCTCAGTGCAAACAATCGGGTTGCTACTATTCTCGATTAATGTGGATCCAGGACACTTGTGGCCAAGATCCAGGGCCTGACGCGGCGCGTCTTTCGGGACGCCCGAATTTGGGCGTGCCTTGGGTCTGTGGGCGTCGTGCATGGGGCCCGCGACGGTTATGTCGCCGCCGGATAAGGGGGTGTCGCGCCACGGCGATCGACAGTAAGCATGATTCCCTCGGGGTGGTCGCGCCACGCGTTTCCTCCGCTAGGTCTGCGGCGAGCGACCGGGTGGCGCAATGAGGGTTTCGAGCGGCGCGAGGGTCTGGATGGGCACGAGCCTGCGCAGACGCCAAGCGATGCCAAGGCCCGCGACGGCGAGAACCGTGAGCAGGACGGCCGCGCCGTTCCATCCCCAGCGCGCATAGAAAACCCCGCCGCATGTGCTTATGAAGGCCGAGCCCAGATAATAGAAGAAGAGATAGAGCGATGCGGCCTGGGTCTTCGCCTGCGCGCGTCGCCCCACCCAGCTGCTTGCGATCGAGTGGCCACCGAAGAAGGCGAAGGTGAGCGTCGTGATGCTGAGCAATAGCAGAGGGACTTGAGTGCCGAAGCTCAGGACAACGCCGAAGAGAAGTAGGGCGAGGGCCGTCCAGAAGACCTTGCGCCGGCCGATGCGCCCGGCCTTGTGCCCCATCCAGGATGAGCTGAAGATACCGACGAGATAGACGCTGAAGAGAAGCCCGACGGTCGCCTCGTTCATGCGGTAGGGGGCGGCCATCAAGCGGTAGCCCAGGTAGTCGTAGTATGTGACGAAGATGCCCATGAGCAGAAAGCCTTCCGCGAACAGCCACCGCAGACCCACGTCCTGAAACGGTCCACGAAGGCTCGCGATGGCCGCGCGCAAGGGGACATGGCGTGGCTTGAAGTGTCGCGCGGGCGGTAGGGAATACCAGAAGAGGGCGGTAGCGACCAAGGCGCCTAAGCCGATCACGGCAAGCGCCGCGCGCCAACCCCAAACGCTCGCCAAGACCCCGGAGAGCAGGCGCCCGGACATCCCGCCCACGGCGCTGCCGCCGATATAGAGCCCCATGCCGAGGCCCACCGCATCCGTCGCGAGCTCCTCGTTGATGTAGGCCATGGCCACGGCGGGCACACCGCTCAAGGTGATCCCGAGCAGTGCACGCATGAGAAGTAGTACCACCCAATTGGCGGCAAGGCCGGTCGCGAGCACGAGCAAGGCCGAGAGCAGAAGGGATGCGGTCATCACGGGTTTGCGGCCGAAGCGATCGGCGAGGGTACCTGCGAAAAGCATGGCGACCGCGAGTACCCCGGTGGTGAGTGAGAGCGATAGCGCACTATCGGCGGGGCTGACCCGATAGTAGTGCGAAAACGTGGGCATGAGCGGTTGCACGCAATAGAGCGTACTGAACGTCGAGAGCCCGGCCCCGAAGAGCGCGATGTTCACGCGCCGGAAGGCGGGACTCCCGAGCGCTATGGGCTTCTTCTCATGGGTCGGTGGCGCGCCGTCCAAGGTGTACGCACATCCCGGGCTTTGGTTCATACGCGACGTGCCGTCCTCGAGCCCGACTGTTGTTCTTGCGTTGGCGATATTCTAGTCGGTATCCAGGCCTGGGCGCGATAGGGCGGGGATTGTGGGGGGCCCGCGCTTACACTCTTTGGGTGCAATCGTCGCCCGCGCCATTGCGCGTCTTGCGCCCTTGTCGCGCGCGAAGTCTGCGGGATGCCTGGACCGGGAGGCGCTGCTTGATGCTCGTGGTTACGGCGAATGGATTGCCTTTATTCGACAGACCCTGTCTCGGCTTGCGCGGCAAGCCGCGCCCGGCGCTGTTCTTCTTCGCGCCGCGCCGCGTCGATTTCACGCAGGACCGCGGCGATATCGGGCGCTGTCGTTTCGGGATGGTAGGTCCCCGTCAAGGGCGTTTCCGGTCCGAGGGCGCGCGCCTGATAGAGGGCCCACATCTCGCGCCCATAGTCGCTTGTCGCAAGCTTTGGGGCAAAGCGCCCGAAGAAGGTTGCAAGGTGGTCGATGTCGCGCACGAAGAAGGCCGCGGCGCTATTGTTCGCAACCGCGCTCAGGTGCTGCGGCAGGTCGATGATGACAGGACCCGCGCGATCCAAAAGGACGTTGTATTCGGAGAGGTCACCGTGAACAATGTCGGCACACAGCATGCGCGCAACGTCGCGCATGAGGGCCGCGTGGATGGTCGCCGCTTCATCCTCGGTGAAAACCAGGTCCGAAAGCCGCGGCGCGGGATCTCCGGCATCATCGACGATAAGCTCCATGAGCAGTACGCCGTCCACGCAAAGATAGGGTTTGGGTACGCGTACCCCTGCGTCGGCGAGCGTGAAGAGGGCGCTGACCTCGGCGTTCTGCCAGACTTCCTCCCGTTCGTGACGCCCGAAACGCGACTTGTTGGCCATGGCGCGGTCACGTCGGCTGTTGCGTACGGCCCGTCCCTCCTGATAGAGCACGGCTTGTCGAAAGCCGCGGCTGCGCGCTTCTTTGTAAACCTTGGCGCAGCGCACGCCCTGGGAGGTCTCGACGATGAAGAGGTCGGCCTCCTTGCCGCTGCGCAAGGGTTGAATGACGTGGTCGATGAGCCCGTCTTCGAGTAAGGGCACTAAGGCCTTAGGAGTGCGCAAGCGAGCTTACCAGGCGATGGAAGGCCAAGGACAGGAAGGCCTGAGGGTCGTGATAGTGATCATGCGCTTATGCTACACGAGGAGATCGACGGCTGCGATAGACGTCGGCCATGTCTGCGGCGAACCCAGGACCGGGCCTGTAGCCGCCGCGCGGGGCGGGCGGGGGAGCCATGAACGCCTGGAGGCCTTGCCCCCAAGTCGTTTCCATGCGGCAATAAATTCTGCCAATGACCCATGTCCTGTGTTCTCGCGATTGCCGGAGAGCCTGGCTCATGGAGTCGACCGGGCGTGCCATTGCAGCGCCTGGGTCTTATACTAAGAGCCGTCTGCGTGCGTGCTCAAGACGTCCGCGACCGAGCACGCGCCGCGGGCAGCGGTAGCGCGCGTGGAGTCTTCTCGCAGCCAGGAGGTGCCAAACGATGCAGGTGGGTCCCAGAGAGATCACCAATTTCTTCCGTCCGATTCCGCTCGACGTGCCGGAGGGAATGAAGCCCAATGAATTTTTCAATAGCACGGAAAATCTCACGGATCTCACCAGCAACAACGGCCTGCTTTGCAACCCGGAAGGCTTGCTCCTCTATCGTAAGGCTCTGGGGCATAGCAACGAGTTCGATACATCCATCATTTACAATACATCACAAAGCATACTCGATCCGTTGGGTCGTCCCGCGCGACGCACCCAGGTGCCCGATCATGTGAAGAATATCTGGAACCGCATGAACGAGGTCATAATCGCTTATATGCTCGAGCGCTATCCCGACCCCGACCGGGCCCTAGTGCTGTCGGGCGAGGCGAGCCTGGATGCTACTTGGCCGCTGACGTCTCCAGGCGTGCCCAGCATCCGTATGCTGCATAACCATTTCATCGTGTTCGACAAGGCGCAGTTGCGGGATGCGCCGATGGCGGATCCCGAGAACCCGAATCTCACCGATGGCGGGCAAAACTCGCTCTTCCAGGCCCACATGCGCAAGGTGTATCTCGATTTCTTCGCCGGCCTCGATCTCGAGATCCTAAAGACCTGCGAGCACGGTTCCTGCAAGATCGCGCTCACAGGTTACCCACAGGGCCTGCCGAGTTGGGAGGTCCAGGGGGGCGTAGAATCTTTAAAGAAGGTGCAGTTCTGGAAGGAGTACGACACCATCCTGAAGGGCTTTATTGACTTCTACCGGACCTTCTTTGGGCAGGTGTCGACGCGCAACGCGCCGATACCGCGCGACATCTATTTCCCGCAACTCGTGGAGGACAAGCTCCTTTTCAATAACGACTTCCTGAAGACGGCGAAGATGGTGCGCGACCATTGCATACGGGACGCGCGCTACGCCGCCGCCATTCGCTGGCAACCGGCATTCAAGCAGCTCATTTATCGCAACGATACGGGCAAGCTGATCGTCACCATAAGCCAGAACTCGATCGGCAACGCCATCACGGAGCTCCTGGGTGTCGTGGTCAAGCGCGTGCCAAACGCCGAGGGCTATGAGCGCACCGAGCCCGCCCTGCTCGAAAAGCTCTTCGAGGTGCGTAGGCGCTTGAAGGATCTGGATCTCGGTCAGGGGATTGCCACCCGGCAGTGGGCGGCGGAATAGGGCGTTCGTGACGCGCCGGGGGTTTATGGGAGGCGGCGGGGCCTCGCCCAGACGCCTGATCGCTCGACCCGGGTGACCCTGGGTGCCGGGGCCCCGGTGCCGGAGGGATGGCGGGGAGGGGGCGGCGATCTCCTAGGTCCCCAGCGAAGAGACGACCGAAGGCTCGCGGGGAGAGGGGTGTTGACGACCGCACCCAGGGTCCGCACGCGAGGGGGTGAGAGACGGCGGAGTTCGGTTTTGATTTCTTTCGGGGGGTGCCCCCCGGGGGCGTTGACAGTCTCGGAACGGGCTGCTACAAAGCCGCCATCGCGGCATGCCGCTTATTTGGAGGGCCCGCTACCCAATGGGTAGTAGTAGCCACACAGCCAAAGCCTGAAG
>JAJYHM010000073.1 GCA_021784755.1 Pseudomonadota bacterium
CAAAGCCACTAGAATCGCCGCTTTTAACGGGCCGCCCGGTCTACCCGGCCGGTCCTTCGAGAACAAAGCCGGTTGGGGAGTTACTGAACGCATGTACGCGGTGATCGAGACAGGTGGTAAACAATATCGGGTGGCAGTGGGCGAGACCGTGCGGGTCGAGACGCTGCCGGTCGAGGTGGGTCAGGACGTGACCTTGGGCAAGGTCCTGCTGATCGCCGATGGCGCGGACGTTCGCGTCGGTGCCCCGGCCCTGTCGGAGACGGTCACCGCGCGTGTCGAGAGCCACGGCCGCGGCGAGAAGATCCGGATCTTCAAGACCCGTCGGCGCAAGCATTACCGCAAGCACGCCGGTCACCGCCAGAACTATACGGAACTGAAGATCTTGGCCATTGCGGGCAAGAGCGAACAGTCGGCGCAGGCGTAAGGAGCGGTCATGGCACACAAAAAGGCAGGCGGTAGTTCACGCAACGGTCGCGACTCCGAGTCGAAACGCTTAGGCATCAAGTGCTTCGGGGGCCAGAAGGTCAACCCCGGCAATATCATCGTCCGTCAGCGCGGCACGCGCTTTTATCCCGGCCGCAACGTCCGCATCGGCAAGGATGACACCTTGTTCGCCTGTGCCGAGGGGCACGTGGTGTTCGAGGTCAAGGGACCGCAGCGTCGCAAGACGGTCAGCGTCGACTCGGCCCCTTAAGGGCTTCACCGCCGCGGCCCCGGCGTCTTCGGGAAGGGATCCATGAAGTTCGTTGATGAGGCCACCATCCATGTCCATGCGGGCGATGGGGGCAATGGGGCCCTGAGCTTCCGTCGCGAGAAGTTCGTGCCGCGCGGGGGACCCGATGGCGGGGACGGCGGGGTCGGAGGTAGTATCTATTTTGAGGCCCGCAGCGGCCTCAACACCCTGGCGGATTTCCGCTACACCCGGCAGTTTCGCGCCCCGAACGGCGAGGGCGGGTCGGGGCGGCAGCGCTCGGGCCGCAGCGGGTCTGATCTCATCGTCGCAGTCCCCATCGGCACGCTCGTGCGCGATACAGAGACTGGCGAGCTCCTGGGTGATCTGACCCGCGATGGCGCGCGCCTCTGTGTGGCCCAAGGCGGTCGCGGTGGGGTCGGTAATACCCATTTCAAAAGCAGCACCAATCGCGCCCCGCGCCGGACCATCCCCGGTGCCCCGGGGCAGGCCCGCGAACTCTTCCTGGAACTCCAAGTGCTGGCTGATGTGGGCCTCGTGGGTCTGCCGAATGCCGGCAAGTCGACGTTTCTGCGCGCGGTTTCCGAGGCGCGGCCCAAGGTTGCCGATTACCCATTCACCACCTTGCACCCGGAACTCGGCGTCGTGACCGTCGAGCGCCAGCGCAGCTTTGTGATCGCCGATATCCCGGGGCTCATCGAAGGCGCCCACGAAGGCGCGGGGCTCGGCACGCAGTTTTTGCGCCATCTATCGCGCACGCGGCTGCTTTTGCATCTTATCGACGTAGCCCCCCTCGACCCCGCGGCTGATGTGGTCGCGGACGTGCGTGTCATCGAGGAGGAGTTGCGGCTCTTCCATGACGATCTCGGTGGTAAAGAGCGCTGGCTGGTCTTCAATAAGGTGGATCTGTGGCCCGAAGCCGAGCGCGACGCGCGCGTCGAGGCCTTGTGCGCAGCGCTCGGCTGGGAGGGCCCTTATGCGGCGGTATCGGCCATCAAGGGGCTCGGGTGCTCGGCGCTCATGGGTCGACTGATGCAGCGCCTCGAGGCCCTAGGGCCCGTAGCGTCGGATCCGGACGGTGAGGCCGCAGGGGCGGAGGCCGAGGATGCGTAGCGATCTGAAGCCCGCGCGGCGACTGGTGGTGAAGATTGGTAGCAGTCTGCTCACCAACCACGGCGCCGGGCTCGATCGGGCGGCCGTCGAGGGCTGGGTGGCCCAGTTGGCCCGGCTGCGCGCGGCAGGGCGCGATGTGGTGCTGGTGTCGTCCGGGGCGGTGGCCTGCGGCATGCAGCGCCTCGGGGTCAAGAAGCGCCCACGCGCCCTCCACGAGCTGCAGGCCCTGGCGGCGCTCGGCCAGATGGGGCTCGTCGAGGCCTACGAGACGGCGTTTTCGCGGCACGGCCAGCACGCGGCCCAGGTCTTGTTGACCCATGATGACCTGGCCGACCGCAAGCGCTACCTGAACGCCCGGAGCGCCTTGCGCGCGCTGCTGTCGCTGCGCGTGGTGCCGATCATCAACGAAAACGATACGGTTGCGACCGAGGAGATCCGCTTCGGCGACAACGACACCCTGGCGGCGCTCGTGGCCAATCTGATTGAGGCGGATGTGCTCATCATCCTTACCGACCAATCGGGTCTCTACGAGGAGGATCCGCGGGTCAACCCGGCCGCGCGCCTCGTGTCAGTGGCCCCAGCCGGCGATCCCGTGTATATGGCCATGGCCGGCAATCCCGGGGAGCTGGGCCGTGGCGGTATGCGTACCAAGCTCACCGCCGCGCAAAAGGCGGCGCGCTCGGGGGCGGCTACGGTGATCGTGGCGGGACGCGAGCCCGATGTGCTCCTCCGGGTGCTGGAGGGCGAGCCTCTCGGGACCTACCTGTATCCTGCGGCCACGCGCCTTGCCGCTCGCAAACAGTGGCTTGCCGCGCGCCTGTCGGTGTGTGGCCGCCTACTGGTGGATGAGGGGGCTGCGCGCGTCTTGCGGGACGGCGGCAAGAGTCTGCTGCCGGTCGGGGTCCGGGGTGTCGAGGGGGCCTTCGCGCGCGGTGAGATGGTGGCGTGCGTGGGGCCCGATGGTCGTGAGGTGGCGCGCGGGCTCGTCAATTACGCGGCGGCGGAACTGCGTCTCATCATGGGACGGCCGAGCGAGGAGATCGAGCAGGTGTTGGGGTATCAGGGCGAGCCCGAGGTCATCCATCGCGATAACCTCGTGATCGTCTGAAGCGGCCCGCGAATGGGGCCGGCGGTCTTTCTTAGCCTGCGCTCGCGCGGTGCAGGCGGGCGTTCAGGCGGCTCTTGTAGCGGGCGGCGGTATTGCGGTGCACGAGGCCGCGCGAGATGCCGCGGTCGATCACTGAACTTGCCTCCCGAAACGCGACCTGGCCGCCTGCGGTATCCTTATCTTGCGCCGCCTTCAGGACCTTCTTGATGGCGGTGCGCATCTGCGAGCGGAACGCGACGTTACGCTGCCTGTGGATCTCGGCCTGCCGTGCCCGTTTCTTTGCCTGAACTGTGTTCGCCAAAAGCCTGCTCCTGGAAAGAGGGGTTTGAAAAGCGGCACACTATGCCGCGCCACCGGGGGCTTGTCAATGCGGCTGGCGTGGGGCTCGGGGTCGCGACCGGGTTTTTCTCCCGCGCCGGCTGCGATCGGCCTGGCATCTCGGGATGTGTGGCTTGTGGGAGCGGCGCGGGGCGTTATACTCGCGGGCTTTGCGCCAGCGGGCGCGGCCGGGATTCTTGAAGGAGAGGAAACGGGTGGCCAACCGCCTCATTCGTTCGCTTTTCGCCACGGGAGGCATGACGCTCGTCTCACGGGTCACCGGTTTTGTGCGCGATATCCTGTTGGCGCGCCTGCTTGGGACCACGGCCTTGGCCGATGCCTTTTTCGTGGCCTTCCGTATACCGAGTTTTTTGCGAAGGGTGTTCGGCGAGGGGGCGTTCTCGCAGGCCTTCGTGCCGGTGTTCGCCGCCCATCTCAATAAGGACACCCCGACGAACGACGCCGAGGCGCGCGACTTCATAAACCATATGGCCGGAAGCTTCGCCTTGGTGCTCATGGGGGTGACGGCGATCGGGGTGCTGGCCGCACCCGCCATTATCTGGGTGCTGGCCCCGGGCTTCTTGGCTGAGCCCGCCAAATACCATTTGGCGGTGCGGCTTCTGCGCATCACCTTCCCCTATCTTTTCTTTATCTCGTTGGTGGCTATGGCCGCTGGCATCTTGAATACCCGGGGACGGTTCGCGGCCGCCGCCTTTACCCCTGTGATCCTGAACCTGAGCCTGATCGTCGCCGCCGGTGTCATCGCGCCCGGTACGCCAAGCCCCGCGGTCACGGTCGCTTGGGGGGTCTTCGTGGGTGGCGTCTTGCAACTCCTTTTTCAGATCCCATTTCTGCGCCGGGCGGGTTTTCTGCCCCGCCTTCGCTTCTCGTTTCTGCACCCGGGCGTGCGTCGCGTCTTCGCGCTCATGGTGCCGGGTATCTTCGGCTCCTCCATCGCCCAGATCAATCTCGTCGTCGACACCATGCTCGCTTCGTTTCTTGTGACAGGAAGCGTCTCATGGCTCTATTACGCCAATCGTCTGCTCGAGTTCCCCTTGGGGATATTCGGCGTGGCCTTGGGCACGGTGATCCTTCCCCACCTCTCCGCCAAGCACGCAAAGGCCTCGGGGGAGGATTTCGGGCATACTCTGGACTGGGCCTTGCGCTGGGTCATTGTGATCGCCGTGCCGGCCGCGGTCGCCCTCATCGTGCTGGCCATGCCGATGATTTTTACCCTGTATCGCTATGGTGCGTTCAGCGCCTTCGATGCGGCCATGACGGGCCGCGCGCTTGTGGCCTTTGCCATCGGCCTGCCGGCTTTTGTCCTCATCAAGGTCTTGGCGCCCGGATATTACGCGAGGCAGGATACCCGCACGCCCGTCAAGATCGGCACGATCGCGCTGGTCGCCAATATGGCCTTCAATCTGATCCTGATCTGGCCTTTGAAGCACGCCGGGCTTGCGTTGGCGACCTCCTTGTCAGGCCTATTGAACGCTTGGCTCCTCTATCGCGGCCTGCGGCGCGGGCACATCTACTGCCCGGCACCCGGCTGGGCGCGGCTGTGGGTTCAGGTCAGCGTGGCGAGCGCCATCATGGGGGCTGTGCTGAGCTTTGCCGACCGCGCCCCGCAGGTCTACGAGGCGGCCTCGGGCGGGATGCGGGCGGCGATGTTGGGGGCATGGATTGCGGCGGGACTTGCCGTCTATGCTACAGTGATGTGGCTTTTGGGGGTTCGTCCCGAGGCGTTACGGTTGCAGTCGATAGGTGCGGACGACGTATGACGGCGGCGATTTGGCAGATCGGGTCACCCGGAGATTCGCGCGTCTTTACCCTCGCGGAGGCCGAGGAGCTTTTTCCTTTGGTGCGGCGCATCACCTACGGCACCTACCGGGAGCTCGAGCCTCTGCGCCGCTTGTTGTCGACGCTCCCCCCGGGGAGTGGCGCGCTCTATGAGGTGGAGGAGGATTACGCGTGCGTCGTGAAGCGCTGGGTGGGCAAGATGACCCGCTTGGGGGCGGTCGTGAAGGGTCTCTGGCTCGTGGATTTCGATACCGGCGACGGTTATCTCTGCTGGCGTTTCCCGGAATTGCGCCTCGCGTATTACCACAGCTATTGCGAGGATTACGCCACGCGCCGCCCCTTGCGCGAGGTGATCGAGGAGTTGGACCCGGATTGGGCCTGTTGAGCCGCCGCCTTGGCGGGTGGGCGTGAGTTCCGTCGGTGGGCATGAGGTGGGGGTGCGCAGGGCCGCAGGCGGGTCATCTGTGTGCCGCCTGTCTAGACCCGTTCTCCGCGATACGCTAAGCTTTTTCGCTTTCGGTTAGCGTCGGCATGGAGTGTATTCGGGGGCTATACAACGTCCATCCCCGTCATCGTGGGGCGGTCGTCACCATTGGCAATTTCGACGGCTTTCATCAGGGTCACCGGCAGCTGGTCGGGCTCCTGAAGGCGCGCGCCCGGGAGTGCGGCGCGCCTTCGCTCCTCATGCTGTTCGAGCCGCAACCGCAGGAGTATTTCGCGCGGGGCACGGTGCGCCCGCGCCTCATGCGCCTGTCCGCAAAGCTTCGGGCGTTCCGGGATGCAGGTATTGATCTCGTGATGGTGTTGCGTTTCGATGAACTGCTTGCGGATCTCTCGGCGATCGATTTCGTGGAGAACGTCGTGGTGGGGGCCTTGCGCGTGCGCGGGCTCGTCATCGGCGACGATTTTCGCTTCGGGGCCGGTCGCACCGGGGATTTCGCGCTCCTGAAGGAGGCGGGCGGGCGCCATGGCTTCTTTGTCGAGTCGACGGCCACCTTCACCGAGACCGGGCAGAGGGTGAGCAGTACGCGCCTGCGGGAGGCGCTCGCGCGCGGCGACATGCCCGAGGCCGAGCGGCTGATCGGGGAACCCTACGGATGGCAGGGGCGGGTGGTGGCCGGCGATGCCCGCGGGCGGCTGCTCGGTTTTCCTACCGCCAATATCCTTATGCCCGACCCGCCGGCCGTGAGCGGCGTGTTTGCGGTCGTGGCGCGTACCGATGACGGGCGGGAATACGCCGGTGTCGCCAATGCCGGGCGTCGGCCGACGGTAGGCGGGGGACGAGTATTGCTCGAGGTCCATCTGCTCGATTTCGCGGGTGACCTCTACGGGCGGCGCCTGGATGTGCGGTTCCTCGAGCGATTGCGCGAAGAGCGTAAGTTCCCGTCGCTTGCGGCGCTTGCGGCGCAGATCGATCAAGACCGGATGTCGGCGCAAAGCTTTTTTGCCAAACGGGGAATACGGGGATCATGACGGCGGACTACAAGAATACGCTCAATCTGCCGCATACGGATTTTCCGATGCGCGGGGGCTTGCCTGCGCGCGAGCCCGAACAGGTGAAGGCCTGGGAGCGGCTCGGTCTCTATGAGCGGGTGCGCGCCTTCCATGCCGGTCATCCGCGTTACGTTCTGCACGACGGTCCCCCGTACGCGAACGGCAGCATTCATCTCGGGCATGCGGTGAACAAGGTCCTGAAGGACATCATCGTCAAGGCCAAGGGCTTTGCCGGTTTCGATGCCCCCTATGTCCCGGGTTGGGATTGCCATGGGCTGCCGATCGAACTGGCCGTGGAGAAGACGGTCGGGCGCTGCGGGCGCGATGTCGATGCGCGCGCCTTCCGCAAGGCCTGCCGCGACTACGCGACCCGCCAGGTCGCAGCGCAAAGGGACGACTTCATTCGGCTGGGCGTGCTCGGGGATTTCGCGCATCCCTATCTCACCATGGACTATGCCATCGAGGCAGGTATCGTGCGCGAGCTTGCCCGCATTCGGGCGCGCGGACATGTCTATCGGAGCGAAAAGCCCGTGCACTGGTGTATCGACTGCCGGTCGGCCCTGGCCGAGGCTGAGGTCGATTACGCGGATCACCGCTCGCTTGCCGTCGATGTGCCGTTTGCCGTGATCGATAGCGCGGATTTCTGGCGGCGCCTGGGGGTGACAGTGCGCCCGGGGACCGTGTGGCTACCGATCTGGACCACCACCCCTTGGACGCTGCCTGCGAACCGCGCCGTCGCCATGCACGACGACATTGTCTATCGGTTGATGCGCAAAGACGGCGGTCATTGGCTGGTGGCGGACGATCTGGCGGCGACTGTGGCCGGGCGTTACGGACTTCAGGAGGCGGCGACCGATATCACCGTGCGCGGCTCGGCGCTTGCGGGTCTTAGGCTCGCTCATCCCTTTCTGGAGCGCACGGTGCCTGTGATCGCGGGCGCGCACGTGACCACCGAGGCCGGTACCGGGCTCGTGCATATAGCGCCCGCCCATGGCGAGGAGGATTACCAGGCGGCCCGCGTCTATGAGCGCGCAAGCGGCGAGAACCTGCCGGTCGAAGGACCGGTCGGCGGCGATGGGCGTTTCCTGCCAGGCACGCCCTTCGTGGAGGGCTTGTCGGTCAGCGAGGGCGCACGGCGCCTAGTCGATGTGCTGCGCGAGCGCGAGGCGCTCTGGGCCATGGAGACCATCACCCACAGCTATCCGCACTGCTGGCGCCACAAGACCCCGATCATCTTCCGGGCCACCGCCCAGTGGTTCATATCGCTGGAGGCGGCGGGCCTGCGGTCCGATGCCTTGGCGGCGATAGCGCAGGTACGCTGGATCCCCTCGTGGGGCGAGCAGCGCATCGCGCAGATGGTCGCCGGGCGGCCCGACTGGTGCATCTCGCGCCAGCGTGTGTGGGGCGTGCCCATCCCGTTTTTTCTGCACAAGGCGACGGGCGAACTGCACCCGCGCACCGATGCCCTCATGGAGGAGGTGGCGCGCGTCATCGAAGTCGAGGGCGTGGATGGTTGGTTCGAGCGATCGGTCGCCGATTGGTTGGGCCCCGAGGCCCCAGACTATGAGGCCTTGCGCGACGTGCTCGATGTCTGGTTCGACTCGGGCTCGACGCACGCCTGCGTGCTGGCGGTGCGTCCCGAACTCCGCCGCCCCGCGGATCTCTATCTCGAGGGTTCGGACCAGCATCGCGGCTGGTTCCAGTCATCGCTTCTGACCTCGGTCGCCGACTCGGGCCAAGCCCCCTACAAGGCGGTCCTTACCCACGGCTTTACGGTCGATGCCCAAGGCCAGAAGATGGCGAAGTCCAAGGGCAATGGCATAGAGCCCCAGGAGATCACCAAGTCTTTGGGCGCCGACGTCCTGCGGCTTTGGATCGCGGCGACCGACACCCGCGCCGAGATGTCGCTCTCGCCCGAGATCCTAAAGCGCGTCACTGAGGCCTATCGCAGGCTCAGGAACACCGCGCGCTATCTGCTCGCCAATCTCGCAGGTTTCAATCCCGACACCGATACCGTGGGGCTCGACGATCTGCTGGTGCTCGATCGGGCGGCGCTTGCGCGGGCCGCGGAATTCGACCGTTCGGTGCGCGAGGCCTACGAAGATTTTCAGTTCCATATCGTCTACCAACGACTACACCATTTCTGTGTGGTGGATCTCGGCGCCTTTTATCTCGATGTCCTGAAAGACAGGCTCTACACCTCGCCTGCGGGGAGTCGCGAACGCCGCTCCGCGCAGACCGTGCTCTGGCGCATGCTCGAGGTCTTCGTCCGCCACATGGCGCCGGTCTTGAGCTTCACGGCCGAAGAGGTCTGGCAGTACATGCCAGGCGCGCGCACCGAAAGCGTCTTCTTGAGCACCTGGCACGACTTCGAGGTCCCGGCCACAGCCGCCGATGATCTCACCTTCTGGTCCTTGCTGCTCGACCTGCGCCAGGCGGTGGGGCCGGAGCTCGAGCGGCTGCGGGTGAGCGGTGCCGTAGGCTCCTCGCTCGACGCCGAACTCGATCTCTATGTCGGACCCGATCTCCACGCACGCATCGCCGGGTTTGCCGGGGAACTGCGCTATATCTTCATCACCTCGGAGGCGCGGCTGCACGCGCTTGCGGCGCGCCCGGAGGAGGCGACCGCGACCGAACGGGACGACCTCTTCGCCGTGGTCCAACCCTCAGCGCATGCCAAGTGCGCGCGTTGTTGGCATCATAGGCCAGAGGTCGGGACCCTGGCCGTTCACCCCGAGCTCTGCGGGCGCTGTCACGCCAGCTTGACCGGTGTCGGGCAGCCCCGGAGGTACGCCTAGATGTTCGGCTATCTCTTGATCGCGGTGGCCGTGTTCGCGCTCGATCAGTGGACCAAAGTCTTGGCGGTACGGTATCTGGCGCAGGCGTCCGTACATCTCACCGGCTTTCTGAATCTGGCGCTCATCTATAACCGCGGCGCCGCCTTCGGTTTTCTGAGCAACGCCGATGGTTGGCAAAACGCCTTTTTCATTGCCGTGGCGGTGGCCATCGTGGCCGGCATCATCACCTTCCTTGTCCGTGGTGGCCGCCGCGACCGGCTGACCGCGATCGCGCTCATGCTGATTTTGGGAGGTGCGCTCGGCAATCTGGCCGATCGCGTGCGTCTGGGCGAGGTCGTGGATTTCATCGATTTCCACATCGGCGCCTGGCACTGGTACACCTTCAATCTGGCCGATAGCGCCATCACGATCGGGGCCCTGCTGCTCGGCGTCGATGCCTGGCGCGGGCGGCGCGGCACAGCGGGCAGGCATTAGAGACCTATGTCACGGATCGCCCCAGGCTCACACGTGGCGCTGCGGTTTCAGTTGGCGCTTGCCGACGGGACCCGTGTCGAGGGCACTGCGCCCGATGAGGCGCCGTGGGAGGTGGTCATAGGGCAGGGCGAACTGCCGGAGGGCCTTGAGCGCTGCCTGCTGGGGCTGGCCGCCGGCGAACGCGGGCGCTTCTTTGTGGCCGCAGCGGACGCTTATGGGGACAGAGAGGACAAGGCCCGCGAGATTCTGCCACGAGGGGATTTTCCGACGGACGTTGATCTTATCCCAGGCATGGCGTTTAGCTTTACACTGCCTGATGGCCATGAGGCCATGGGTCAGGTGGTGGCGGTGGCGGAGACTGGTGTCGAGGTTGACTTCAGTCATCCCTTGGCCGGCCACGATTTGATATTCGATGTCGATGTTGTAGCAGTCGGGGGCCATTGAGCGCCCGAGGGGCAAGTATGAGGATTTATGTCGCGAACCCACGGGGCTTCTGTGCGGGGGTGGAACGGGCCATAGCGACGGTCGAGCGTGCGCTGGAGGAGCTTGGGGCGCCGGTGTATGTCCGGCACGAGGTGGTCCATAACAAGGCCGTCGTCGAGGGCCTGCGCGCCCAAGGCGCGGTGTTCGTCGAGGATTTGGCGGATGTGCCCGCAGGCGCGCCCGTGGTGTTCAGTGCCCACGGTGTGGCTCGCGCCGTGACCGAGGAGGCGCGTGAGCGCGCGCTCACGGTCTTTGACGCCACCTGTCCCTTGGTGTCCAAGGTCCACAGGGAGGTCGTCCGCTGGCGGCAGGCCGGTTACCAATGTCTTTTGATTGGGCACGCCGGGCATCCGGAGGTCGAGGGGACTTTAGGGCAAGTCAGTGACGGCGTGCATCTGATCGAGACCGAGGACGATCTTGCCACGGTGGCGGTGCGGGATCCGGAGCGTGTCGCCTATGTGACGCAGACCACCTTGTCGGTCGAGGACACCGCGCGCCTCATAGAGGCGCTGCGCGCGCGCTTCCCGCAGGCCCGCGGCCCGCGCACCGATGATATTTGCTATGCGACCCAAAACCGCCAGGACGCCGTGCGCACCTTGGCGGGCCACTGCGACGTCGTGGTGGTCGTGGGTTCCGCGCACAGCTCCAATGCCAATCGTCTGCGCGAGCTCGCCCAAGGCATGGGTGTCCCGGCGCACCTCGTGGACGGGGCCGAGGGGCTCGAGCGCGGGTGGTTTACACAAAGCGCCGCCGTGGGCATCACGGCGGGGGCCTCGACCCCCGAATACGCCGTGCAGGCGGTCATAGGCCGGCTGGGGGAGTGGGGCGCGCACTTGGTCGAGGAAGAGGAGGGGCCCGTCGAGACCGTGGTCTTCTCGCTTCCCAAGGCCCTGCAGCGGGTTGCCGTGCGTCGTTCGTAAGACTGGGGACCTTAAGGAATAAGGCGAAGGTCTAAAGCCCCATTCCCCCGAGGGTATCTGGCGGGGGCACTCATGTGAGAAGACATCTGTGCGGACTCATCCCATTGTGGTTGTGGGGGGCGGTGTCATAGGCCTCTTGACCGCCCGCGAGTTGGCCTTGGCCGGTCACGAAATCCGGCTTTTCGAACAGGGGCGCCTTGGACGCGAAGCCTCGTGGGCGGCGGGCGGCATCTTGTCGCCCCTGCATCCATGGCGTTACCCGGATCCCGTCACGCATCTGGCGAAGGCCAGCATGGCGGCCTATCCGGCTCTCTGCGAGTCCCTGGCGCGCGCTACGGGCATCGACCCGGAATGGACGCCCTCGGGCCTCATGCGTCTGGGCGAGGATGAGGGGGCCGAGGCGCGGCGCTGGGCTGAGCGCTTCGCGGTGCCGATTGAGGCCCGTTCTCTCGCCGATATTTGTCCCAATCGTGGTATCGATGGCGCGGGCCTCTGGATGCCAGCGGTAGCCCAGGTGCGCAGCCCGCGCCTCCTGCGTGCCCTGGAGGCTGAGCTACGCGCGCTCAAGGTCGCCATCCATGAAGAGGCTGAGGTTGTGGGTATCACGCGCGAGCGTACGCGCCTCACGGGCATCGTGGTCAAGGGTGAGACGGTTGCCGCCTCCCACGTCGTGGTGTGCGGTGGGGCGTGGACACGCGGCCTCCTGGAGCGGTACGGACTTGCTTTACCCGTGCGGCCCATGCGGGGTCAGATGATCGTCATCCAGACGCCGGCGGGCTTTCTTAAGCCCATGATCCTGAAGGCTGCCCGTTATCTCGTGCCGCGGCGCGATGGGGCGGTCCTGGTCGGCAGCACCATGGAGAGCGTGGGCTTTGTGAAGGAGACGACCGAGGCGGCGCGGGAAGATTTGATTGGCGCTGCCCATGACCTCTGCCC
This sequence comes from Pseudomonadota bacterium, assembly GCA_021784755.1. Taxonomy (GTDB): domain Bacteria; phylum Pseudomonadota; class Gammaproteobacteria; order Acidiferrobacterales; family Acidiferrobacteraceae; genus Acidiferrobacter. Next base: position 12,136 of record JAJYHM010000073.1, read on the forward strand.
TGAGCTTGCCGCCTACCCGGTTACCCATCAGTGGGCGGGTCTGCGGCCTTCGTCCCCCGAGGGTGTCCCCTTCATCGGGGAACACCCGGAGATCCGGGGGCTCATCGTCAACACCGGGCACTTCCGCAACGGCATCGTGCTTGCGCCCGCCTCGGCGCGGCTGGCGGCTGACCTTGTTCTTGAACGCGACGGGGCGTTCGATCCGGCCCCCTACCGCCTCGATCGGCGGTTAGAGAGCGCGCAGGATACGCCTGTGCTAAAATGAGCCTGTGAGAGCCTTTCAGGACCACACAAGTCAGGAGCTGGCCGATCTTTTGCGGGACCGTGGGATCAACCCCACGGCGCAGCGCGTCGATATCGCGCGGCTCCTTTTGTATCGGCGGATACACATGGCGGCCGAGGAAGTGTTTCGTCTGGTGAACAGCGACGGTCCGCATGTCTCAAAGGCGACGGTCTATAATACGCTCGGGGTGTTTGCCGAAAAGGGTCTCATTCGTGAGGTCGTGATCGACCCGATGCGGGTGGTCTACGACTCGAATACGGCGCCCCACCACCACTTCTACAACGTCGAGACCGGCGAGCTCTTCGATATCGAGGAGCACACGATGTCGGTTGACGGTCTCCCGCCCTTACCTCAGGGGACGGAGGTGGAAGGGGTGGAGGTGATCGTACGGTTGCGCCCCGCCGCCGAGACGGTAAGCTGAAGCCTTCATTTTCGGTCGACCAACGGTTATAGTAGCGACCCACCATGCCGGTGTAGCTCAGTCGGTAGAGCAACTGATTCGTAATCAGTAGGTCGGGCGTTCGATTCGTCTCACCGGCACCATAAAATCAATCAGTTACAGAAACGTTCCCCGTAAAGTCCTTGAGTTTGGTGGCTCTTCAGCGGAATTGGTGGGTGTAATTCAGGGCTCGGAGCCCGTCAGGAACCGGTAGAGGCGGCCGCACGCGGCATTGTAGGCCTCATGCTCGCGCACATAGCGCGCATCGTTCCACAGCGGGCCGCCCTGCGCGTGAATGTATTTGAGAATAAGGGCGCGACCGGATAGTCGCCGGTCGCGCTCCTCGAAGTGGGTTCGGTGGATGATCTCTCCCCCGAGAATCCAGAGATAATCCGCGGTCTTCTTCACCGTTTTCTTCGTCCGTTGTTCGGCGATCAAGCCGAGAAGGAAAGGTTTCATCTCGGCTACGATCCGCTCACCGACGGGCATGCCCAAGTCCGGGAAACCTGCTTAAGCTTTCCGGCCAGCGGTCGATATCTTTACATGGGGCATCGGCTCTCTGTGTCATCGAGTATTGGTATGGCCATGTACCCGGATCATGGCCGGGACCCTCAGTATTTGATTCACTACGCTGACGAGGCTATGTATGAGCCAAAAAGGATGGGGGAAATCGGATAAGGCTGAGGCTTGTGGAAGGTTCTTAGTGAACAAGGGCTGGGAATTTGTGCCTGCGGTTGGTAAT
>JAJYHM010000056.1 GCA_021784755.1 Pseudomonadota bacterium
GACGGGTACGGGTATGCCCTCACGAAGAGAGCCTTTGACACAGGAGATGCGGGAACAGGGGCGGCTTACGCCGCCGCGCTCTCCCTCCCCGGCATCAATGCCGGGGTTTCCCGGGCCACTGGATGAAGGACTCGACGAGCTATTTTCTGCCCGACTTCGGTTCTCTCGCCATTGCCGCCAAGGTGCTCCTTATGGCCGAGGCGATCGCCGTGATATTCGCTATCGCCGGAAGTGACAGCCTGGGACTGACTGCGGGCCGCCATTTCCTGTTCCTTTCGGCCTACACCCTCAGCATAGCCCTGGTGAGCTTGGGGTTATGGCGGCTCGTCAACCGCGGATTGCGCCAGTTGTCGGCCATGGTGGGGTCGCTGCTCGTGATCGCGCTCATGATCGTGGCGGTGGTGGCGGTCACGGAGGGCTCCATCAACGGGCTCTACACGCTTGGCATCATCCCCAACCGTTCCCCCGCATGGCAGCTCACCATTTTGATCCACGGCGTCCTGATCGGTACCGTGGTCATGCTGCTTGGCTTGCGCTACCTGTTCGTGTCGCACAAGGCGCAGATCGATGCCAAGCTCGAGCAGGAGGCTCGCATCCAGGCCCTGCAGTCGCGCATTCGACCGCACTTCCTCTTCAATAGCATGAACAGTATCGCAAGCCTTACGCGCAGCGACCCGCCACGCGCCGAGGCCGCGCTCCAGGATCTTGCTGATCTGTTCCGGGTGTTGCTCGCCGATGCCCGCAAGCTCGTGCCGATCTCGGCCGAACAAGAGATATCGCGTCAATACCTAGAGATCGAAAAACTGCGGCTCGGCGACCGGCTCAACGTGCAGTGGACTGTGAGCAACGTTCCCCGTAATGCACTTATTCCAACGCTGACCTTGCAACCGCTCCTCGAAAACGCCATATATCACGGTATCGAGCCGCGGTTCGGCGGCGGTACGGTCAAAGTCGAGCTCTGGGGAGATAACGCTGAGACGTTGAATGTTCTCATCAGTAATCCGATTCCGGAGGTCCGCAAGCACGCCCATGGGCGCGGCAACAAGATCGCCATGGATAATATTCGCCAGAGGCTCGCTTCGCACTTTTCGGATGCGGCCACCTTGCAAACGTTCGAGGAAGGCGATCAATATCATGTCAAAATAAAAATGCCTATTGTGAGAAACCAGGGGGGCAGCTACTAAGCGGAGAGTTCACGATGAGAGACACCGGGGCACCAGCTGAACAGAGGAGGGACACAATGAAGGTCCTGATCGTAGACGACGAAAAACTGGCGCGCGATCGGTTGCGGGAGATGGTGGGGGAGCTCGGCGAACACACGGTGGTGGGCGAGGCCATGAACGGCAGCGAGGCCATCGCCCAGACCGAGCGCCTGAACCCCGACGTGCTGCTCATGGATATCCGCATGCCGGGCATGGACGGCCTGGAGGCGGCCATGCATCTCATGGGGCTCGATGCGCCCCCCGGGGTGATCTTCACGACCGCGTACGACCAGCATGCCCTCGACGCCTTTGAGGTCAATGCCGTCGACTATCTCTTGAAGCCGATCCGCAAGGACCGCTTGGCCAAGGCCCTGAGCAAGGCCGGCAAGCTGAGCCTGCAACAGCTCCAGGACCTGAATCAGGCGCAGGACTCACCCATTGTTCGCACCCACTTGAGCGTCCATCTGCGCGGCAATATCCGTCTGGTCCCAGTACAGGATGTCCTGTACTTCCTAGCGGACAACAAGTATGTGACAGTGCGCACCGCCAGCGAGGAACATCTGATCGAGGACTCGCTCGTGAATCTCGAGCGCGAGTTTGGCGAGAGTTTTCTACGGATCCACAGGAACGCCCTGGTCGCCACGCCTTATATCAGCGGCATCGAGAAGGACACGAGCGGCACCTGGCATGTCACGCTGAAGGGCCTCGACAAGCGGCTCGCGGTGAGCCGGCGGCACGCCGCGGCGGTCCGTCGCTGGGCGCGCCGCTAGCCTAAAGGGGAGGCCCCGGCCCCGCCCCGGGAGATGCTTACCCGTTCACATCCGCCAGAGGGCGGCGAGCGGTCGCTCGCCATAGTCCGCGGATTCGAGCGCCAGCCGGTGCTGGCGGATGTCATCCAGAGTCTCGGCGACGCGCGCGAAGTCTTGCTGGAGCCGCCAGTAGACGCGGGCGCGGTCGCTATGTCTCTCGAAGTCGGCCGTTTGCCCGAAGGCGCTGCGCCCGTGATCGGCGTAGTAGGATAACTGCCCGCGCGAACGCAACCGCTCCCGAAAGAAGCCGCTCATGAAGAGTGCATATTCGGCCATGTGGCGCACGACGATCATCTCGTGGGCGCGGTCCTGCTCCTGAGCGGCCCTTTGTTCGGTGAGAAACTGCACCAGGGCGGTGAGCGGGCGTTTTTCATGGTCGTTCAGCGGATAGAGGGCTTCGGTGCGCGCGAAGCGGGTGAGAAGATCGCTGACATAGGCCACGGTGGCGGGTTCTCCGATCCCGGCGCGCCGGAAGCCCTGCTGGATATGGCGATGAAAAAACTGATAGAGAGTCGGCGTCACGATTACCTCCTAACACGATCCCTATGGCTTATTATAGTTGCAGAGCAGCGCGGGACTAGGGGATCGTGGGACCGCCACCGAAGGCGTGAGCATAAGCGGTGGCGGGGCTACCAGGTGACGGCGTAGCGCCCGCGTTTCATCGGCATGACGAACTGGCGGGGACCTCGCGCAGTAAAGGAAAAAAAGAATGACCGCAAAGATGCTGGATAGGGATACGGCCCTGATCGTGGTCGATCTGCAAAAAGGAATCGTAAGACAAGCCATGGCGCATCCCACGCACACGGTTGTGGCGAAGGCTGCGGAATTGGCGGCACATTTCCGGCGTCACGCCTTGCCCGTCGTCCTCGTGAACGTGGAGGGTCGGGCGCCTGGGCGCGTCGAACGGGGCCCCGTCAGCACGGAGCGCCCGCCCGATTGGGCCGAACTCGTTGCGGAGCTCGGTGCGCAGGCGACGGATCACCGGATCACGAAGCGTAGCTGGGGGGCGTTCACCGCAACGGGGCTTGTGGATCTCCTGCGCGCGCGCAAAGTCACGCAGGTCGTGATCGCCGGGATCGCGACCTCCATCGGTGTCGAAACCACGGCGCGCCAGGCCTACGAACTCGGGTTCAACGTGACGCTTGCGTGTGATGCGATGACCGATTTCAGTATCGAGTCGCACGACCACAGTGTCCAACGCCTCTTCCCGCGCCTGGGTGAGACCGGGACGGTCGCGGAAGTCTTGGCGCTGCTCGCCCGGCGCGACATGTGACCGCCGCCGCCCAACCTCGTTCGCCCCGCCCCTTGAGCGCGACCTTCCGCGCGCTCGCGGCGCGGGATTATCGCCTCTGGGCGGCCGCGGCCCTGGTCTCCAACCTTGGCACCTGGATGCAGCGCACGGCCCAGGACTGGCTTGTGCTCACGCAGCTGACCGCTCATAGCGCGGTGGCCTTAGGGCAGGTCACGGCCCTGCAGTTTGCGCCCCAGGTCCTGCTCTTGCCGTTGATCGGCTACGTCGCCGACCGCCTTGACCGTCGCCGGCTCCTGATCGTTACGCAATCGATCATGGCGGTGCTGGCGCTCACGCTTGCCGTCCTTGTTCTGACCGGCGCGATCCGCCTGTGGGAGACCTATCTTCTCGCGCTCCTGCTTGGGATCGTCGCCGCTTTCGATTCCCCGGCCCGTGGCGCTTTTGTAGCGGATCTTGTGCCGCCCCCCGATCTTGCCAACGCGGTCGCTCTCAATTCCCTGTCGTTCAACGTCGCGCGCGCCTGCGGTCCTGCGCTTGGCGGGATATTGATCGGTGCGCTTGGCACGGGCCCGGTCCTTTTACTCAATGCGGTTTCCTTTGGGGCGGTGCTTGCGGCCTTACGCCGATTGCGGCACTTATCCGTCCGCAAGCCCGCGCGTCTCGTCATGGTCCCCCGCGCCTTTGCGGAGGGGCTGCGCTATGTCGCCGCCAAGCCCGAGATCAAGGCCGCCCTCGCGATGTTCTTTTTGATGGGGGCGGCCGGAGTCGTCTTCCCGATCCTGATATCGGCCATGACGGTCCGCGTCTTCCATGCCAGCGCCGCGCTTTATGGCTTGCTGATGTCGTTCATGGCGGCAGGTGCCGTGGGCGGTGCCTTGTTCGCCGCCTCGCGCGCGCCACGATTCCCGGTGTTGCGGTGGGCGGCGGCGCTGCTCGCCGTGACGGGTGTCGCGGCCGCGGTCGCACCCGGCTTGGTGACGTTCGCCTGCCTGCTCCCGATCCTGGGTTTTGCCATACAGGTCTTCACGACATCCGCCAACAGCCTGATTCAGTCCTTGGCGGAGCCCGCGCTGCGTGCTCGTCTGCTCGCGCTCATGATTGCCTCGGCCTTAGGGGGCGCCCCGATCGCGGGACCTCTCGCCGGTTGGATCGCCGACCGCCTGGGTCCGCGGGCGGCCTTCCTCGAGGTCGCCGTGCTCGCGGGCATGGCGCTCGTCGTGGGCCTGCGCCTCCGTCGTGCCGCAAAGGCGCTTGCCGCGCCCGCCTCTTCGATACCGAGTGAGCGGCCTCCGGTGGCGGCCTCCATCGCGCTGGCGGTCGAGGATTGAGGTCGGGGCTCCCGGTTTGGCCCATCGCTTGGCCCCGGAATATCAAGAATTGACAGGCCGGGGGTCAAGGGTATGATGCGCGGCAACCACCCCCACCTCCGCTGCGGAGTTCTTGATGACAGTTTTGGGCACCCCCTTGACACGCGACGCTATGCGTCTGCTTTTGCTCGGTAGCGGCGAATTGGGTAAAGAGGTCGCCATCGAGGCCCAGCGGCTCGGTGTCGAGGTCATCGCGGTCGATCGCTACAAAGATGCCCCGGCCCACCAGGTGGCCCACCGCTCCTACGTCATCGATATGCGTGACCCCAAGGCTGTGCGCGATGTCATCACGCGCGAGCGGCCGGATTTCGTGGTCCCGGAGCTCGAGGCGATCGCCACCGAGACCCTGATGGAGATCGAAAACGAGGGCCTGGCCGAGGTTATACCGACCGCCCGCGGGGCCTTCCTCACCATGAATCGTGAGGGTATTCGCCGACTGGCCGCCGAGGAGCTCAAGATCCCGACCTCGCGCTACGCCTTTGCCGGCAGCCTCGAGGAATTGCAGGCGGCGGCTGTCATGGTAGGTTTCCCTTGTGTCGTGAAGCCGGTCATGTCGTCCTCCGGCAAGGGTCAGTCGGTGGCCGCGAACGAGGCCGAGCTCGTGGCGGCGTGGCACGAGGCCCAGAAGAAGAGCCGGGTGAAGATGGCGCGTGTCATCGTCGAGGCCTTCATCGAGTTCCAGTACGAGATTACCTTGCTCACCGTGCGCGCCGCCGGTCCCGGAGGTGTGATCGAGACCCATTTCTGCGAGCCGATTGGCCATCGTCAGGAGCGCGGGGACTACGTCGAGAGCTGGCAGCCGCAACCCATGAGCGAGAAGGCCCTGTACCGGGCGCGTGAGATGGCGGAGAAGGTGACGGGGGCGCTTGGGGGGCGCGGCATTTTCGGCTGCGAGTTCTTCGTGAATGAAGATCAGGTCTGGTTTTCGGAGGTGAGTCCACGGCCGCACGACACCGGGCTTGTGACCCTGGCGAGCCAATATCAGAGCGAGTTCGAGCTGCATGTGCGGGCCATCCTGGGCCTGCCGGTCTCGACTGAGTTGATGCGCCCCGGGGCGAGCGCCGTCATTTACGGAAACCAGGACACGACCGGCGTCCGTTTCGGCAACCTGGATCAGGCGCTACGGGTATCCGGCACCAAGCTGCGACTCTTCGGCAAGCCCGAGAGCTTTGTGCGGCGGCGCATGGGGGTGGCGCTTGCCGTGGCTTCCGATATCGACACCGCGCGCCGTCGTGCCCAGGAGTGCGCGGGTCTCGTCCAAGTCCTCGCCCCCAAGTCTTGAGTGAGAGGTGACCAGGTTGAGGCAGGGGCGCTAAACTTCAGTACCGCCGCTTCATAAGCAGAGCGTGTGCCCTAGACCCCGACGGGGGGGCGCGCTGCCGCCCAAGAGATCCAGGAAACGCTTGAGGTCTTCCTTCCAAAGATCCCAGGCCTTGCGGGCCCGCACAGCAATGTCGCAGGTCCGCTCCTTTTCGACCTCAGCCCCATAGAGATTGCGTTCCCGTTGACGGAAGGAGCGAAGCGCATGGATCTCCGTGACACTCGCGGGCTTGAAAACCGCGGGGCGTCTTCCGACTCGCATGCCCGTTTGCTCGACTAGGTCCCGATGCCACGAATCACCCTGGGGGCAGTAGCCGTCGACATCAATGGCGATGCGTCTCATGATGCGCTCCCACCCCTGTACACCTTCTCGATCATAGAGGTGATCGCGATCCATCGGACGTCATCAAGGATGGGAGAAAGCGCCTGCATCTCCTGCGCAGAAACCGCCAGGGTCTTTTCGAGAAGCGCCATCTCCTTCTCGATGCTCGCTTGGTCACGCGCTATGAACGCGCTCAAGGCCTGCGGGTTTACGGCCAATCCACCTCATCTTGATAGATCACTTCGAACGGCAAGCCGCCCATCCGATCCTCTACACCCGCCTCGAGCGCATACCGCTGCCGGGGATGGGCTAGGCGGGTAACCAAAAAATCGACATCCGAGTAGAGCCCGAAACGCCCGTCCGCCAGCGAACCAATGAGGTGAGCCGCAACCCTCTGCTGCGCCAGCCAGTCGAGCACTTCGCGTGCGCGCGCTTGCGCCACCTCTCCGTCTGGCGAGCCGGTCGGTACAGATCGCATCAAAAAGCGTGATCGGCCCCGTGTCCATGGCCCAATCTTAGCGAACACTGATCTGAAAAACGAGAGCCGCAGTCCACCGCATCGGATATTCCAAAATACCCGGGCGCACCATCCCGGGCCGTCTGCACCGCCAATCTCCCGTGTCCGGGGCCTAGCTCCATTGGGATCGCCTGAAAGGCGCGACCGATGCGGGAGACGACGACCGCTTCACCCATGGTCGAAATGAACTCTGGCGGTCACTGCGTCAGGGCCCAGGCAAGTCAGCGGCCCGAACTACACGCAACACTTCGCGGACTACGTCGTCGTAGGGCGGCAGCTGGCTCATCTGGTGTGCGAGGCGGTTGGTCCAGAGACTACGCAGACGGTCTTCCTTGGCAGCAATAGCCTGCTCCATGCCGGCTGCGGTACGTTGTCGCAATGCCAGCTTGGCATCGAGTTCCGCGCGAAGCTCTGCAATGCGCAGGTCGGTCGCGCCAAACAGATACCAGAGGTCATACAAGTCGCGCGGTTCGTTACGCGCCCGATCGCTCAAGGCCAGCAGCTTTTCAACCACGATCTCCTCGATGGCGTAGACCTTGACGGTCGGCCCTGCGGGCAAGTCGTCAAAGCTGTCGTAGGTGCGATGAATCGGACGATCTTGCAGCGGGAAGCAGAGAACTTCGTTGATGGTGATATCGACCTTCACGTCGTTCGCGGCAGGCAGTGGCCCCTGATAGCGCAGATAAAATGTGTGGTTGTTCTGGTGGCCGTGGCGGTCTTCGCGATCGAAGGCGATCCGCAAGCCCGAGTCGGCTTCGATGGTCGCGAAGATTTCGTTCAACCCCGCCAGGATATCTTCGAGGGTGGTCGGACGGGTTAGCGTGAAGTCCAAGTCTTCAGAAAACCGATAGTCCTCGAACCAGCAGCGTCGCAGGGCCGTACCGCCTTTGAAGGCCAGCACGTCGCGTAACGGATGACCGGCCAGACCCGTCAGGAACCAGGCCAGCACGTAATCGCGTTCGATGACGGCCTCGGGGATGCGTCGCCCTAAAGCGGTCACCAGCGTGTTCGAGATCAGGGAAATGTTGCGTTGAGGAATCATCAGCCAAACCTCACGGCCTCCAGTTCTTCGGGAGTCACGTTGAGCCGGAGCCGCCAACGCGAGAGGAATGCGCCCTCGGCGGGGAGCAGTGGATCAAGGCGCTGGTACGTTGCCGTCAGCATGCCGCGCAACGGCTCCAGCACCGAAGCATCGGCCAGGCCATAGTGTTCCAGCAGGTAGCCGAGGCGACGCACGACAGCGCCGACGCCGAGGCGTCGTGCGTAGTCCACCAGCCGTTCGGCTTTCAGTACGTCCCGCTTCATCCACAAGCCCTTGGCGACTTCGGTAACGCCACCGGCAAATGCCGGGTGTCGGAGACCATCGATGATGGTGCGCTCCATGTCGCTGATCATCACGAAGCGCTCCTTGTCGATCCAGTGCTTCATGACCCCGAATTCTTGCTCCGCCGTAATGTGGACAAACCGAAAGTCATAGCCACCCACCGTCTGCGGACGCACGCGCCGTGCGCATGACACATACACGGTGAAGTTAGGCTGCGTCACCATGCGATGCAACTCAAGCGCAGTGCCGTGCGACAGGAAGTAGGGCGCGCTGCCTGCGATTTCACGTGCGATCAAGTACGGGCTGTCGATGTGCTGAGTGGCCCGCCCGAGTTCGAATGGCACGAGGTTGTACAGGCCAGGCTTCAGTCGCGTGACCAAGCCTCGCCGCTGGGCTTTGTGCACGAGATTGCGGGCCGATGACGACGACAGGCCGGTGATCGATTCCACATCTGCCAAGGTGAACGTAGACCTGCGCAGCTCATTTAGCTCAGTGAAGAGCTGCGCTGCGCGCGGGCCTAGCGTCTTCGTTTGGAAATGATATTTTGCGCTCAATTTGCGCCCCTGAAAGAAACGTACTGCACGGTAAATGTAACATAAACGATACCCAGCGGCCAGTGCGTCTCCATCTAGGAGACCCATTGAGCGTAGAATATGAATACATGTTCAAGAGCTGAAGTCGCCACAGACAAGCGATGCGATCGACCATCTCCTGGCTTGGATAGGGGGCGCTAAACGGCGGTACGCCGGGACGTCAAGCCGCTCGTGATAGAAAGTAAGTGACCCCATGGCACGAATGAGACACAACGTAGCTACAACCACCTTGAGCGTATCTAACGTGGCGAGTACCGATCTCGTCCGTGCCCGGGCTGACGGGCATATCAAAGAGGAAGCCACCAACGCCCTGGCCCAAATGAGTTTGTCCGTTTCGGATGCCATCCGGATGCCGCTCACTCGGGTCGCAGCCGATAAGGCTGCTTCCCTTTGATGTCAACCGCGCCATTACCCAACCGGATCGCAAGATACCACGACCTCGCGCTCACCCCTTACCAAGGTGAAAGCGCCGGGCAACCACATCCGGTCGCAGCCCTGAACCCCACGGATCGCATCCAGCAACTCAACTACGAGAAAGATTTCCGCATCGCCTTTTTTCGATTGATGGACAGCTACAACAACAAAATATCAATTATTGGAACTACAGCCTATTATAGACCCGCTTACAATCGAGCGGATAAGCGGCATCCGGCCGTGGCGATGGATGGCCGTTCGGTCCGCTCGCGCGAAATCTCCATGCCTTTGAAGGCTCGGGGTTGGCCACCGGAGACGATGTGCCACGTTATTGTCACCTAGACGACCACAATTCCTGCCAAAACAGCATACAGAAAATTGTAAGTGAATCCGCCGATATAGGCTCAAGGTCGGCAAGCATGTGGAATGCGCTTTCGGCAAATGCCGGTCATGAGGCCGGCCGGCGTCGACTATCCAAAGCTCGAACAAGGAGCCCTCCATAGCCATAAAAGAGTTCGCATTTTCGGCGCGTACACGCAATGCGCTGCGTCACGACCGCGATACCGAGCTGCTGCGCGCGGAGTTGTACAGCATCGAGCAATTGAAGCGCCACGCGGTCACGCTGGCAAGTCAGCATCGGGTCGATCCCCGCCCGGGGCCGGACCGGTTGCTGCCAAGGTTGGCGGACAATGCGCGCGTGCTGCTGGTGGCGTATGAGCTCGTCACCGCGGCAGCCACCTCGGGACAGCGGATCGCGCCGGCAGAGGCCTGGCTGCTCGACAACTTCTACCTCATCGAAGCGCAGATTGGGCTGGCGCGACGTCAGTTGCCGCGCGGCTACAGCCGGCAGTTGCCGCGACCGGCTGACGGTCCGTCAGCCGGTTTCCCCCGCATCTATGGCCTAGCGCTGGAACTGATTTCGCACATGGACGGACGTGTCGATCGCGACAACGCCACCCAGTTCATCGCCGCGTACCAGACTGTTGCACCGCTGATGCTCGGCGAATTGTGGGCCTTCCCCATCATGCTGCAGTTAGCGCTGCTGGAAAACCTTCGCCGTGTCGGGTCGCGTATCGCCCGTCGGCGCGAGGAGCGCGATGCGGCCATCAGCTGGGCTGACCGCATGCTCGTGGCGGCGGAACGGGAACCCAAGCAGCTTATTCAGTTGCTGGCCGAGTTTGCCTATGCGGATGTGCCTCTGACCGCGCCGTTTGTGGAGGAGTTCTACGCCAGACTGCAGGCGCAAGGGCCCGCCATGGCCTTCGTGCAGACCTGGGTCGAGCACAAGCTGCTCGAGCAAGGGGTGACCGCGACGCAGTTGTCGGCGGCCGCCGGCCGAACGGCCGCGACCAACCAGATCACTATCGCCAACAGTATCGGCAGTCTGCGCTTCATCGGCGCCATGGACTGGCGCGGTTACGTCGAGTCGCTTAGCATCGTCGAGCAGACATTGGGCGAAGACCCGGCGGCGATGCACGCCCGTCAGGATTTCGCCACCCGCGACCGCTACCGGCATGCCGTCGAAGACATCGCGAGGGGTAGTTCACGCAGTGAACTGGCGGTAGCACGCGAAGCCATTGTGTTGGCGCAGGCTGCGGCCGACCAATCGGGTACCAACGACCGCCGCGCGCATGTCGGATATTACCTGATCGATCACGGACGCCAGGGCCTTGAGCGTGCGGTCTCTTGTCGCGTGCCGTGGAAACTGCGCGCCAGTCGCGCGAGCCGGCATGGCCGCCTGTTCCTTTATCTCGGCCCTATCCTGTTGCTCACGCTACTTGCGATCGCGGTCGTGCTTGGCACTATCGGCGGGTTCGTGCCGGGGGGCTGGCGGTATGCGTTTTTTGCGATCACCGGCACAATAGCTGTGTCTTCACTGGTGCTCGCGCTGGTGAACCTTCTGGCGACGCTCACCGTGCCGCCGCGCGCCTTGCCACGGCTCGACTTTTCGTTGGGTATCCCATCGGCTCACCGCACCATGGTGGTGGTCCCCGCTTTGCTGGGCAGGCCGCAAGAGCTCGATGATCTTCTGGAAGCCCTGGAGATTCGCTATCTCGGTAATCGCGACCCCAATCTGTTTTTTGCCTTGCTGACGGATTTCCGTGACGCGCCTGAACGCACGCTGCCGGACGACGACGCCTTGCTCGTCCATGCGCGCGCTGCTGTGCAGGCGCTGAACGAGACTTACCGCGAGGACCGTCCTTGCATATTCTATCTGTTTCACCGGCCACGGGTGTGGAATCCCATTGAGCGGGTGTGGATGGGCTACGAGCGCAAGCGCGGCAAGCTGGAGCAGTTTAATGCCAGGCTCAGGGGCGGGGCGGAAACGGCGTTCCAGGATATTGTCGGCGACGTGTCCATCCTCGCTTCGATCCAGTACGTCATCACCCTGGATACCGACACGCAACTGCCCCGCGATGCGGCGCGCACACTGGTAGGTAATATCGCGCATCCTCTCAATCGTCCGCTGTACGACGCGGGCAAGGGGCGCATTATCGAAGGCTACGCGATCCTGCAGCCGCGCGCATCGATCAGTCTGACCAGTGCGGGCCACTCATGGTTTACGAGATTGTTCGCGGGGGAAACAGGTATCGATCCAGGTCTCGGATGTCTACCAGGATGTCTTCGGGGAAGGGTCATTCATCGGCAAGGGCATCTACGATGTGGACGCGTTTCGTCAGGCTGTCGATGGGCGCTTCCCGGAGAATCTCATTCTGAGTCACGACTTGCTGGAAGGCGGCTATGCGCGTTCGGCGCTGGTGAGCGATGTCGAACTTATTGAAGAGCACCCCGCAAGCTACACCATGGAGGCCAGCCGGCGCCACCGCTGGATACGCGGTGACTGGCAGCTGGCCGGCTGGTTGCTGCCGCGCGTACCGGGGCCCGCCGGCCGAAACGGCGTCAAGGCGAAGCGGCAACCGAACCCGCTCTCGGCCTTATCGGTATGGAAACTTTTCGACAATCTTCGCCGCAGCCTGGTGCCGCCTGCGCTGCTTGCCCTGCTGGTGGGCGGATGGCTCTTGGCTCCGGGGCCGGCGCTGTTCTGGATCTTGCTGGTCGCGGCGGTGGTGTTTTTACCCACCTTGCTGGGAACCGCAATTGAGGTCATCCGCAAGCCTGGTGACCGTGACTGGATGGTGCACCTGATCCTGACGGGCAAATCGGCGATGCGTCCGCTGGCATTGGCGCTGTTGACGCTGGTGTTCCTGCCCTACGAGACGCTGATCTGCCTGGATGCGTTGCTGCGCTCGGGCGTGCGCATGCTGTTCACGCGACGCGGCTTGCTGCTCTGGCAACTGCCATCCTACGCGCGTCGCAATGCGCGCCGTAGGCTGGCCGGGTTTTTCAGCGAGATGTGGATCGCGCCCGTTTTAGCGTTGGTGCTGGCCTTTGCACTGTGGCAAAGCCGCGCGGCGGAGTGGTTTTTCTGGGCGCCCGTTCTGCTGCTCTGGCTGATGTCGCCCGTTGCCGGTTGGTGGATAAGCAGGCCGCTGGTGTCCCCGGTACCGGACCTGAGTATCGGGCAACGCGCGTTCCTGCGCACCTCGGCCCGGCGCACCTGGCGCTTTTTCGCGGACTTCGTCGGTGCGCAGGACAACTGGCTGGCGCCGGATAACTTCCAGGAATATCCGGCGCCGGTCATCGCCTCGCGGACGTCGCCTACCAATATCGGCATGGCGCTGCTAGCGAACCAGGCCGCGTACGATTTCGGCTACCTTTGCGCCGGAGAATTCCTGCGGCGTGTAGACAACACCCTGGCGACGATGGAAAAACTGGAACGCTACCGGGGTCATTTCTACAACTGGTACGATACCCGCACGCTGCAACCACTTCGCCCGCAATACGTCTCGTCGGTCGACAGCGGTAACCTGGTCGGCAGCCTGCTCACCCTGCAAGCGGGACTGCTCGAATTGAAAGATCAGCCGGTGCTGTCCTCCAACGCGTTTAAGGGGTTGCAGGACACCTTGCAGGTTTTTGCCGAACACCTGCCCGCCTCACCGGCCCCGGATCTTGCGCAGCAGGTCGGGTTTCTACAGGGGAAACTGCGCTCACTCGCGCTGCCTGAACCCGGATCAACAGCGCCGCCACAGACGCTGGTTGGGGCCGAACACTGGCTGGATGAGATTCAGCGTACCGGTGGAGGATTGGTTGCGCGGTTGCCGGCGGATATCGATGTCGACAGCCAACTGTACTACTGGGCGCAGGCATTCGACCGACAAGCGCGCGCCCTTCGGGATGACCTCGGATTCCTGGTGCCCGGGCAGGGGCCGCGGCAGTTCAGCACCATCCCGACACTGGCGGAATTGGCCGGCGCGCGCGCAGTGGGTAGCACAGCGCTGTCGTCAGCCGGCGCGGCAGCGCCTCGTTACAAGGGCGCAACGGAACGGCTCGCGATCATCGACGATCTGGTGGACCGTTGCCACGAACTGGCAGCCATGGATTTCGAGTTTCTCTACGACGAGCCGCGCGGTTTGCTAGCTATCGGCTACGACGTCGGCGAACGGCGCCGCGATCCGACCTGCTACGACCTGCTGGCATCCGAAGCGCGCCTAGCCAGTTTCCTGCTCATCGCGCAGGGGCAGGTACCGCAGAAGCACTGGTTCGCACTCGGTCGCTTGCTAACCAGTCAGGGCGGCGACCTGAGCCTGATTTCCTGGAGCGGCTCGATGTTCGAGTACCTCATGCCGCTGCTGGTCATGCCGAGTTACGCGAACACCTTGCTGGAGCAGACCTGCAAGGCCGCGGTGTCGCGCCAGATCGAATACGGCCGGCAACGCGGCGTGCCCTGGGGGATCTCCGAGTCCTGCTATAACGCCACTGATACACACCATGTCTATCAATACCGTGCGTTCGGCGTGCCTGGGCTTGGCTTCAAGCGCGGGCTGGGAGACGATCTGGTCATCGCACCCTACGCGAGCGCGCTGGCGCTGACGGTGATGCCGCGTGCAGCGTGTCGCAACCTCCAGCGGCTTGCCGCCGATGGTTTCCTCGGCGGCTACGGGTTCTACGAGGCGGTGGACTACACGCCATCGCGGCTGCCGCCGGGCAAGGACCACGCTGTCGTGCGTAGCTTCATGGCGCATCATCAAGGCATGAGCCTGCTGGCCTTTGCGCATGTCCTGCTCAACCGTCCGATGCAGCACCGCTTCATGTCCGACCCTCTGGTACAGGCGACGCAATTGTTGCTGCAGGAGCGTGTGCCCAAGCAGGGCGCGACACTGCACCCGCACGCGGCTGAAGTGAGCGCCGCCGCACGACCTGCCGCCGCGGAGGCCGGCGCGATTATGCGCGTGTTCAGCGACCCGGACACGCCGATACCCGAAGTACACCTGCTCTCCAACGGCAGCTACCATGTTATGGCGACCCATGCCGGTGGCGGTTACAGTCGCTGGCGCGACCTGGCCGTCACCCGTTGGCGCGAGGACGCCACCTGCGATGGCTGGGGCACATTCATTTACCTGCGCGATTGTGATACGGGGCATTATTGGTCAACCGCGTATCAACCGACCCTACGCAAGGCGGACCACTACCAGGCAATCTTCGTACAGGCGCGCGCCGAATACCGGCGGCGTGATGAGGCCATCGAAGCGCACACCGAGATCAGCGTGTCGCCCGAAGACGATGTCGAGATCCGTCGCGTCACCCTCACCAACCAGTCGTCCCGTACCCGCCATATCGAGGTGACGAGCTACGCGGAGGTCGTGTTGGCGCCGTTGAACGCCGACCTAGCCCATCGCGCCTTCAGCAACCTGTTCGTGCAGACCGAAATCCTCCCCGAGCGGCAGGCGATCGTCTGCACGCGGCGTCGCCGCATTCCGGGGGAGCGGGCGCCGTGGATGTTCCACCTGTTGGCCGCTCCCGGCGCTGTGGCCGGCGAGGCGTCTTACGAGACCGACCGCGCCCGCTTCATCGGGCGCGGTCGCACGGCGGCCAACCCCAGGGTGCTGGATAGCACTGACAGCCCGACGGCGCTATCGAACACGCAAGGTCCGGTGCTCGATCCCATCGTGGCCATCCGCCGCACCCTCAGCCTGTCGCCCGACGAAACGGCCACCGTGCAGATCATCTCCGGTGTCGCTGATACGCGCGAGGCGGCATTGGCTTTGGCCGAAAAATATTGTGACCGGCACTTCGTCGAGCGTGCCTTTGAAATGGCATGGTTCCAGAGCCAGGAGGTGCTGCGCCACCTTAAAGCAAGCGAAGCTGATGCACAGGTCTATGGTCGACTGGCCACCTCGGTCATTCACGGCACCGCCTTGCGCCGCGCCGCGCCTAGCGTTATCGCCCGCAACCGGCTGGGTCAGTCCGGGCTTTGGCGATTTGCCGTCTCAGGCGATCTGCCGATCGTCCTGCTCCGCATCGGCGACCTGAATCGCATCGACCTGGTGCAACAGGCGCTGCAGGCCCATGCCTATTGGCGCATGAAGGGCCTGACGGTGGACCTAGTGATCGTGAACGAGGATTTCTCGGGCTACCGGGCGATTCTACAGGATCAGATAACGGGGCTGATCAACGCGGGTCCCGAAGCGCACATTATCGACAGACCGGGCGGCGTCTTCCTGCGCCGTGCCGAAGAACTTTCCGAGGAGGACCGGGTCCTGTTTCAGACGGTCGCACGCGTCGTGGTCACCGATACCGCCGAGACATTGCTGGAGCAGGTGGAACGCCGCGTGCCGGCAGAGCGCTTGCCGAGCCGTCTGGAGCCGTCGCAGCAACGGGCAGCCGAACCGGCCCAGGCGCTGGCGGCGCGCGAACGCATTTTCTTCAACGGCCTGGGCGGCTTCACGCCCGACGGTCGCGAATACGTTGTTACCCTCGAGCCTGGGCAGAGCACACCGGCGCCGTGGGCCAATGTCATCGCCAGCCCGCACATCGGCACGGTCGTCAGCGAAAGCGGCGGTGCGTATACCTGGGTGGGAAACGCGCATGAGTTCCGGCTCACGACCTGGCACAATGACCCGCTCGGCGACAGCAGCGGCGAGGCGTTGTACATCCGTGACGAGGCAACCGGGGCGTTCTGGTCGCCGACGCCGTTGCCCGCCCGTGGTCGCTCCGGCTATGTGTGCCGGCACGGCTTCGGCTACAGCGTGTTCGAGCATTTTGAGGCCGGCATCGCCTCGGAACTGTTCACCTATGTCGCTATGGATGCGCCTGTTAAGTTCGCGGTGGTCAAGCTGCGCAACCATTCGCGGCGCCCACGCAGCCTGTCGCTGACCGGGTACTGGGAACTGGTGCTCGGTGAGTGGCGACACGCCAATCTGATGCACATCGTTACCGAGAAAGATTCACACAGTGGTGCGTTGTTCGCCCGCAATGCTTATGGCCGTGAATGCGCGGATCGGGTTGTCTTTTTGCAGGTCAGCGAGCCGGAGCGCACGTTGACAGGAAACCGCAAAGAGTTCATCGGCCGCAATGGCTCATTGACCTCCCCGGCGGCCATGCGCCGCAGCCGTTTATCGGGCAAGGCGGGCGCCGGCCTGGATCCGTGCGCGGCGATGCAGACCCGCATCGAACTGGCCGATGGCGAGGAACGCGAGATCGTGTTCGTGTTCGGGGCGGCCCGGGACATCGACGAAGCGCAGCATTTCATTCAGCGATTCAGTGGACCGGCGGGCGCCCGGCAGGCGCTGGAGGCGGTGTGGCAACACTGGAATCGCACCCTGGGCGCGGTGCAGGTGGAGACGCCGGATCCCGCGCTGGACGTGTTGGCGAACGGCTGGCTGGTGTACCAGACACTGTCGTGCAGACTGTGGGGGCGCAGCGGCTATTACCAGTCCGGCGGTGCCTACGGCTTTCGCGACCAGTTGCAGGACACCATGGCGCTGATCCATACGACACCCGGGCTCGCCCGCGAACAGTTGATCCGTTGCGCCGGGCGCCAGTTCCCCCAGGGTGACGTGCAACATTGGTGGCATCCGCCCAAGGGGCAAGGCGTGCGCACCCATTTCTCCGATGACTATCTGTGGCTGCCGTACGCCACCTGTCGTTATGTGCTAGCGACCGGGGATACCGGCGTGCTCGACGAGTCAATCCATTTCCTGGAGGGCCGCGAGTTGTACCCGGAAGAGGAGGCCTACTACGATCAGCCGCAACGCTCGACTGAAGCGGCGAGCCTGTATGCGCACTGTGTGCGTGCCCTCAAGCACGGCTTGCGGTTCGGCGCCCATCAATTGCCGCTGATGGGCTGTGGCGACTGGAACGATGGCATGAATCTGGTCGGCAAGGATGGCAAGGGAGAAAGCGTGTGGCTGGCGTGGTTCCTGGTCGATAACCTTGAGTCGTTTGCCAGCCTCGCGCGAAGCCGGGACGACACGGCCTTTGCCGACGCGTGCAGAGATCAGGCGGCGCGGTTGCGCGGCAACATCGAGAACAATGCCTGGGACGGCGCCTGGTACCGGCGCGCCTGGTTCGATGACGGCACGCCTCTGGGCTCGTCCAGCAACGACGAGTGCCAGATCGATTCGATCAGTCAGAGCTGGGCGGTCATCTCCAAGGGCGGCGATCCGGTGCGGGCGCGCCAGGCGGTGACGGCGGTGGACCTGCGCCTAGTGCGACGCGACCAGCAGATCATCCAGCTGCTCGACCCGCCCTTCGACAAATCAGACCTGGAGCCCGGCTACATCAAGGGCTACATACCCGGCGTGCGCGAGAACGGCGGCCAGTATACCCATGCCGCGATCTGGACGACGATGGCGTTCGCCATGCTGGGCGACACGGAACGCGCTTGGGAATTCTTTGCCATGCTCAATCCCATCCATCACGGCAGCTCCGCGGACGCTATCGAACGTTACAAGGTCGAGCCCTACGTCATGTGCGCGGATATCTATGGCGTGTCGCCACACACCGGCCGGGGTGGCTGGACCTGGTACACCGGGGCGGCGGGCTGGATGTACCGGCTGATCGTGGAAACCCTGCTGGGCCTGCAGCGGGAAGCGGACCATCTGCGCATTGCGCCGTGCGTCCCGGCAGATTGGGATGCCTACAAAATCCACTACCGCTATCGCGACACCGTCTATCACATCACCATCAGGCGCATCGGCGAACCATCGGCGCAGGTCACCCGCGTGACAGTGGACGGCGCCGAATGTCCCGACACACGTATTCCGCTCGTAGACGACCGCCGGGAGCACTTCGTCGAGGTGGATCTAGGGTAAAATGCCTGCGTGGCAGGTCATTGCCAATAGGGCTCTGGCTGAAACCGAACTTCACTCTATTTTCTTCGCGAAATATTGCGCCGCCTTTCTTTCGAAAAGCGACTACAGGCTTGCCTTCATCTTGGCTTTGAACCCGCTCATCAAATGGGCGCTGCAGTGTTGTCGCCATTTTGAGCAGGGACGCGGCGCGAGGGGAATCCACCCCCTTTAGCCAATGCGTGACGGACTGGGAGCTCACCCCCAAAGACTTCGCCAACCGAGCCTGGGTCCAGCCGCGCTCCGCCAGGGCGGCGCCGGTGTGCTTTAAGGGACTCCGGTGCCCCCGAAGATCTTTTTGAATGCGGTGTGTTTAACGTGAAGCCAGCTGGCCGGAAGATCCCGATTGTTTTCGAGCGACTCATAGATCGCGCGTACCAGTCCGCTGTCAATCACTTTCGCGCTATGCATCTTTTTTAGAAGTTGATGTCCGTGCCATACAGGAAGGTCGAACTCCGCTGCTAGGTGGTGTATGCCCAAATCATCGGTTGCCACGATTCCAAGGCGAATTTGACCGAAGGCGAGGATATAGCAATCGGTTGGTGAAGGCGGTGAACGTCCTTGTGAGGTGTAAGCGGCGGCATCGCTACGGACAGTCGCCAGAAACACGCTGGCGGCAGCGCCCACTCGCCGTTTTTCGTCGTTGCTCAATCGTATTCGTGTTGCAAGGCGCTCTTGGGAGAATTCGGTGATGTCAAACCAGGGGTAGAGGAAACGAAGCCGCGGGCTGCGATGCACCTCGTCTTCGACTTTTTCGAGAATGGTGAGAACATAGCCTTTCCGTCCGAATGGTGTGCCGAGCAGGGGTCTTATGCGCCTAGCAAGGCGCAGGTATGCGTTGGTGTCGAGGAGAACCAACGTCAATGATTGAGCGCCCCGTGGATGGCGAGCGCGTCCTGTATGGTACTTTCCAGTATCTGTTGAATGTAAGAGGCCCCGGTGCCCTGCTCCTTTATCATCTGCCTCAGCGCTACGAAAAAATCAGACTGGAAGGCGTGTGTGGCGGAGGCGATATAGCGATCGGCACCCGGCGGCGCCGGATCAAATAGGAGCGTGCTTATAAGCGGCCCAGAAACCGTATTGCGGACCGCATGAATCGCCTTCTCGTCAACTTTCGGGCCAGGAAACCCCGAGGCGAGCGCGAAACGCCGGACTTGTTGATAGACGGTATTCACCGAGATCGTATGTTCTTGAGCCCAACGCGAGAAAAGGGTGAGCGCACCGCCCGCGCTGCGGGCCCGAGCTATATCAGCGTATGCCTGTTCGGCACATGGTTTTGGGAACAAGAGCGCTCCCGCGAAGGCATCCGCGAAGTCTTCGCCTTGTTCCGTGCCGGCAAGCTCGGGCGTCAGAACGTGCGCGAGCTCATGCGCCATCCAGAACTTGAAGTCTTCTAGCCGGGTGTCGAGATTGAGAAAAATGAACGTAACATCTTCTTGGGGAAGACGAATGTGCAGCGCGTTTTCGTGATTACCTTTTGCGCCCCACAGTACGGGCACAAGGACCGTGCCACAATTTTTGAATTCACTAATCAAGTGCTCGTAGCCGAGTGCCGCTTGATCGCCCACGCCGAGGCGATTCCGGGTTTGGAGCGTGGCGGTCTGGAGCTTTGCGTAGTCAGTTGATGGCGATGTGATCAACGTACGCAGGACCTGCACTTGGGGGAGGTAAGGCACCAGCGGTTTCAGCAGCATGCCAATACCCATGGCCTTCGAGACATGCGCCGCGGTCGTCTTTGTGCCGCCTTTCTTTCGAAAAGCGACTACCGGTTTCCCCTCATCTTCGGTTTGAACCAGCTGATCAAATGTGCGCTGAAGCGTAGTCGCCATTTTGAGTAGGGACGCTGGGCGAGGGAAATCCACGCCCTTCATCCAGTTCGTGACCGACTGGGGGCTGACCCCCAAAGTTTTCGCCAACTGAGCCTGGGTCCAGCCGCGCTCGGTCAGGGCGGCGCGCAAGGTCGCTTCGTTGATGGTTTTGTGCATGGGAGCGCGATTCTAGCAGGCCCTATCTGGAAATCAAGTTTTATCAAGTATTGCTGGGCCACAACACATACAACACATACAACACATACAACGCGGACGAGGATTGGCTCGTCACCCAACGAACGTCACCTTTCACTTCGCGCGTACTCGCGCAAGTGATAAGGCGGGAATCGGGTTTGACATCTTCCAGCGGAACAGATCTGAACAACGCCGGCTTGCGCCGCTTCGAGGGTCTGGCAAAGGCTATGCGCGTCTGCACCGGCGCCTACCACAAAAAGACACCACTGGTTATCTGGCGCACACGCGCGGGGCGGGGATCTGAGCCCCACGAGGCAACCGTCCATGGGCGGAATTCAACGCTAGAGGCCGATCCCGATCCCGAAGCCGAAGTTCCAGCGCCGGCGTCGCGGTCGGTAGGCGTGCCAGACATGACTTGCGAGCAATTGGATCCGCGGGTAGAGGTAGTGCGCCTGGCCGATCAAGCCGGGACGGGTACCGATCACGGTCCCCACGACCGTCACGAGCCGGCCGCGCGCAAAGAGCATGGGGTCAAGGTAGCCGGGGGCGACGGCCTGGAAGCGTCCCTCCGGCATGGCGCCAAGCCGTGGCCGGCCATTTGCCCTCAAGGGATAGGCAAGCACGGTGAGCGTGCTGTGTACGGGCCCCACATTGTCCCGTATCACGACGCCGCCCCAGCGCACCCGCGCCCCGCGCGTGCGCTGGGGGTGGGCGAGAACCGCGCGCAGGTCCATGTGGCGATCGATGTGAGTGGCCGCGGGCCGCGGATGCACGGCGCAGCCGGCGAGACTGAGAGCGAGCAGGCCGGCCGCGGTGCGCGTCGCTCGGGTCTTGGTTATAGCCATGCTAGCCCTCCTTGGATCTCTCTATGGCCAGTAACCTGGGCCCTCGTCCTCCTCGTGCCAGCCCCCGTCGAAATCCGGGCCAAAATCTACGCCCCATCCCCAGGGCCAGGGGCTGGCATAGTAATAGCGCGAGTATCGCGGGCGCGGGCGCCAGAGGTGGACGGCGGTCGTCTGGACCACCGGAAAGTCGTACAAATAGCGTCCGATGGGGTCTTTCTGGTAGCCGGAGAAGGTTCCGAGCACGGTCACCTTGCGGCCGACCGCATAGACGGCGGGGTCGAGGAAACCCGGAATCCGCGCCATGAAACGCCCCCCACTGAAGCGTACCCGCCGGGGCCTGCCATCGTGGCGCAAGGGTCGGCTCACGACCTGCATCCAGGTGGTGTGGGGGCTATTGATCACCCGGCTTATGACGCCGCCCCAGCGCACGCGTACACCGAGCGGCGCCGTATGAGCGCGCGCCGCCGCGACGCTCACGGGCGCAATGTTGGGCGCGCGCAAGGATCTCGGTACGGGTGTCGCGCACCCGGCGAGCAAGAGCAAACTTCCGAGTACCGCGAAGGCTTTCATCCGTGTCGGCCTCTCTGTCCCATCGTAATGGACCTAGGGGAGTATCATAAGACCGCGCTTGGGTCTTGGCCAGAGACCGACCTTGCCCGTGCGACCATGGCTGCGTACCGGCGCCGCGGCGTTCTGGCACAATGGCTGGACCTTGAACCAAGCCTGGGCGGCCCCATAAGAGGGGCTCAGCCCCTCAAAAAACGGCGAACGATAATCAATGACCATGAGCGATCCCGAATCGACGCCCGCGCCAGGTACCCTGGCGCGGGCAGGCGATGTGCTGCCCACGACCCTGGCCGTTGTGCCCATAACCAATCGCCCCTTCTTCCCGGCTCAGGCCATCCCCTTGGTTTTGGACCGCGACCCCTGGAGCTCCACGATCGCCGCCGCGACCGAGAATCCGCATAAGGTCGTGGGACTGGTCTTGATCCGCAAGGATCAGGCGACGGATGTCGTGAAGGGAGATTTCTACGATACGGGGACCGTCTGCCGTATTCATAAAGTGGCGCACAACGAGGACAAGCTCCAGGTATTCGTGGAGGGCCTGCAGCGCTTTCACATTGATCAATGGGTCTCGGACGAGCGCCCTTTCGCGGTGCGCGCACGTTATTTTGCGGAGCCCGAGGCCGTCGAGGGCGCGGACATCAAGGCCTATTCGGTGGCGATCATCAACACCATCAAGGAGCTCTTGCCGTTGAATCCCTTGTACGGGGAGGAGCTCAAATTCTTTCTCACGCGCTTTGGGCCCGACCAGCCTTCGCGCTTGGGCGATTTCGCAGCCAGCCTCACAACCGCGAACAAGGAAGAGCTGCAAGACGTCCTGCGTACGGTCGATCTCGAGCCGCGGCTCGAGAAGGTGCTTTTTCTTCTCCGCAAGGAGCTCGATCTCGCCAAGATCCAGGCGCGCATCAGCGAGCGGGTCGAGGAAAAGATCAATGAGCAGCAGCGTCAGTTCTTCCTGCGCGAGCAGCTGAAGGCCATCCAGAAGGAGCTTGGCATCGCCAAGGATGATCGCACGGCTGAGATCGAGGCCTTCCGCGAGCGGCTCACGACAGTCACCCTTCCTGCGGCTGCGCAAAAGCGTGTCGGGGAGGAGCTGCAAAAGATGGCGATCCTCGAGACGGGTTCGCCCGAGTACGCGGTCACGCGCAATTACCTTGAGTGGTTGACGACGTTGCCGTGGGGGCGTTATTCCAGCGACAAGATCGACCTGAAACAGGCCCGCCAGGTTCTGGATCGGGACCATGACGGTCTTGAAGACGTCAAGGACCGGATCATCGAGTTTCTGGCGGTCGGAGCGATGAAGGGTGAGGTGGCGGGCTCCATCCTGCTGCTCGTGGGGCCGCCCGGGGTGGGCAAGACCTCCATCGGCCGTTCTATCGCCGCCTCACTCGGGCGCACTTTTTATCGGTTCTCTGTGGGGGGTATGCGCGACGAGGCCGAGATCAAGGGTCACCGCCGCACTTACGTCGGCGCGATGCCGGGCAAGTTCATCCAGGCGATCCGCGAGGTCGGGGTGGCGAATCCGATCATCATGTTGGATGAGATCGACAAGATCGGTTCATCCTACCAGGGGAACCCAGCGTCGGCGCTGCTCGAGGTCTTGGATCCCGAACAGAACGTGGATTTCCTGGATCATTATCTCGATCTGCGCTTCGATTTCTCCAAGGTACTGTTCATCTGCACGGCCAATCAGCTCGACACCATACCGCGGCCGCTCCTCGATCGCATGGAGGTCATACGGCTCGCGGGCTATATCACGAGCGAGAAGATGGCGATCGCCAAGCATCATCTCCTGCCCAAGCAGATGGACAAGGTGGGTCTGAAACGCGGACAGTTGCGTATCGAGGATCAGGCCATACGCGAGATCATCGAGGGCTACGCGCGCGAGGCCGGTGTCCGCAACCTCGAAAAGAAGTTGGGTTCGATTGCCCGCAAGGCGGTGGTCGCCATGATCAACGGCAAGGAGCCGCCGATCAAGGTGAGCGCGCGCAACCTGGAGGAATACCTTGATCGGCCCGTCTTCCAGCCGATCAAGCCCTTGCGCGGTGTGGGCGTCGTAACGGGCCTGGCTTGGACTCCGATGGGCGGCGCCATCCTCGACATCGAGGTCACGCGCGTGCATCGCGCCAACCGCGGGATCAAGATCACAGGGCAGTTGGGTGAGGTGATGCGCGAATCGGCGGAGATCGCCTACAGCTATATCTCCTCGCACTGCAAACAATACCACTGCCCCGAGGATTTTTTCGACAAGGCCTCCTTGCATCTGCACGTGCCGGCCGGCGCCATCCCCAAGGATGGGCCAAGCGCTGGCATCACGATCGCAAGCGCGCTCCTATCGCTGGCTCGTGGCAAGCGCCTCGTCCGGCCGCTCGCGATGACGGGCGAACTTACGCTCACGGGCTACGTGCTCCCGGTGGGCGGCATACGCGAGAAGATCATCGCCGCGCGGCGCGTGAAGATCTCGGAGATCATCATCCCCGAGGCCAATCGCAACGATTTCGAGGAGCTGCCGGACAATGTGCGCAGCGGGCTTGTGATGCACTATGTCAAACATTACCGCGATGTCGCGGCCCTGATCTTTCCGGAGTAGGCCGTGGGACATAAAGTGGATTTCGTGTGTCGCGCGTGCCGTTACGAGGAGCGGGATTTGGGTGTCGGGCGCGGTCGCAGGCCTTGGCCCATGTTGCGCCTGTTTCAGTGCGACAACTGCCATTCAGTCGGCAGCACCTGGGTCGACGAGGACGGCGTGGCGCGCTGCAGTCTCTGTTACCACGACGATATCGCGCTTCTGGCCGACGATATCGCGTCCGTCGCCTGCCCAAAGTGCAAGGAGCGCGGGGTATTCACCCACCACTCCGGGGAGACCTGGGAGTGATCTAGCGGAGCTGTACGGGCTTTTTCAGCTGCTGGCTTGCAAAGACTTCGAGGTCGGCCAGGAGCTCGTGGTCGCTGTTGCGTACCCAGTGGTCGGTGGCGGCATCGTAGTCGTAGTGAAAGCCTCCGGCGCGGGCTGCAAGCCAGATCTGTTTGAGCGGTCGTTGTTTATTGATCACGATATGCGAGCCGTCTGGGAATTCGAGCGTCAGGATCTCGCCTTCGGTCTCAAAATCGATATCCGGGGCGTGGGTCTCGATCGCCTGTTCGATGTGCGCAAGCGTCGCCCGCACCCGTGCCTCGTACTCATGGTCATCCAGCATTCGCGGCTCCTTCGTCGTCCATCGTGCGCCGTTCGTCTTGTGCCCCTCCCTTTGCGATGGGGAGGGCGCGGATCATGGCGGGCATGCCCGGTGCATGGTAGCGGGCCTTGCGCCAAACAGCCAGATGGCGAAGGGCCCGGTGCCCGGAAACGACCCCTGGAAGCGTCCTGGGGCCCACCCGTTCGCGCCCTTGAGTCGGGCCCACCTTACCCTCTATTCTTGGCAGCATGATAAAAAAGATCCTTATTCTGGGCGGCTATGGCACCTGTGGGCGCCGGATTGCCGAGATCCTCATGCAAGAGCCGGGAGCCGAGTGTGTCATCGGCGGCCGCGACGCCGCGCGTGGTCAGGCCTTGTCAGCCACGCTCGGTATCCCGTTCGTGACGGTCGACATCCAAAGGCAGGCTTCTTTGAATGCCGCCTTGGACGGCGTCTTCGCCGTTGTAAACACCTGCGGGCCGTTCCGTCCCCATGATTACGTGGTGGCCGAGCGCTGCGCGCGGCGGGGCGTGCATTATGTCGACATGGCCGACGAGACCTCCTATATACTGGGTATCCAGGGCCTTTCGGGGCGCGCGGTCGAGGGCCAGGTGTCGGTGGTTTCGGGGGCGGGATCGGGCCTTGCTTTTTCCTCGATACTAGCCGCCGCCATCGCCCCTGGATTCGATACGATCGCGGACATCGAGATCGCGACCCTGTCCGGCAATCGCAATCCGCGGGGGCTTGCGAGCGTGCAGGCGCTGCTTGCGGCGCAGGCGCGCCGGGCGCGAATTTTTGAGGGGGGTGCGTGGCAAGAGGTGCCGGGTTACACGAGAGGCCGCACCGTGGCCCTCCCGGAACCGTTCGGCCGCCGCCGCCTCTATGTGGCCGATGCCCCCGAGATCGAGATCCTGGGCAGGCGCTACGGCGCCGGGGTCACGTATCGTACCGGGCTTGAGCTTGCGGTCTTGAATCGCGCGCACGCCTGGCTCGGTTCCTTGAGCCGGTTGGGCGTGATCGCCGACCCGGCGCGGTACGCCAAAGGCCTGTACGCGGTGCAAAAGGGGCTGCGGCGCTTCGGTAAGGCGGCATTTGGATTGCGCGTCGTCTTGCGCGGCCAGCGGGGCGGCGGGCCCTTTATACGCAGCGCCGCTCTTGTGGTCTGCGAGGACGGGCTTTCGACCTTGTGCTCGCCGGCTGTGGCGCTCGTACGCAAGTGGATGGCGGGCGGCGGGGAGCCGGGCGCCTTTCCCTGTTCCGGTGTTCTCACTTTGGCGGATATGACGCGCGAATGGGCGACGCAACAAGTGGTGTTACAGCTTTCGTGATAGCGCGGGCCCTCGTTTTCATGGCCGTTCTGGCGCTTGCTGCGTGCGGCAAAACGGGTCCGCTCTACCTGCCGCCCGCAAAGCCCGCCGCGCCCCCGGCCGTGCATCATGGTGCGGGGCCGCAGTCGTGAACGCTTTTGATTATCGGGACGATCTGCTCTTCGTCGAGGATGTGGCGCTCGCCGAGGTTGTGAGTGTGGTCGGATCCCCCTGCTACGTTTACAGTCGCCGGACCCTGGTCGACGCCTACCGGGCGTTCGCCAACGCCCTCGGGGACCGGTCGAGCCTCGTCTGTTATGCCGTGAAGGCCAACGGCAATCTGGCTCTGCTTGCGACCTTGGCGGATCTCGGGGCGGGCTTCGATATTGTCTCGCAGGGGGAGCTCGAGCGGGTCTTGGCGGCCGGTGGCGATCCGGCGCGCATCGTTTTTTCGGGAGTCGGCAAGACCGAGGCCGAGATGCGTCGCGCGCTCCAGGTCGGGATCCGCTGTTTCAATGTCGAGTCCGCGGCCGAGCTTGCCCGGCTCGACCAAGTGGCGGCGGCGCTCGAGGTGCGGGCGCCGGTGTCCTTGCGCGTAAATCCGGACGTTGACGCCAAGACCCACCCCTATATCGCCACCGGGCTCAAGGAAAACAAGTTCGGCATACCGCTTGCCGAGGCCGCGGCCTGCTATGCGCGCGCGCACGAATACCCTCATCTCGCCTTTATCGGTGTCGACTGCCACATCGGTTCGCAATTGACCGATTTGCGGCCCTTTGCCGACGCCTTGGACCGCGTATTGCCAGAGGTTGTGCGTTGGCGGCGCGCCGGCCTTGCGCTATCTCATATCGATGTCGGCGGGGGGCTTGGAATACGCTACCGCGATGAGCGTCCGCCCACGATCCCGGCCTATGTCGCGCTGGTCCTGGAGCGGCTTGCATCGCACGGGCTCGAGGACGTGGAGCTCGTCCTGGAGCCTGGGCGGGCGCTGGTGGCGGCCGCGGGGCTGCTTGCAACCCGTGTCGAATATATCAAAGACACCGAGAGCAAGCGCTTCGCCATCGTCGATGCCGGCATGAACGACTTGATACGGCCAGCGCTCTACGGGGCCTGGCACAACGTGATCCCTGCGCGCAGGCGCCCGGGCCCCGTACGCGAATATGACGTCGTGGGGCCCGTATGTGAAAGCGCCGATGTCTTGGGGCGGGGCCGGTCTCTCGCGATAGAGCCCGGTGACATCCTGGCGATTGCCGAGGCCGGGGCCTATGGTTTCACTATGAGTAGCCAGTACAACGCCCGCCCGCGCCCCGCCGAGGTGCTCGTCGACGGCGCGCATTTTCATGTCGTGCGTGAGCGCGAGACCTATGAGGACCTCATGCGCGGCGAGCGCATAGTGCGTAAGGCGCAGTGGTCATGAAGGGCGCGGCCGCCGGGCAGCGCTTCGTCAAGATGCATGGCCTGGGCAACGATTTCGTTGTTCTGGATGCGGTGACCGGCACTCCCGACCTCGCGCCCGAGCGCATCCGCCGGATCGCTGACCGCCATTTCGGGGTCGGCTGTGATCAGGTCCTCGTGGTCTTGCCGAGCAGCGAGCCGGGCGTCGATTTCGGATATCGCATCTTCAACGCCGATGGCGGCGAGGTGCAGCAGTGCGGAAATGGGGCGCGGTGCTTCGCGCGCTATGTGCGCGATGAGGGTCTGAGCGCCAAAGAGACCCTCACCGTGCGCACGGCAGGTGGCATCATCACCCTCGCCGTCCAGGGCGATGGGGATGTGGTCGTGAACATGGGTTTTCCGCGCTGGGACCCGGCGGTCGTGCCGTTTGTAGCCGAGCGCGCGGAGCGTCTGTACACCCTGGACGTGGGGGGGCGCGCGGTGGAGGTGGCTGTGCTGTCGCTCGGCAATCCCCATGCCGTGCAGGTGGTGGAGGATGTCGAGCGCGCCCCGGTGGCCGCCCTTGGTCCCTTGATCGAGCGTCATGCCCGCTTCCCGGAGGGTGTGAACGTGGGCTTTATGCAAATCCTTGATCGGCGCACCATACGACTGCGCGTCTATGAGCGCGGTGCAGGCGAGACGCTCGCGTGCGGATCGGGGGCCTGCGCGGCGGTGGTAGCGGGACGTGAACAGGGCTTGCTGGACGATGACGTCGAGGTCCATTTGCGCGGGGGAAGACTCGCCGTCCGCTACGACGGCGCAGGGCCTATATGGATGCGCGGCCCGGCCGAGCGTGTGTATGAGGGGCGGTTGAGCGAGCAGGGGTGAGGCCGTGAAACAGTCGAGTGAAGAACTGTCGTGGGAAGAGGGGGTGGCGCGCTATCTGCGTGACAACCCGAGTTATTTTGAGCGTCACGAGGATCTCCTGGAGGTCCTGCGCATCCCGCACAAGGGCCGCGGGCAGGCGGTTTCGCTGCTGGAGCGTCAGGCTGCGGTGTTGCGCGAGCGCCTCGCCGGCCGGGATCGCGAGCGCCAGGGTTTCCTGGCCGCGGCCCGGGAGAATGAGGCGCTCGCCGAGAGGTTACATAAGCTTGCCGTCGCCTTGATCGACGCCGCCTCCCTGGACGACGTATTCGGTAGCGTCTATGACCTGGGGCGCAACCAACTGAAGCTCGATGCCGTGACGATCCTTTTGGGGGTGGATGGCGGCCCCTTGGGCGGACGGCCGGAGTTTGTGGCACCCGATGATGGCCGACTGCGGCGTGCCCTGGTTTTGTCCCGCGAGCGGCCCTTGTGCGGGCCCAAGGCGATTCTGGCCGAAGTGCGCGGCCTTTTGGGGCCCGATGAGGCGCGGATCGGGTCGGTGGCGCTCGTGCCTTTGCGCGACCCAGTGCGTTCCGGGCTTATGCTTTTCGGGAGTCATGACCGCGAGCGTTTCCCGGCGGGCGTGGGGACGACGTACCTGGGCCGACTCGGTGAGCTCGTGATGCGCGCCGTGGCCCGACAGTTGGATCGCACCTGATGGCGGACAGCTGGGCCGAGGCGATATCGCGCTGCCTCGAGCGGCTGGCCTACGAGCGGCGGTATTCGGACCGTACGCTGGCCGCTTACGCCCGTGATCTCGATGCGCTCGCCCGTTTTGCGCAGACGCAAGGCTGCGAAGGCCCGGGGGACCTGACCGTCGAGGCCGCGCGACGCTTCGTCGCGACCTCAAGCCGCGCGGGTTTGGGTGGCCGCAGCATAGCGCGCGCCTTGTCGGCGGCCCGCACCCTCTATCGCGAACTGGGTTTACATGCCAATCCGTTTCGCGGGGTCAAGGCACCCCATACCCCCCGCTCCCTACCGCAGGATCTGACGGTGGACGCCCTCCAGGGCCTTCTGGCCCAGACCCCCGTGGGGGATCTCGAGACCCGCGACATGGCCATGGTCGAGCTCCTCTATGGCGCCGGCCTGCGCCTGTCCGAGCTCGTGGGACTGCGCCTCACCGACCTCGATTTTGCGCAGGGTCTCGTGCGGGTCACGGGCAAGGGGCGGCGCGAGCGCCTTGTGCCCATGGGACGCGCCGCCCAGGCCGCCCTTAGGGTGTGGCTGCCGCTGCGGCCGGGGGCCGACCCTTTGGGGCCCCTGTTCCCGGGGCAAAGCGGCCGCCCGCTTTGCGCGCGTACGATTCAAAAGCGGCTTGCGCTCTTTGCCCGCTCCCGCGGTCTTGCGATCCCCCTTCATCCGCATATGCTGCGCCATTCGTTTGCGAGCCATATCCTGCAATCGAGCCAGGATTTGCGGGCTGTGCAGGAACTCCTCGGGCACGCGCACTTGAGCACCACCCAGATCTACACCCATCTCGATTACCAGCAATTGGCCCGTGTCTACGATGCGGCCCACCCCAGGTCCCGGAAGAAGGCGCGTTGAAGCGGGCCTAGCGCTTGTGCTAGCGTGTCCTGTCATTATGACTACCTGGGGAGGGGGAAGGCTTATGACGGGAAGAGATGGCGAGACGCCGCGCTTGGTGCGCGCCACCAACTACTGTGGGCCGGATCGCAGACGTTCCGTGCGGCGCCGGCAAGGCGATCGGCGCGCCGTGATCCGCTGGGAGCCCGATCGGGGTGGCCGGCGCCAGAACGAGGGCCGCCGGGCCATGGATAATCGCTTCCTTTATCGCTGAGCGCCTCTTGCCTTTAACGGGGCGCGCCTCCACATGGAGGTATCGGCCTTAAGGTGGGAGGTAACGTTGGAACAATTTCACGGCACGACTATCCTGTCGGTGCGCCGCGACGGACGCGTTGTGATCGGCGGCGACGGCCAAGTCACGGTGGGTCACACCATCATGAAGGCCAATGCGCGCAAGGTGCGCAGGCTGTATCGGGATTCGATTGTGGCCGGATTCGCCGGGGGGACCGCTGACGCCTTCACGCTGTTCGAGCGTTTCGAGGCCAAACTTGAGCAACATCAGGGCCATTTGACCCGCTCGGCCGTCGAACTTGCCAAGGATTGGCGGACCGACCGGCTGCTGCGCCGCCTGGAGGCGCTGCTCGCGGTTGCCGATAAGAACACATCGCTTATCTTGACCGGCAATGGCGACGTCATAGAGCCCGAGGACGGGCTCATCGCCATCGGCTCGGGCGGTCCCTACGCGCAGGCCGCTGCCCGTGCCCTGCTGGCCCACACTGATCTCCCGGCGCGCGACATCGTCGAACGCGCGCTGCATATCGCCGGAGACATCTGTCTTTACACGAATCACAATCTAACGATCGAAGAACTGGGGCGGGCCTGATGTCGGAGATGACGCCACGCGAAATCGTCCAGGAACTCGACCGCCACATCGTCGGTCAAGGGGCGGCCAAGAGGGCGGTAGCCATCGCGCTGCGTAATCGTTGGCGGCGCGCGCAGGTGCAGGATGCGGATCTGCGCATGGAGATCACCCCAAAGAACATCCTCATGATCGGTCCGACCGGTTGTGGCAAGACCGAGATCGCGCGTAGGCTCGCGCGGCTAGCCCACGCGCCTTTTCTGAAGGTGGAGGCCACCAAGTTCACCGAGGTGGGCTATGTTGGGCGCGATGTCGATTCGATCGTGCGCGATCTGGTGGAGATCGCAGTCAAAATGATGCGGTCGCTGGAGGTCGAGCGGGTCCGCGCCAAGGCCGAAGATGCGGCCGAGGAGCGGGTCTTGGACGCCCTCATCCCACCTACGCGCGAGAACGCCTACTCGCTCACCCGCACCGAGCATGATGGCGGTGCCGCACGTCAGCGCTTCCGGGCGCGGCTGCGCGCCGGCGAACTCGATGACACCGAGATCGAGATAGAGCTGCGTGCCGCACCCTCCGGCGTAGAGATCTTCGCGCCCCCGGGCATGGAGGAGATGACGAGCCAGCTCCAGGGGATGTTCCAGAACCTCGGTACAAGGCAGACCAAGATGCGCCGCCTCAAGGTCCGCGAGGCCATGAAACTCTTGACCGAGGAGGAGGCAGCGCGGCTTGTCAATGAAGACGACATGAAGGCCCGGGCAGTGGATCTGGTCGAGCAGCACGGCATCGTCTTCATAGACGAGATCGACAAGATCGTGGGGCGTGCGGAGACCCAGGGGGCGCAAGTCTCGCGGGAAGGGGTTCAGCGGGATCTCCTGCCGCTCATCGAGGGATCCACGGTGTCCACGAAGTACGGCATGGTGCGCACGGACCATATCCTGTTCATCGCTTCGGGGGCCTTCCATGTCGCGCGCCCGTCTGATCTCATACCGGAATTGCAGGGCCGGCTCCCGATTCGTGTGGAGCTTGACGCCCTGACCGCCGATGACTTCGAGCGCATCCTGAAAGAGACCCACGCGTCGCTCACCGAGCAATATGCGGCCTTGCTTGGCACCGAAGGCCTTACGCTCGATTTTAGGCCGGACGGCATCCGCAGGATCGCCGAACTCGCCTTCCACGTGAATGAGCGTACCGAGAATATCGGCGCTCGGCGCCTCCATACCCTCATGGAGCGGCTTTTGGAGACCGTCTCCTATGAGGCTCCCGACAAGAGCGGAACCGCGGTCGCGATCGACGCCGCCTATGTCGACCTGCATCTCGCGGCGCTCGCCGGTAACGAGGATCTGGCCCGTTACATTCTGTGAGACCGGCATCGCCGCGTTGCCGCAGCGATGCCGGGCTTGGGTCGCAGGCACTTTACGAGGCGGCGGTCTCGTTCGGCGTCTGCGGCGCCTTCAGCAAAGGCACCTTTACGAGGTCGAGCAGCAGCACGTAGACGACCGTGAAGGCAAGCAATAGGCCGATATCGGACCACGCGACTTTAGCCATCCCGAAGACCCCAAAATGCGCGAGCAGGGACACCATGACGATGTCACTTGCGATCGCGAGCATCAGATAGCCGCCGGGGCGCGAAGACCACATATAGGAGCGCTCGCGCACGAGCAGGACGTTGGATAGACCCGAGTACACGAGACCGAGGAAGCTCAAGGTGCGCAGTTCCGGGATCGGCAGACCCAAGACGTCCTTGCCAACGCCAAATACGGCGAAGATGTAGGCGAGCCAGGCGGCAGCAATGATGAGCGAGGTCTTGATGAGCATCCGCACATTCCAGACGTCTGGTTCCGGGGATATCCGCACATTGTCGTTGGCGATCGACATCGTCACGAAGTCGTTGGCAAAGAGCAGCAGCAGCACGAGCAGCGGCGTCACGACGAAGTGCCGGAATATGATGAGTCCGAGGCTCAGGAACACCGCCACCTGGATAGTCTTCACGATCTTGTTCAGCGTATAGGTCAAGAGCCTCTGATAGACGCGGCGCCCCGTCTTGACGGCCTCCACTACGCCTTTCAGCCCCGAGTCCGTAAGGACCATGCTGGCCGCCGCCTTGGCGACGTCGGTGGCGGTCGAGACCGCGATCCCGACTTCCGCCTGTTTCAGGGCCGGGGCATCATTGACCCCGTCGCCGGTCATGCCGACTGTGTGTCCGATGTTCTGGAAGGTCTGCACCAAGTGGAATTTGTCTTCCGGGTAGACTCCTGCGTAGATGTCGCAGATCTCGCCCTTCGCGATTTCTTCGCGGCCGCCTATGACGGCGCCCTCCATCCCAAGCTCGGCGGCCACCACGCGCGCTGTGGCCATGCTGTCGCCTGTCACCATACGTACCCGTACGCCGAGCTTCTTCAGTTCGGCGATGATGGCGCGCGCCTCCGGGCGTGGCGGATCGGCAAGCGCGATCAGGCCCTTGAAAGCGGGCACGGCGCCGTCCGGCCCGGCGGCCACCCCGAGGACGCGGGCGCCGCTGGCCGCCAGGTCACTGATTGCGCCTTCCCAAAATGTACCCTCGACACCGGCTAGCGTCGCGACCACGTGCGGGGCGCCCTTGATCGCCCGCCACACGACGCCGTCGCGCATGAAGGTGGCCTCGGAGCGCTTGGTGGCGGGATCGAACGGCGTGAAGCCGGTTTTTTCGGGAGCCGCGTTCCCGCTTTCGCGGAGGCGTGCAAGGATGGCTGTATCCAGAGGATCTTGCGTGCGCTCGTCGCTTGCGAGTGCCCCCATGAGTAGTAGGTCCCCGTCATCCACGCCATCTGCGGCCTGCATTCCCGAGAGCGTGAGTTCATTGAGCGTCAGGGTGCCTGTCTTGTCGCTGCAAAGTTCATTCATGGCCGCCGATTCCTCGATGGCGGCAAGGCGCGTGAGGAGTACGCCTTTGCTCGAAAGGTCGAGGGAGGCCACGGCGCTTGTCAAAGTGAAGGTCGCGGTGAGCGCCACCGGCACCGAGGCGACGAGCAGGATGAGCGCGAAGGGCATGACCTTCAGAAGTGAAAGCCCGGTAAGTCCCGCGTAGATCAGGATCGCGACCACCAGGGCACCGTCCATAAGCAGCAGGTAGCGCATTATGGACATGACGAGGGCCTCGGCGTGCCCGCGGCTGCCAGCACCACGCATCAATTCCGCGGTCTTGCCGAAGAAGCTCTGGCTTCCGGTCGCCGTCACGGTCCCGCTCGCCTCGCCGCGACGCAGCACCGAGCCCGAATACACGCTCTCCCCCGGTTCGCGCTCCACCGGCACCGACTCCCCCGTCAAGGCCGACTGGTCGATCAGGACCTGCCCTTCGGATATCACGAGGTCTGCGGGTGCGAAGTCACCTACCCGCAAGTGCACATAGTCGCCAGGCACGAGTTCCGAGGATGCGAGCACTTGCCAGGTGCCGTCGCGCAAGACACGCGCTTTGATCTGCAGGCGTGTCCTTAGCATGTTCAGGGCATTCTGCGCCTTTTGTTGATGCAGAAAACCCAAAAAGGCGTTAAATACCAGCAGAAACCCGATGATCAGGGCCTCTATGCGATTGCCCATGATGAGCTCGAGCGCCAGTGTTACCTCGAGCATCCATGGCACAGGCCCCCACAGCTTCTTGAAGAATAATCGCAGCGGATTGGGCTTGTCCTCGGCGATCACGTTGGGCCCGTGTTCGGCCAATAGCTGCGCCGCTTCGGCGCTCGTCAGTCCCTTGAGGTTCACGACATACTCGACCGCCTGGTCGTCCGCTGCCTTGCTCATCTCACCCCCTCGTGTCTTTGTGCTCCCGTCCTAGCCGTTTGCCCCTTTCCTAGACGCGCGGCTTCAAGTCAGACCTATCACCACCCCGGTCGAGTTTGCGGTCGAAGGTCTCCTTCAAGACCGCCTTGTGGACATCGCCTATGCTGAGCATGCCCACGAGCTTGCCGTCGGTGGCCACCGGGATGCGGCGAATCCTATGGGCGATCATGAGTGCCGCGGCGCGCAGTATTTCGTCGTTCGGCCCCACTGTCAGGACATCGGGCGTCATGAACTCCGCGACTCGCTCGTCCAAGACGTCATGAAACTCGCGGTCCAAATCGTCGAACTGTACGGACGCCATGAGCCGTATGGCATCGTTGATCTTCGGGTACATGGCCCGCAGCACGTCTTTCTCGGAGATGACACCGACGATCGTGCTACCGTCCGTCACGACGGGTAGTCCGCTTATGTGATAGAAGCCGAGCAGGGTGGCGACATCGCGCAGTGCGCTGTCCGGGCCCACCGTCTTGATTTTCGTGGTCATGACATCTTTGACGAGCATGGCGTTCCTCCGCGGGCGATTGGGCGAGATCCGGGACGCCCAGGATCGAGTGAGATGGTCCTTCGATATATCCACGACTCCGAAAAAGCACGCAGTCCCGAAAGAACTGAAAGGGGCGCGTGCCCAGGGCTTAGGACTATAGGTTGCGAGGGGCGCTGCCGCAAGCGCGTGCCCGGGGCGCACTTCGCAGTGGGAATCAACGAGCCCTTATGCGAGGCGATAAGAATCGTCTATGAAGGAGTTGGCACAGAAGCGGGCCAATTGTATAGAAACACGAGTACGTGAAGAATACATTGCGTTATGTCAGTGAAAGGCCACATAAAAATTCCAGGCCAGGGGGTGCTCATGGCGCGCCTCGTGGTGCAGTACTTAAAAATATAATGGAAAAGCCTCATTAATGCGGACAATCGGCCGGTAAAAAAATCAAAAGACGCGAGGCCTGAATCCAGGGCACCAAAGGGCGCCTGCTAGGCGTGAGAGGGGTCTCGCAGCCGAGCCAGAAGGCCACCCCGAGCGCGCCTGCCAGGATGCGTTTCGCGCGTGCCTCGACGGCGGCGTTAGAGACATGGGCGCATGGGACGGCGAAGGCAACCGCTTTGCACATCAGGAAGTGAGGGCCTTGAAATCGTGGCCGCGCGTACCCAAATAAAGGCCGTCGCCGGGAGAGCTTTCCCGGAAACCGTTAACATGAGGAGGTGGTTATCATGGCAGCTTTGATGCAGAGCCCGACCAACTCGGGTTGGACGCTTGTCAACGATGAACTCGACAATCTGCTCGAGGGCTTCTTCCGTCCGCTGCGTCG
This sequence comes from Pseudomonadota bacterium, assembly GCA_021784755.1. Taxonomy (GTDB): domain Bacteria; phylum Pseudomonadota; class Gammaproteobacteria; order Acidiferrobacterales; family Acidiferrobacteraceae; genus Acidiferrobacter. The sequence continues at coordinate 36,008 of JAJYHM010000056.1, forward strand.
CAGGACCGAAGGTGGGGCGACCGGCGTGGTGCCGGCTATGGATGTGACCGAGCGCGAGAATGAATATCTCATCCGCATGGATATGCCGGGTGTAAGTCGCGAAGATATCGATATCACGCTGGCTGAGGGCGTATTGACGATATGCGGTGAGGTCCGACGTCAGCACGAGGAGAAGTCGGGCGATCGCGTGATCCGCGAGGAGCGCTGCTATGGGAAGTTGTCGCGTAGCGTGCGTCTTGGGTCACACATCGACGAGAAGAAGGTGACGGCGAACTACAAAGACGGCGTCCTCGAGCTTGTGCTCCCAAAGGCCGAAGAGGTGAAGCCAAAGAAGATCAGCGTGGCCTGATTTAGGCGCCGCGTTTGGGGGCCCCTGCGGGGGCCCCTGTTGTTTTGGGGGCGAAGAGGGCCGGACGCGGCTCTCTTCACGCGAGCGGCGGGCCGCGGCTGACAGGGCGCCTGAAATCGGGTACCTTGTGCCGCACTTATGCCGGAGAATCCCCGTGCCCTCGTCTTCGTCCATCGGCCTCTTGATCGAGGCGCTCCCCTATATCCGCAAATTCCAAGGCAAGACCTTCGTTATCAAATACGGGGGCAACGCTATGGTGGACCCGGTACTGAAGGACGGTTTTGCGCGCGACATCGTGCTTATGAAGCTGGTTGGCATGAATCCGGTCGTGGTTCATGGGGGCGGTCCCCAGATAGGCCAGCTGCTGGCACGTATCGGTAAGGAGAGTCGGTTCATACAGGGAATGCGGGTCACGGACCAGGAGACTATGGATGTGGTCGAAATGGTCCTAGGGGGGCTCGTCAATAAGGAGATCGTGCATCTGATTAACCGCCATGGTGGCAAGGCGGTGGGTCTGTCCGGCAAGGACGGGGCTATGATCAGGGCCCGTAAGCTCTCCTTGCGCCCCGCGGCGGCCGATGGATTACCAAGTGAAATCATAGATATAGGACATGTCGGCGAGGTTACGGGCATCGACGCGGAGCTCGTAAGCCTGCTCGATACCGGGGATTTCATCCCAGTGATCGCGCCGATCGGCATCGGCGACGACGGAGCGACCTATAATATCAATGCCGATCTCGTTGCGGGCTACCTAGCTGGGACCTTGCGTGCCGAGAAGCTGCTGTTGTTGACCAACACGGCGGGAGTTCTCGGGGCCGACGGCCAGCTCATGACGCGCGTGGATGCGGCTTCCACCGAGCGATTGATCGCCGAGGGGGTGATCCATGGGGGCATGCTGCCGAAGGTTCGCTGCGCCCTGGATGCGGTTGCCGCCGGAGTGGGCTCGGCGCACATAGTGGATGGGCGCGTGGAACACGCGGTGTTGCTTGAGGTCCTGACGGACGATGGCGTTGGCACCTTGATCCACGCCTGACAAGGGAGAGGGAGATGGATAAGTCGGCGATCGAGCGGTATTTTGCCGCCACGCCCATGCTAGCCGCGCTGTGTTCGCAAAACGGCTGGCCCGATAACGACAGTCTTGCAGTCGAGGTCCTGGAATACGGGTCCGAGGACGCCGTGTGCTCGGTGTCTTTCGAGGAGATACTGGTCGAGGGCGCAGGCTGTGTGGCCGGGCGGGTGCCCTGCTGGGGACGATTCCGCGTGCGATGGGACGCGACGGGCCGCATCGTGCATGCGGCGCGCGAGGCCTGACGGTGGCGCGCCCGCGCCGCGGCGAGCGTCGCCAGGAAATTCTGGAGACCCTGGCCCGCCTCCTCGAAGAGGTGCCAGGGGCATCGATCACGACCGCGCATTTGGCCTCGGCGGTCGGTGTGTCGGAGGCGGCCCTCTATCGGCATTTTCCGAGCAAGGCGCGCATGTTCGAGGCACTCTTTGAGTTCATCGAGGAGAGCCTGTTCACGCGCATCAACCGCATAGCCGCGGAGCCCCTCACGCCCGCCGCCAAGATCGGTCAAGTCCTGCGCCTCTGGCTTGCCTTCGCCGACAAAAACCACGGGCTCGCGTACCTGCTCCAGGGGGCGGTTCTGGCCGGGGAGCACGAACGTCTGCGCGACCGTCTGGCGCAGATCTATGAGCGCGTCGAGACCCACCTGCGCCTCATCTTGCGCGACACCCAACTTGCTCCCCACCTGCCCGCGCCCTCGGTGTGCGTGCAGCTCTTGCTTGCCGCCGCCGACGGCCGCATTGCGCAGGCGGTGCGCACCCGTTTTCGAATCTCGCCGGTTGCCGAGTGGGAGGCCCAGTGGACCCTTCTCAGGCGCGCGATTTTCGGTGACGGTGATGAGGCCACCTAGACCTTGGCGTGGGGCTTAGGCGGAGTTTAGTGGCTGCCCGCACCTTCGCGGTCGTTCGTGGATGTCATACGCGTGGGCTTGCCTCCGCGCCGTTCGATCCAGCGTTGGATCGGCGCATCGCTTCGGGTCTCTGTGTGCGAGCGGCGCGACCCCGGGTAGCCTGAGGGCCCACAAAGGGGCGGTCTGGACCTTAAGGCGAAGGGAGCGCCCCGCAGATGGGGCAAGCCGGGTCCCTGCGGCGGCGGATGCGGCGGCTTTCCATCTCCTTGGCATCGAAGACCCAGAGATCGCGGGCAAGCGGCGTAGGGAGGCCGGCGATGACCTTGATGGCCTCCGCCGCCTGCAAGGTGGCCAGGGCGCCCGCCACGGGGCCCAGGACCCCACGCTCGCTGCAGCGCTCGGCCTCTTCCTCGATCTCCGGGTAGAGGCACCGATAGCAGCCGGCGGCCGCCTCTTTCGGGTCCATGACCAGGAGTTGCCCCGCCATGCGGATTACGGCCGCCGACACGAGCGGGATCTGGGCCTTGACGCAGGCCTCGTTGACGGCGAAGCGGGTGGCGAAATTGTCGGAGGCGTCGCAGACGAGATCGACACGGTCCACCTCTTCGGCAAGCCGCGTCCCGAACAGCCGCTCGGTGACGAGGCGTGCGCCTGGGTAGCCCAGGGACGCGAGCGTCGCGCCTGCCGCCTCGGTCTTGGGCAGGCCCACCTGACGATCGGCGTAGAGGATCTGGCGTGGCAGGTTGGATAGCGACACGAGGTCTGCATCGGCGAGCACGAGTTCCAGGATGCCGCTGCGCGCAAGATAGAGGGCCACCGCCGAACCGAGACCCCCCAGGCCCACGATGAGGACCCGGGCGCGCCGCAGGCGCTCGACGCCTTCGATGCCCATTTCGGGCAAAAAGATGTGGGCACTATGGCGCAAAAGTTCTCTGTCATCCATGCCAGATCCCTTCGGTCACGCGGGGGTGGCCGGCATAATCGTTATGTGTGGCCACATCTCCGAAGTCCGCCTGTTTGAACAGCATACGCAGTTGCGGGCCCTGTGTGTAACCATGTTCCACGAGTAGCCGGCCACCAGGCCTCAGGGCTCGCACGGCCCCCGGAATCAGCGCTGCGAAGGCCGTGAGCCCGTCTGTGCCCCCATCCAGGGCATCGCGCGGCTCGTAGCGGAGCCCGTCACCGTCCAGGCAAGGATCGGCGCTTTCTATGTAGGGGGGGTTGGCCGCGATCAGGGTGCAGGAGTGGGCTTCTATGGCGTCGAGCCAGGACCCCGCCCAGAAAGCGACCTCGAGTCCCAGGGTGCGGGCATTGGCGCGCGCCACGGCCAGGGCCTTCGGGCTCCGATCACAGGCCGCCACGAAGGCGTCGGGGCTTTCCTTTTTGAGGGCGAGGGCAATGGCGCCCGACCCGGTCCCGGCGTCGATACAGCGATCGCCGCGGGCCAAGGTTTGGCTCAGCGCACGTTCCACCAGGATCTCGGTCTCGGGGCGCGGCACAAGGACGTCGGGGGTGATCTTGAGCGGTAGCGACCAGAATTCGGTATGGCCCACGAGATAGGCCAGGGGCTCGCCGTTGTGGCGCCTCAGCACGAGTTCGCGCCAGCGTGCCTCGTCCTCGGGGTGCAGTGGTTCGGCGGCATCGGAGGCGAGCAGCTGTGCGAGCGAGCATTGCAGAATGTGACAGCCGAGCGTCCAGACCTCCTGGATGGGGCAGCGACCCGGGAATCCGGGGGCGGGCCGGGCCGCCTGCGCCAGGAAGCCTCGCACAGTTGTCATTCGAGGGCGAGCGCGGCGAGCTGCTCGGTCTGGTCCTCGGCGATCAGGGCATCGATCAACTCGTCCAAGTCCCCTTCGAGGACGCGTTCAAGGCGGTACAAAGTGAGGTTGATGCGATGGTCCGTCACGCGCCCTTGCGGGAAGTTGTAGGTGCGAATGCGCTCAGAGCGATCGCCGCTACCCACGAGTTTGCGACGCGTGGCCGCCTCCTGCTCCTGCTTTGCGCGCATCTCTTGTTCGCGCAGGCGTGAGGCAAGGACGGACAGCGCACGGGCACGGTTTTTGTGTTGTGAGCGTTCGTCCTGGCACTCCACGACCATGCCGCTCGGGAGATGCGTCACACGGATGGCCGAGTCGGTCTTGTTGACGTGCTGGCCGCCGGCCCCGGAGGCGCGGAAGGTGTCGATCTTGAGATCCGCCGGATTGATCGTGATCTCGCGTTCCTCCACCTCGGCCATGACCGCTACGGTACAGGCCGAGGTATGGATGCGTCCTTGTGCTTCGGTGAGCGGCACGCGCTGGACTCTATGCCCCCCCGATTCAAACTTGAGTCGCGAGTAGACCGAGGGGCCGGCCAGGCGCGCAATGATCTCCTTGTAGCCGCCGTGCTCCCCGCCGCTCGCGTGCACGATCTCCATTTGCCAGCCGCGACGTGTCGCGTAACCCGCATACATGCGATAGAGGTCGCCCGCGAACAAGGCCGCCTCGTCGCCGCCTGTGCCGGCACGTACCTCGAGGAAGATGTTGCGCTCGTCATTGGGGTCGCGCGGCAGCATGAGGCGCTTGAGATCCGACTCACAGTCCACGCGTGCCAAGCCGAGGGCCGCAATCTCCTCTTCGGCCATCGCCCGCACGCTCGGGTCCGCGTCCTGCAAGAGGGTCTGGGCGGCGCTCAATTGTTCCTCGGTTTGGCGCCAGGCCGCGAAGCGTTCCACGACCGGGGTGAGTTCCGCGTGCTCGCGCGACAGGCGCCGGAAGCGCTCCTGATCCTGCGTTACGCGCGGGTCCGAGAGTTCCGCGGTCGTTTCCTCGAGCCGCGATGCCAGCCGCTCGAGCTTGGCTACGAGCGATGCCTGCATCACGAAGCCTTGTCGTCGAGGCGAAAGAGTGCGCGCGTAGCGCTGATGAGATCCAGCTCGCTGTCGGCGTTGGCCTCCCGCAAGGCGGCGCTTGGGCAGTGCATGAATTTATTCGTGAGCGCATGGGCAAAGCGCAACAGGACCTCGTCGGCCGGCTCGCCGCGTTCGAGCGCGCGTCGGGCCCTTTCCAGCTCGACGTCGCGTAGCGCCTCGGTGGTGGCGCGTAGGGCACGCACAGTCGGTACCGACTCAAGCGATCGCACCCAGCGCATGAACTCGATCACCTCGCTCTCGATGATCGTTTCGGCTTGGCGCGCTGCAGCTTGGCGCGACTCCATGTTTTCTTCAATGACACCCTTCAGGTCGTCGATGGTGTAGAGATAGACATCCGACAGCTCTCCCACCTCCGGTTCTATGTCGCGCGGCACCGCCAGGTCGACCAGGAACATGGGACGGTGCTTGCGTGCTTTGAGCGCCCTTTCCACTGCGCCCTTGCCGAGCAGCGGCAAGAGGCTCGCCGTGCAGGAGATGACGATGTCGGCGCTGCTCAGATAGTCGGGCATCTCAAGGAGTGAGATGGCCTCCGCCCCGTAGATGCCGCCCAGACTGCTGGCGCGTCCGATTGTACGGTTGGCTACCACCATGCGCCGTATACCCTGTTCTTTCAGATGACGCGCGGCCAGCTCGATCATCTCGCCTGCGCCTATGAGCAGCACGGTCTGGTCGGCGAGTCGGTCGAAGATGCGCCGGGCGAGGCTCACGGCTGCATAGGCCACCGATACCGCATTGGCGCCTATGGCGGTGTCGGTGCGCACCTGCTTTGCCACCGAGAAGGTGTGCTGGAACAAGCGGTTCAAGAGTTTTCCGGTGGTGCCGGCCTTGTGCGCGGCGGCAAACGCGCTCTTCATCTGGCCTAGAATCTGGGGTTCCCCAAGGACCAAGGAGTCGAGGCCTGAGGCGACGCGGAAGGCATGGGCGACGGCGGTGCGGCCATCGTGGACGTAGAGGTGCGGGCGCACGAGTCGCGGCGCGAGCTTATGGTAGTCGCAGAACCAGTCGATCAGTGACTCGTCAGACGGCTTGCGCAGGCCGCAATAGAGCTCGGTCCGGTTGCACGTGGAGAGGATGGTCGCCTCGCCCGCCCCGACCTCGGCTGCGGCATGGAGCGCGTCAGGCAGCGTCTGCGGGTCGAAAGCCGCCTGCTCACGCAATGCCACCGGCGCGGTTTTATGGTTGATGCCTAGTGCTACGAGGTGCATGGTCTTTGGACCGAGACGAAGATCCCCAAAGCCGGGCCGCCGCAACGGCCTCGATCGATATGACGGCGACCGCTAGCGCGGCCCGAATCGGATGGTGGGCGGCGCCACTCCAGCCGATCGCGATCACCGCAATGTCGGTTAACGCCAGCAATACATATCCTAAGGATACCATAAACCCCGGGAAGTCATGGCGCATGAGGATGAGCGCGAAGGCAGCCCCGATCCCGAGGAGCGCCCCGAGGAACAGTTCGTCGGTCGCGCCGAGACCGTGGGCCGCCCATAAAAGGCCCCCTAAGAGGGCGGTGGCCATGAGTGGTTGGAGTCGGCCGAGGGGTGAGGGCTCGCGGGCGAGCGCTTCCTGTTGGCCCTCCAGGGCCGCCACGGTGAGTAACAGGAGGGCCGCGAGCAGCACCTGGCTTACCCAAGGGCCCAGGCCGATCGAAGCCATGAGCCGCTGATTGCCCCCGACCCCCGCCGCCAGGAGCGTCACGAGGTCGGGACCGTGACCAAAAAAGCCTGACCACGCGGTGACATTCGGGAAGGCGCGCTCCGCGTTCATGAGGAAGGCGACGGCGCAGCCCGCCTGGAAGAGCAGGGTCATGTAGGTCCCGGACAGGGTCCGGCGGCCGACTGCGTTGTCTCCGAGTGGGGCGAGCGCCGCGGCAAAGGGGAGTGCGCACGCAAGCCACGGCAAGGCCATGGCGAGCTGCCCGTGGCGCAGCCTTGGAATCGTCATCGGCGGATGGCTTACGAGGGCTGCCACGAACACCAAGATCGTGACGGCGCCGAGCAGCAAGGCGCCGACTGCGCCATAGGCGGGACGTGATACAAGACGGCCAGCACGCTTCTTTTGGATCAGCATGACGAAGAGCAGGGCATAGAAAAACACGGGGGCCGCCGGCGTGAGGCGTTCGTAGGGGCCTATGACGAGGCGTACCGGGCCTTCAAGGGCGAGCGGCCAGGAGACGCCGATCGCTGAAAACAGCACACCTATGGCGGCCACCAGGATCAGGCCCGCGGCGAGATCGGCGCGCCGGGCGAGCAGGAACGGGAGCAGGCGATCAGCGGCAAGATATAGCACCACGAAGGTGAGGAGCGCGTGGGCGCCGTGGGCCGCGAGCCCCGCCCACACGAGGGCCAGAATGGCGCTCACCAAGAGGCGCCCGAGGGTGTTGGCGGTGCGCAGCGTGGCGGGCGTGCGCAGCCGCATCTGCGCGATGGCACCGACCGCGCCCAGAGTGGTGCCGGCCAAAAGGATCCACAGGAAGGCCGGCGCCCAGCCAAAGCGCAGGCCGAATGCCGCGCCCCCTAAGAGCATCGGGGTCCCAAGGACGCCGAAGTCGCGTAGCCCCGCCACGACCCCCGACTCTGCCCCGGCCGCGGGCTCTGTATTATACTGCGCAGAGTCCTCGGCGATCGCGACCGCGAGCCGCCCCAGGAAACGGTAGGCGAACGCCAGGACCGGGATGGCGATCAGGGGGAGCACAATCAGATTCATGGCGCAGGGCCTCCCGCAGGTTTTCGAAGAGCATAGACGCTCAAGGCTTCGGCGTGTCCCCATCATATCAGTGGCATGGAGTGTTATGACGCAGGGTTTGTGGCGAGCAGTCGCGTCGATGCTCGCAGTTGGCCTCTTGGCGGCATGTGCCACGGTCGCTCCGCCGCCTGTGGTCCACCACGTCGCGATCGCCCCGGCTCCTAAAGCGCACCGCCAGGGCCGCCTCTTTTATCATGTCCTGCTCGGCGACATCGCCGGTCAACAGGGCCGTCTGGGCGCCGCGGCGCAGGCGTTTGGCGAGGCCGCGCGCGAGACCGGCAATCTCGGTCTTACCCGCCGCTCGACGCTCTTGTCGCTCTACGCGCGCCGTTATGCCCAGGCCCATTATTTGGCTCGCCTGTGGCTCTCCTTGGCCCCCAAGAGCGCGAGTGCCCGCGAGGCCTTGGCTGATGCCGATCTGGGCTTGAATCGGACCCAGGCCGCGGTGCAGCAATTCGAGCGCGCCTTGGCCCAGGCGGCGGCCCTTCAGGGGTCGGCCGGCCGCGCCTTCGCGTTCGAGCATATCGCCACACTGCTCTTGCGTCACAAGCGGGTCCCGCCGACCTTGATGGTCATGCAGGCCCTGACGCAGCGTTACCCCAAGGATCCGATCGGGGCGTATGCGCTTGCCGATTTGGCGCGGCAGGACAACGACCAGGTCACCGCGCTGCGGGCCATCGACGCGGCGCTTGCCCTCAAGCCCGACTGGGAGGGGGCGGCAGTCTTGAAGGCGCGCATCCTCTGGAGCGCCGCGCCGCGCCGCGCGCTCGCGTTTTCGGCACGGTTCCTGAAGAGCAACCCCAGCGCGACGCGTCTGCGCCTCGACTATGCGCGCCGGCTTGTGTCGCTGGAATACTGGCATCGGGCGCTCGCGCAGTTCCGGGTGATCGCCGCTGCCGCCCCGAATGACGCGCGGGTTTTGTATGCCGCGGGCCTGATCGCGCTGCGCAGCGATGACCTCGGGCTTGCGCGGTCCTATCTGAAGCGCAGTCTGGCGCTCGCCCCCGGCGATCCACGCGCCGAACTGTATCTCGGTGAGATCGCCCAAAAGCAGAACCGTTTTGCGCGCGCGCATTATTACTATGCCCGTGTGGGCGCACCCTATCGTTTTACCGCGTCGGTGCGCGACGGGCTCATGTTGCTTCAGGAGTCGGCCCCGCGCCTCGCCTGGCAACGCCTAACGCGCGTGACCGCGCATACACGCGCTCAGATCACGGCGCTGGCGCTCGCGCGCAATGAAGTCTTGATGGCCTTGGGTCACTATGCCCAAGGTCTTGCGCTTTTGAAGGCGGTGACGCCCAAGAGCCCCCATCCCAACGTCCTGCTCTACGCGCGGGCCTTGGATGAGGAAAAATCCGGCGCGGTCGCGGCGGCGGAACAGGATCTCGAGCGCCTGGTGGCGGCTCACCCGCACAGTGCGGTCGCCTTGAATGCGCTCGGCTACACCTACATCAACCATAATCAGCATGAAAAGCGCGGCATGGCGTTGGTTCGCCGGGCGCTCGCGTTGGACCCGAAGAATCCGGATATTCTCGACAGCGTGGGCTGGGCTTACTATCGCGCGGGGCATCCGCGGCTGGCACTTCCTTATCTGCGCCAGGCCTTCCTTCGGTCCCATGACCCGACTATTGCCGCCCATCTGGGCGCCGCGCTCTGGCGGGCCGGGGAGCACGTCCGCGCCCTGCGTCTCTGGCGCGCGGCACTCATGAAGGCCCCGCATAATGCCGCGCTGAAGGCCGAACTCGCCAAGCACTCCGCCCTATGATGCGCCGGTGGATGGTCACGGTTCTTACGGTGTTCGTGGCCGGATGCGCGACCATGCCCAGGCCTGCGGTCCGCCACCCCCACAGGATATGGGTCGCGCACCGGGCCCGCATGGCGGCGATCCAGGCGTTCAGGGTGTCGGCGGAGAGCGGCGTGCTTGCCGGTCGCCACGGCGGGACACTCATGTTGCGCTGGGTCGTGAGGCCCGCGGCCTACCAAATGACGGGCTTCGGCCCGTTCGGGCGCGTCATCTTCCGGTTGCGTGCGGGCCCCGCCGGGGCGCAGCTGCGTACTGAGCACGGACGTTTCCAGGGCGCGAGCGCATCGCGCCTCCTCTGGCGCCTGACCGGCTGGCGCCTCCCGGTGGCGGGTCTGCGGTTTTGGATCCTCGGAATGCCCGCACCCGGCCCCGTGGTGGAGCGCAAGCTTGATCGCCATGGTCTCCTCGCGTCGCTCAGGCAGGCCGGTTGGTCGATCCGTTATCGGAGTTATGGGCGGACTCCCAAGGGCCGGTTGCCGCGCTTCTTGACGCTGACCCGCGAAGGGGTCTCTGGGTCCGACCGGATCGTGGTGAAGATCCGCATCGACCGGTGGCGCGTGGCATGAAGGAAGCCCTGCCCGAGGTGTGGCCGGCCCCGGCCAAGATCAATCTTTTTTTGCATGTCGTGGGGCGGCGGCCCGACGGCTATCACGATCTCCAGACGGTCTTTCAGTTCATCGACTGGCAGGACGATCTGCGATTCACGGTCACCGACGATGGGGAGATCGCGCGTGATGGGTCCGTGGCGGGGATCGACGCGGACCGGGATCTCACGGTGCGCGCCGCGCGGCGTCTCCAGGAGGTCTCGGGGACCCGTCATGGGGCGCGCATCCATTTGACCAAGCGCCTGCCGATCGGTGGGGGCTTGGGTGGCGGCAGCTCGGACGCGGCCACAACGTTGCTTGCCCTGAACGCCCTCTGGGGGCTTTATTGGTCGCTGGAGCAGCTCGCGGATCTGGCCTTGAGCCTCGGTGCCGATGTCCCTGTGTTCGTACGCGGGAGCGCCGCGTGGGCCGAGGGGGTGGGTGAGCGGCTGAGCGCCATCGATCTACCCGAGCCTTGGTATGTCGTCATCGTTCCGGATACCGCGGTCCTGACCGGCCCTGTGTTTGCCGCGCTTGATTTGACAGGTCTTGGGCGGCCCATCACAATACGCGACTTCCGTGCCGGGCGGGGAGATAATGACCTCGCGGCGGTTGTGCGTGCACGTTATGAGGTGGTCGACGAGGCCTGGCGCTGGCTTGAGGCGTACGGGCGCGTACGCATGAGCGGGTCTGGTGCATCGCTTTTCATTGAGGTGCGGGATACGGCATATGGGCAAGATGTGGTAGCGGCCTGCCCGCCCCGATGGCGCGCATGTCTCGCTCGTGGGCGCAATACCCATCCCGTGCACGCGCGCTTGAGTTCGATCACGCATTGGGGTGTCGCCAAGCGGTAAGGCACCGGATTTTGATTCCGGCATTCCCAGGTTCGAATCCTGGCACCCCAGCCATTTTTATCGGTACGGAACAGTTTTTAGTCGACCCACGAGGAACCCGTGTCAACAGACAACATGGCGGTTTTCACGGGCAACGCGAATCCGGCGTTGGCCGAATCCGTGGTGCGCCACTTGGGGATCCCGATTGGAAAGGCGCATGTCGGGCGCTTCAGTGACGGCGAGATTCAGGTAGAGATCATGGAGAACGTCCGCGGCAAGGACGTCTTCCTGTTGCAGCCCACCTGCGCGCCGAGCAATGACAATTTGATGGAGCTCTTGATCCTGCTTGACGCGGTCAAGAGGTCGTCGGCGCGACGGATTACCGCCGTGATCCCGTATTACGGATATGCGCGGCAGGATCGCAGACCGCGCACCGCGCGTGTTGCGATCGCCGCCAAATTGGTGGCGGACATGGTGAGTGCCGCGGGCGCCAACCGGGTCCTGACCATGGACCTCCATGCCGACCAGATCCAGGGATTTTTCAGTATCCCGACCGATAACATTTACGCGGCCCCGGTGCTCTTGGGCGATATCTGGCGGCATAGCTATGAGAATCTGCTGGTGGTGTCGCCCGACGTGGGGGGCGTGGTGCGGGCCCGGGCGCTCGCCAAGCACCTCGATGCCGGGCTTGCCATCATCGACAAACGCAGGCCCAGGCCTAATGAGGCCAAGGTCATGCACATTATAGGCGAAGTCGAGGGGCGAACCTGCGTCCTCATGGACGATCTCGTGGATACCGCCAACACGCTCTGCGAGGCGGCGACCGCCTTGAAGGCGCATGGTGCGCTGCGGGTCGTGGCCTATTGTACTCACCCCGTGTTGTCGGGGCGCGCCGTCGAGCGTATCGAGGGGTCGGTGCTCGATGAGATCGTGGTGACAGATACCATACCATTGGGCGCGCAGGCGCGCTCATGCGTGAAGATCCGGCAGCTTAGCGTAGCCGAGCTGCTCGCGGAGACCATAAGGCGTATCGCGGACGAAGACTCCGTGAGCTCGCTCTTCATGGACTAATCAGTCCGGCCGCGGGACGTCGGAGGGCCTTGGTCGCGGGGCCCCCTTAAAGAGAGGAAGTAGTCATGAGTGGAAAATTCGAGTTGAACGCCGAGATGCGCAGCGAGAAGGGTACGGGTGCGAGCCGCCGCCTGCGCCGCGCCGGCAAGGTGCCGGGGATCTTGTATGGGGCCGGCAAGGAGCCCGTGATGTTGTCTTTTGATCACGACCCGCTTTGGCACCATACGCGCCATGAGGCCTTTTTCACGTCGATTCTGTCGGTCAAGGTCGACGGCAAGATCATCGACCAGGCGATCTTGCGCGATCTGCATATGCACCCCTTTAAGCCTAAGGTCGCCCACGTGGACCTGCAGCGGGTGAGCGCCACCGAGCGCCTCCATCTGCTGGTGCCCTTGCACTTCATCAACCAGGAGACCGCTCCCGGCGTGAAGCTCCAGGGCGGCCTCGTGGCGCATCTGATGACCGAGGTTGATGTGAGCTGTCTGCCGAGCCAGCTGCCGGAGTTCCTGACGGTCGATGTCGGCAACCTCAATGTCGGTGACTCCATCCACTTGAGCAACTTGACCGTGCCCGAGGGTGTGACCCTGACAGACCTCACCCATGGCAACGATCTCGCGATTGTGACCATTACCGTGGTCCGAGAGGCCCCGGAGCCGGAGCCGGCCCCGGTCGCCCCCGAGGCGACTGCCGCAGCCCCCGAGGCGGAGGCTCCAAAGAAGGAAGGGAAGTAGTTGGGAGAGCCCCTGGCGGCCCTCGTGGGGCTTGGGAATCCCGGACCGGAATATGACGACACCCGGCACAATGCTGGGTTCTGGTTTCTGGACCGGGTCGCCCACGGGGTGGGCGCCACGTGGCGGCACGAGGGCAAACTCTCGGCTTCCGTCTGTCGTGCACACGTTCACGGGGCGGAGTTGTGGCTCGTGAAACCATCGACCTTCATGAACGAGAGCGGGACCACGGTGGGCGCCTTGTGCCGATACTATCGCTTGGTGCCCACGCAAGTCCTGGTCGCGCACGACGAACTCGATCTCGCGCCGGGCGTCGTCCGTCTGAAGAAGGGCGGGGGCGCGGGCGGACATAACGGGCTCACCGATATCATCGCCCGCCTGGGGGCCGACTTCTGGCGCTTGCGGATCGGCATAGGCCGACCGCCCCCGCGGCGTGATCTCGTCCCTTATGTGCTGGGGCGGCCGTCCCGCGAGGAAGCCTCGGCAATCGAGACGAGTCTTGCGCGCGGGCTCGAGGTCTTGCCCTTGATCGTTCAGGGTGATACGCAACGGGCCATGAATCTATTGCATACGACAGGCGGAGAGACGGCCGATGGGGCTTAAGTGCGGTATCGTGGGGCTTCCCAACGTCGGCAAGTCGACGCTCTTTAACGCCCTGACGGCGGCGGCCATTCCGGCCGAGAACTACCCGTTTTGTACCATCGAGCCCAATGTGGGCGTAGTCGCGATCCCGGATAAGAGGCTGAACGCCTTGGCCGCGATCGCCAAACCCGAGCGCATCGTGCCCGCGGTCATGGAGTTTGTGGATATTGCGGGACTTGTCGCCGGGGCCGCGCAGGGCGAGGGCCTGGGCAACAAGTTCCTGTCCCATATTCGCGAGACCGACGCTATCATCGAAGTCGTGCGGTGTTTCGAGGACGACAACGTGGTCCATGTGGCCGGGCGCGTCGATCCGCTCGCCGATATCGATGTGATCCACACGGAGCTTGCGCTTGCCGACCTCGAGAGCGTGGACCGCGCGCTCGCGCGGGAGAGCAAGGCCGCGCGCGCCGGCAACAAGGAGGATGCCAAGCGCCGCGAGCTGCTCGCGCGCATCCGCGAGCATTTGAACGGCGGCGGCATGGTGCGGACCTTGCCTCTGATCGATGACGAGCGGCTCATGATCCGCGGTTTCTCGCTGCTTACGGCCAAGCCCGTGCTTTATGTCGGCAATGTCCAGGAAGGAGGCTTTTCCAATAACCCCCTCTGGGAGCGGGTGGCATCGCGCGCCCGTGACGAGGGGGCTCAGGCGCTCGCCATCTGCGCGGCCTTCGAGGCGGAGCTTGTGTCGCTGCCCGATGAGGAGCGCCCGGCGTTCCTGGCCGAGATCGGCTTAGACGAGCCGGGCCTGAACCGTCTCGTGCGCGCGGCCTTCGCGCTCCTGGGCCTCGAGACCTTTTTTACCGTGGGACCCCAGGAGGTGCGCGCCTGGACCATACGCCAAGGGAGTCTCGCGCCGCAGGCCGCCGGGGTCATCCATACCGACTTCGAGCAGGGCTTCATCCGCGCCGAGGTGATAGGTTATGAGGACTATGTGCGGTTGCGCGGTGAACAGGGGGCGCGCGAGGCCGGCAAGATGCGGCTCGAAGGTCGCGATTATGTGATGCAAGACGGTGACGTGGTGCATTTTCGGTTCAATGTGGGCCGTTAGCGGCGGACGGCGTCGGAGCGGTCTCATTCCTTGACATCGCCCAAGTGTGCCCCCAAAATGCCCCACCTTCAGGACAAGGCTATGTAGCTCAGCTGGTTAGAGCGCGGCACTCATAATGCTGAGGTCGGTGGTTCGAGTCCACCCATAGCCACCATATAAACCAACGAGTTAGCATATACCCCTAGCAAGCAGAACGGCATTTTGGGGCACTCGGGGGACACCGAGCCCAAAATAGGAAGGGGTATGGCCACATTTGTTGAGCGTCCCGGCCCGGACGGTAAGCCCGTTTGGCAAGTGAAGATCCGTAGACGCGGATTTACATGATCGTTCGCCGAAAGATTCCGCAGCGCTTACTCTCTTTGGGTAGATACCCGCCGGAAAGCAGCAACCGCACACCCCGCCTGGCGATAACCCGCCCCGCATTGTGATCGGCATTGTCCTGATGCCCGCTGCGGCCCACCCGCTGGGCGCCGGCCCCATCACGGCGCCCTGACGTGGCCCTTTCGGCTGCGAACGAAACGGGGCTCCATGGCGCACGCGTTCACGCACCATGACCATAGCAAAAAAGTGGCTTAGCTCTCCGAATAGCGGATATCTTTAAGTCTCGCCGCTACTTCCGCGGGCGGCAGCGGTTTACTGAAGTAATACCCTTGATACTGATCGCAGCCCTGATCACGCAGGATAATGCGCTGTTCGTCGGTCTCGACACCTTCGGCAATGACCGTCATATGAAGACTGTGGCCCAAGGTAATCACCGCCGTCACCACGGCGGCATCGCTTGTGATGTCGCGCACAAACGACTGGTCGATTTTCAGGATACTAACGGGCAGGCGTTTCAGATAACTTAAGTTTGAGTACCCCGTCCCGAAATCGTCAATGGCGATCTGGAAGCCGATAGACCGCAACACGTGTAGTGTTTCTATGGCCCTATCTCCATTCCCCATGACCATGCTTTCGGTGATTTCGAGTATGAGGTGGCGGGGCTCCACGGCTGACTCTTCTAAAATGCGCGTCATGGTGGCTATGAGTTTGCTGTCGCGGAACTGGCGGGCGGAAAGGTTGACTGCTATGGGTGGCGCGTCTATTCCGGCTTTCGCCCATGTCTGCCGCTGGGCGCAGGCAGAGGTGAGCACCCATTCCCCGATCGGAACGATTAACCCCGTTTCTTCGGCCAAAGAGATAAAGTGAGAGGGGCCGAGTAGTCCCTGCGTGGGGTGCTGCCAGCGTATAAGGGCCTCAAGACCCACCACGGCCCCGGAAGTAAGGTCGACCACCGGCTGGTAATGGAGCCGGAACTCATCCCGCGCCAAGGCTTGGTGTAAATTCGTGTTGAGAGATTGTTTTTCCATGACATCTCGATTCATCTCCGGCGCGAAAAAGAAGCGGGTGTTACCGCCCGCTTCTTTGGCCCGATACATAGCGATATCACAATTCTTGAGCAAGGTGTCCCCATCTTCGCCATCATCTGGAAAGATCGCCACACCAACACTTGCACCGACATAGAGGACGTGGTCTTGGATCTCGTAAGGTGCTGTGATGCTCGCAAGCAACTTCTGGATCACCTTGTCTACGGTCTCAATGCTCGTAAGCCCCAACAGGATCACGACAAATTCATCCCCTCCTTGGCGCGCCACGGTATCCTCGGAGCGCAGGGTGGACCGCAAGCGTTGCGCCACGGCCTTTAATATCAAATCCCCGGTCGCGTGCCCCAAGGAATCGTTAATGGTCTTAAATTCATCCAGATCCACGAAGAGCAATGCCACGCGATTCTGGGCGCGACGCGCCAGCGCCAGGGCCTGCTCAAGCCGATCTGCGAGCAACAGACGATTGGGTAAACCCGTCAGGGCATCGTGAGTGGCCAGATCCAAAGCGTGCTGTGCCGCTTCCTTCTCAAGCGTGATATCCCGGATGGCGGCGATAAAAAGGTGGGTGGTCCCGGTGTCAATCTCACGAATCTTGATCGCCAAGGGGAATATCTCGCCATTGCGGCGCGCACCTACGACCTCTCGGGATACCCCAAGAACCGTGGATTTCGCCGTCTCGCGATAACGCTTCAGATAGTTATCGTGCTGACTACGGTGCGGCTCCGGCATAAGTTCGCTCACGTTTTTGCCGATGATCGCCTGTGCCTCATACCCAAAGATTTGCTCCGCAGCGGCGTTAAAGGTCTCGATTATGCCGTGCTCATTTATGACCACCACACCATCGGCCACGTGCGCCAAGAGGGCCTGGGTCCGGGCCTCGCTCGTGCGCAGCTCGGTGTTAGCCGCGCGCATGGCCATTTCCGCGGCCGTGCGTTTGCGCAAAAGCGGTAACAGCAATAGCCACATCATGAGTATGCCCGTGAGACCCAAGGCAAGCAGCAGTCCCGCGACTTCTCGAAGCCGCGCGTCTGCAGTATGAAAGAGTTCCGATTGCCGAATCTTCAGGACCATCCCCAGTCCCGTGCGTCCGATAGGGGCAAAGGCCGCCACGACCAAGTGACCGTGATAATCCCGGGCATAGACAAGGCCCGATTGTCCTTCTAAGGCATGACGCATGGGCAAGGGCTGGCCTTTTATGAACTGCGAGGTCAGTTGATATACATGTTGGACGTGGCGCGTATTGGGAAGGCAGCGCATATTGGTCGTGCCTAAGGGGGCGCAGACATGTAAAGAGGCCGTATGTCCCAGGGCCTCGACTACCGGCCCGATGCGGGTCATAAATAACAAGGGGGCCTGGGTGATAACGAAACCCAAATGTCGCCTACCATCTCTGACCGGCACGAGGGTTTGGAGTAGAGGTCGCCCTTGCCATAACAAGAAGGCTTCCTGTCGCGTCTGGATATGGACAGTAAACGGAGGCGTCGCAAAAGATCCGGCCCGCACCAGGATCTGACCTTTCCGATTCACAAATTCCACCGCCGAAAGGCCCACAGGCAAAAACGAACGCGCGATTTCCTGTAGGTCGTGTCGCGCCCGGATGCTGCCTGGGTGCATGTCGACGGCCTTAAGGCTACTAACAACGAAAGGCCGTGTAGCTACCGTAACGCTTTGATTGTTTCTCTGATGGATCTCTTGCACAAAGGCGCGCGTATCATCCTGTAGGAGGGCGCTTAAGTTTCTTTTGAGAATAGACGCGACTTCCCGCCGCATCACCAGGTAGGTCGATACCCCAGCCGCCAATGTGAGCACCGCGAGAATGACCCCAACGATCAGGCCGATCCGGAGGTCCTCCCTGTTGAGCCTCATATGATCTCGCGAGCGGGCGTCTGCCGCCGCCGTAGGTCCACGTCACGTTGGGTGGCGCATGCGCTGGGGGTTCCAGAAGGATATTGATGCGCCAAGAAAGGCGGTGGGGGTGAAATGCCGGGTACGGACCCAGGCCTTTCGGGGGGCGGCTCGGAATTCGACGAGCCCGCTCTTGACGGCTCATGAACTGTGCCGCCGAGAGCCATTCTCGGCTCCTTATTCTCGCTCATGATGCCGTCCGATTGTTTTGAGTTCTACATCGCTTTGGGCTTCTTATCATACGCATGGATTCGTCCATGCGCCAATGGGGGCACCATCCGTGGCGTCGTTGAGAAGGCATGCGGAGGCTGTGGGCTGCGCCCTCCCTGGTTCTTGTCCTTCACCCACAACAATGCCCACCAGCCACGGACGCGGTAGGCCTGTCGTTTCCACGATAAGCGCAAGCGCGAGAAAAACCTTTAGTGCCGGCACCAGAACTCCGATCCGGCTTTAGCTGTGGGAGGTTCTGTGACAGCGCAAGATTGCGCGTGTTTCACCGTGTTCCAGTCATTACTGCAATGGCGTACCCGGTGCCACCTCACCTTCGCCATCCTGTCTCTCGGCCTCTTCGATGATGTCGAGCGCGCTGCGGTCACTGAAGGCCATGGTCATGATTTCGGGGACGGAGCTATCC
>JAJYHM010000059.1 GCA_021784755.1 Pseudomonadota bacterium
CGCCTCTGCTCGCAAACAGCCCGCCGCAGGAAACAGCGGGAGGCGGGCCGCCGCTACCAGCAGAGCCGCCGTGGCCGCCACCATCACGCCCGCCGCCAGCGCCGCTATCGGGCTTCGCAAAATAAAGAGACTTTGTGGCTTCACTTCGAAGGAATAGTGGGTAATGGACTTACTGGAGGCGATGTCGGTATTCGTGCGCGTGGTCGAGAGCGGCAGCCTGACGGCGGCGGCCGATCGATGCGCGATCTCACCGACCATGGTCGGCAACCATCTGCGCGCGCTCGAAAAGCACCTCGGTGCGACGCTGTTGCAGCGCACGACACGTCGCCAACGACTGACCGAGTTCGGTGCCGCTTATTATGACCGATGCATCGAGATCCTCGGCCTCGTGGCGGATGCCGACTCCTTGGCTCAACGTGCCCAAGCCGAACCCCGGGGAAGACTTCGCGTCACGGCACCCGTCACCTTCGGCACCGAACGGCTGGCGGCTCGCCTCGCAGAGTATTTGACCGCACACCCCGCGGTCGACCTGGAGATCGTTTTGACTGATCGAGTCGTCGATCTCCTGGGCGATGGCTTTGACGCCGCGATCCGCCTCGGCGCGCTCGAGCCCTCGCGCCTCGTGGCACGGCGGCTGGCGGACTATCCTATGGTGGTATGCGCATCGCCTGACTATTGCCGCCGCAGGGGGACGCCGGCCAGCCCCCAGGATCTGGGCACCCATGACTGCCTCGCCTTTGCCTATGCGCCCAGTTCCGAGTGGAGCCGGATGGGCAACGAGTGGCATGCCTTCGGCCCCGAGGGAGAAGAAACCATCGTCGTGCGCTCGCGTGTAGTGATCAATAGTGCCCAAGGCTTAAGAAGAGCCGCGGTAGCCAGCGCAGGCATCGCCATGTTGCCCACCGTGCTCGTCTTCGAAGACCTGCGGGCCGGTCGTCTGGTCCATCTCTTTCCAGAGTATCGAACGCCATCGCGGCCCCTGCATGTCGTTTTTCCAGGTGACCGCTATCGCTCACCCAAGCTGCGTAGCTTCGTGGATTTCCTGATGCAGACGTTTGGACGGGAGCTCTAGACATCTACCGGGCGGGCGTTACTAAAGTACCGGAATGCCAGGGCGGATCCGCAGCGTCGCCCCACGCGAATGTCCCCTCAGGAGCCACACGGAAGCCGGCGATCCTCGTCACCACGCCAACATAGCGCCTGAAATGTGCACCTGCGGCAGCAGAGAAATTCCTCGAAGGCGTCAATGTGACATCGCGCATCACGCCGATCATGCACCTCACCGTGCGCGCAATGATGCTCTTCGTTTGAGAAAAAAAGGAGCGAGGCGCTATGCTTCTCGAGCCCACTGGATTAGCGCCCCTATGCTGTCCCAACTCATGGCAGGCGCTCCAATCATGGAAGCGGCAATTCGCAATGGTCGGGCGGACATCTAGGTAGTGGGGGCTAATCCCGGTCACCAACAGGAACTCGTTCGCATGACTCGGCGCGGGCTTTAGTAGTGTGCGCCCAGCCTGCGATATCGACGGGCGCACCGTAAGCGCCGGTAATTGCGCGAACGCCCCGCCGAACCCGCGAAACTTCTCAATGCCGCCTGGGACAAACGCAACCCCAAGCTCCGCAGCCACGGTCTGCGGAAGAGTGTCTGCATATACGGTGACATCGCTGATATGTTCAGCAAGACGATGGTTTGCGTAGGGGAGGATAAATCCCCCGGCACGGTCATCCATGACCGTGATAAGAAGGCCGTCATAGCGCTGAATGAGCAGCGCTGGGTACACGGTAATCTGAGGACGCTCATCAAAATGGGCACCCACTTTTCCATGAACTACCCATAGGGCGCGAAAAATCTCTGCGATATGGTCACCGGCTACATAGGCCCGTAATTGCGCGGGTCTGAGCCGCTCCGGCGGCTCACGAACAAGCGCTGATCGCGCAAGCCACCCGTGGATTTCATCGGATTGCTGAACAAGCGCATCTTCTCGGAAACAAAGAATGCGCGAGTCGGCTGCGCGGCCCGGCTCAAGAAAGGCCAAAACGGGGTCGCAGAATATGACAAGCCATCGTCCAGAGGTTATCGCTACGCGATTGACGCGATGGCCGCTGCGCACGTGGACGATGGAGACGTAATCCCGAAGCTTTTCAATCCACTGCGCCCATTCTCGTGAGACAGGCGAAGAAGCTACATCGCCGCCATTTTTTAGATGATCTACCGCACGGGCGACCATGGTCGCATCGTCATCACAACGGGTATTCTGATCGAGATTGGCAACACTTGAGTCCGAAAGATCGAAGAATGGCTTAGTCTCCGCCTTGGCCTCGACGATGAGTAACGGTGTCTCTGACCGAGGATCTTTGCCAAGATAGTCGAGAAAGAGCGTCGTCTCACCCTTGACTGCCACCTCTTCCCACATGTCGCGCCCACGCTGCCCCAGGGTCCAACCAAGCCCTATGAGCATGCCGTCGATAATATCGCTCCGGGTTTCATGTTCACGAAGATTTCCGCGGTTTGCCCCAAACCTTTTAACCAGCGTCTCAAGCGATTCCTTGAAACGGGCTTTATCTCGCAAATCACTCATCTCAGGAGATCGGGAAGCCGGTACAAAAGTCTGCGGGCCGCAACCAAACCAACTTCGCTAAATACATCCAAACAGCGGATAAGAACGCGGCCGCGCGCGACGTCTACGAATATTTCCCGATTATCCGCAAGAAGCCGCCCGATGGCCTGAACAAACCGATCCGTAC
>JAJYHM010000001.1 GCA_021784755.1 Pseudomonadota bacterium
TCTTCCATTGCATCGTATTCAGATGGCGCCAACGTCGCGGACGGGTATCGTAACCGGGGACCACGGCCTCGCATTCAGGGCAGTGCAGCGGCACGTCTGGCGGCCACCCCACGCGCACCGTAATCTCACCCAGCGGTGTATCGCCTGAGGCTTCTTGTACCGCCACTGCCGTCACTCGCCACGGCGCCGTAAATCCCAAGAGCTTTTGGTACAGTTCAGTGTCACGCATAGGGGTACCATACTTGCCTGCGGGGGCGCCTGATGCAAGCCCAATACCCCCTTACCCACACGAAAGCCTGAAGACCCCCCTTTGTAGGCTAGAGCGCGCAGGGCGTCGGGGTCGCTTGGGAGTTCTGGCGGGTCCTTCTCATTCATGGGACCATGATACCAGAAACATCATTATAATACCATGAACATAGAAATAATAATAAGGTTTTAGAGCCGCGTCGGCATCGCCTTTTTCAGGAGCGGCAGTGCACTCCAGGGGCGCCCCTCCACGAGCAGCGCCCACTGCGCCAACGAGAGCTCGACCGCCCCCGATTCCGTCCGCGGCCAATGGAGCCGGCCCTGATCGAGACGCCGATACAAAAGCCAAAAGCCCAAGCCATCCCAGAGCAGGAGCTTCAAACGATCCCCCCGCTTATTGCGAAACACGAAGGCATGCCCGCAGAACGGGTCGGCGGCCAAGACCTCGTGGACCTTGGCCGCCAGTCCATCAAAACCCAGACGCATATCCACGGAAGCGGCGGCAAGCCATATGCGGCTCCCGGGGCTCAACAGCACGGTGTCTCCAGCAGCTGTATGACCGCAGCCAGCCACTCAGGGTCCACGGGGCCCGTAAGCCGTATCAGGCGACCCGATACAAGCCCGATCTCCAACGCCGGAGAGTCCGCGGCCCGGGCACCCCCGAGACGGATGGGCAGAAAGCCCGTGTCGCAGCCGGCTGCGCTCGCCCGCGTTTCCGGGTTTGCCGCGCTGCGCTTACGCCAATACGAGAGATCCGACACAGAGATGCCGGCGCGCTTGGCATAGGCCCGGCCCGAGAGACCGCTCGCCTGACAATCGGCGACATGGCGCCGCCAAAACATCACCTTCTCATTTTTTGTCATAGGGAATCCTCCTTTGTCACAACGGATAAGGAGGATGCATCAGGCCTTGCGTGGCGAGATAGGTGGGATGGTCAGACGCTTACGACGACCCTACAGTCATGGCCGAGATGGGTCAGCTGCCGGTGGATCCCATAGCCGCAGGGGCCGGCCTCGTAGCAGAACGACAGCACCTCCCCGTCGGGGCTGAGTTTCTTGACGAGCTTCACGATCGCCTCCGGGGTGTTGGCGATCTCCCCGTAATAGCGGGGCTTACTTTGGCCGGCCTCGGCCACGGCCACCGCGATGGTATCTTTGTGTGTATCTAGCCCTACGTACTTGCTAAACTTTGTCATGACCTGCCCCCTCAATTGTGGCTCTGAGCTGATGGTGGTTTACCCGACCGTAAGCTTAATCCACGTCGCTTGAGGCCGGGCAGGTCAATACATGATGTCTACAATGTACGGCCCACAATGCCCCCTCCTGACCTACGGCCCAGGAAGGGGAATGCGCGGGCGAATGTTCAAGTCCCGCGACCCTGCCCCTCGGATCCCTAGGGGCGCACAGAAGACGCTATCGCGACCCTGGGCGGGCCGCGACGCGCATCGCTCACGCGTCGTCTCCGGCGAGGCCTTCCGGGAACAATACGCTCTCGTAACCGAAGAATCTGAGATCACGGATGCGCGTAGGATAGAGGACCCCATCGAGGTGATCGCACTCGTGCTGCACGACCCGCGCATGAAAGCCCTCCGCCTCGCGGTCGATCGAGCTGCCCTCCATATCGTAGCCGCGGTAGCGTACGCGCCGATAACGGGGAACGAGCCCGCGCAGGCCGGGGACGCTCAGACAGCCCTCCCAGCCCTCCTCCTCTTCGTCGCTCAAGGGCTCGACGATGGGGTTAATGAGGATCGTCTCGGGGACCTCGGAGGCATGAGGATAGCGCGGATTGACACGGACCCCGAAGATCACGACCCGCAAAGGCACGCCGATCTGCGGCGCGGCGAGGCCCGCACCCTGGAGCGCCGCCATCGTATCCTTCATGTCGCGGACGAGATCGCCGAGGCTTGCCACCGAAATATCCGTGACCTCCTGGGCGCGCGCCCATAACAAGGGATCACCCATGCGCCGGACCGACCTTACCGTCATGTCTTTACCCCTCGTCCGTTCCGCCCCATACTAAGGGCATTGTACCAAAGGAGCGTTTCGTGCGTCGCATAGCCCTGATTGCCCTCTCCGCCCTGGGTCTCGCCGCGCAAGCCTGGGCGGCGCCTTCCTCGCGCCTCTATGAGGTCGACGTGCTCGTGTTCGCGAACCATCTGCATAAGCTCAATGGCGGTGAACACTGGACGCAGGAAAAGACTACCCCTATCGCGGGCTTCAAAAAGGCACTCTCGCCCAGCCATGGCCTGCCTGCGAATTCACAGCTCGCGCTCGCGCAGTCGCTCCTCGCCAACCACCCGAGCTATACGATCCTGGCGGCGCGCAGCTGGGTGCAGAACGCCGTCACCTTGAGCAAGACCAAACCTGTGCGCATCATGAGCCATCGTGACGGCGGGCGACTGAAGGGTGTCATTCGCGTCTTCCAGTGGCGACTCATGCATGTGGCGCTCGATCTGCATTACACGCCATCCGGCGGCACGTCGTCGTCCAGCACGTTGTCCGACGCGACCTCATCGTCACTGTCGCCGTCATCCCTCTCGTCGTCCCCTGCAGCGAATTCCGTACCGACCTATCAGATGATCGAATCGCGGCCGGTGGCGCTGCGCCGGACCAATTACTTCGACCACCCGAAATTCGGCGTGCTCGTACGGGTCGTGCCTTACAAGGGACCCTTGACCGCGCCCCACTGAAGCCACCTTTCGGACGCGCCGTCCGGCGGGCTCAGACGGCGTGCAGCCGCGGTATCGCGTGTTCAAGCAGCGTCCGGACCTTGGCCATGCCGGTTTCGAGGTAGCGCCCGATCGCGCGCAGATCGATCTCCTCCTCGGATTTGCCGGCCGCGTAATTGGCCACCACCGACAGCGACGCGTAACAGAGCCCGAGCTCGCGGGCAAGCGCCGCCTCCGGCATGCCGGTCATACCCACGATATCGGCCCCATCGCGCTCGAACTTCAGGATCTCGGCGGCAGTCTCGAAACGCGGCCCCTGGGTGGCCGCGTAAGTACCCTTGGGCACGAGCGTAAGCCCCGCGCGCGCGGCGCCGTCGCGCAACACCTCACGCAAGGCTTCGCAGTAGGGGTGGGTGAAGTCGACGTGGGTCACGGGTTCCGGATGGCTCCCGAAAAAGGTGTGGGCCCGTCCGTAGGTGTAATCGATGATCTGGTCGGGCATCACGAGGGTCCCGGGGGCAAGCTCGGTATTGATAGCCCCTACCGCGTTCACCGCCACGACATGGCTTACGCCGCACTCCTTCAGGGCCCACATATTGGCCTGATAATTCACGCTATGCGGCGGTATGGTATGCCCGTGGCCATGACGTGGCAGGAAAATCACCTCGTGATCACTCACCAGACCATAGAGCATGGGCGCCGAGGGCTCGCCATAGGGCGTGCGCATAACGCGACGTTCGCGTACCGTGAGGTTACGCAGATGGGTCAGGCCGCTGCCGCCTATGATCGCAAGCGTCTTCATAACGTCCTCGCTTCAGGTAACCCGCCCCATGAGTCATGGCACGCCAGACTCCACATACCCCGGCCCATCGCGGGCCCTTTGCGCCTGCGGAAGGGCGCTCGGGCTGAGCGACACACTCGCCGGACACAGGGCCGCAAAGCCCGGCCTCAGGGCAGGGCGTAGATCTCGTCTGTGTTGCGCAGAAAACCTTCGTAATCCATGCCGTACCCGAAGACGTAACGGTCAGGGACATCAAGACCCGAGAAATCGGCCTCGAGACCCTCCGGGCGCGCCCGTCGTTTCGTGACCAACACCGCCTTCAAGACGGCGGCCGCCCCGCGCGCACGCAAAGTGTCG
Source organism: Pseudomonadota bacterium (assembly GCA_021784755.1). Taxonomy (GTDB): domain Bacteria; phylum Pseudomonadota; class Gammaproteobacteria; order Acidiferrobacterales; family Acidiferrobacteraceae; genus Acidiferrobacter. The sequence continues at coordinate 4,053 of JAJYHM010000001.1, forward strand.
GCAAGCGCCGCCAGGGTTACGCCTTCGTCCAGGATATCATCCAGCAAGACCACGGTGCGCCCGGCCACCGGCAGGCACGGGCCGGCCTCCCAACTGAGTTCTCCGCCTGTCAACGCGCCACGATACCGTGTCGCATGGACGTAATCGACCTCCAGAGGAAAATGCAGGCGCGGCAATAGGTGCCCTGCAAACACCAGGGCACCATTCAAGACCACCATCACGATAGGGTTGGCCTGGCCCACGGCCGCCCCGATCGCGAGCGCCATGCGGTCCAGGGCCTGTTCGACATCGGCCCGGGCGTGAATCCGTTCAGCCGTCTCCAAAACCCGCCAGGCTTGGCGCGCCTGCGCGCCGCGATCGTTCCCCACGGCCACCGATCAATACGTGAAGGTCACGGTGTCATCATCCATGGCCTGGGTGATGACAAAGGCGCCGCCCACGGTTTCCTCGATCTCCGGAATGAGATCCTTGCCCCATAGGTCGAGGGTCGGCGTGCAAACCTTGAAATGGACGCCCGCTTCATGCGCGTCCTTGATAAAATCGTAAACCGACTTGCTGCTGCCTTCCTGCACGAAGAGCTTTTCAGCCACACCCTTGACCGCCAGCTCGCCTGCGCGCGCCGTCAGTACCACCGTCACGTCATATTCCATCGCCGCCGCAACCGTCGCCTGGAAAAACGGCGCGCCGAGCTCAGAAGGATTATGCGGGTCGGTATTCACCATTATCATCAAAAGCTTGTCAGCCATCGCTATGCTCCGCCCATACGATCAAAGAAAGGACGCGCGATTGTAACAGCCTGTGCTTATAAAGCCCATAGCTTGAGGCCGCGACCGAGGGCCCCCGCGGTTTCAGCGGGGACACCGACAACGAGACCCATCCCCGGGTGCACGTTACAGGTTCAGACCCTTCAGATAGGCGCGGAACTCCTTCTTCAGCTGCGGATGACGCAAGGCATACTCGACCGTGGCCTCGAGGTAACCGAGCTTGCTCCCGCAGTCGTAGCGCTTACCCTCGAATTCATAGGCCAGGACCTGCTCCCTCTCGAGCAGTTTGGCGATGCCGTCGGTGAGCTGGATCTCACCCCCGGACCCAGCGCCGAGATTCTCCAGGAGATCAAAGATCCGCGCCGTGAGGATGTAGCGCCCGACCACACCCAGGGTCGAGGGCGCGTCCGCCGGGCTCGGCTTTTCGACGATGCCCTCCACCCGGTGCAGACGATCATCCCACGGTCTCGTCCTTACGATGCCATAGGAGCCCGTATCCTCGCGGGCGATGTTCTGCACACCGATGACGGCGTTGTGGTAATGTGCATAGAGATCGACCATCTGCCGCAACGCCGAGGGCTGGGCATCTATCAGATCGTCGGCCAGGATGACGGCAAATGGCTCATTGCCCACCACCTGGCGCGCGCAGAGCACGGCATGACCCAGTCCTAAAGCCTCGGCCTGACGGATATAGATGCAGGTTACCTCCTTTGGGAGTATGCCGCGCAAGGAGTGCAGGATCTTGTCTTTGCCGCGCACCTCGAGTTCGGCCTCGAGCTCGTAGGCCTTATCGAAATGGTCTTCAATGGCGCGCTTGCTGCGGCCGGTGACGAAGATGAGTTCAGTGATACCGGCATCAATCGCCTCTTCCGCCGCGTACTGGATGAGCGGCTTGTCGACGATGGGCAGCATCTCTTTGGGGCTCGCCTTGGTCGCCGGCAGAAACCGCGTCCCCAAACCCGCCACCGGAAAAATCGCTTTCTTTACTGCTGTCACTGGATCCAATCTCCCCGTTGCAAGATGCCAAGCCCTTCCCTGGCCTCCGCCCCGATTCTATAGGCAAGGATCGGCACGGCGCTATCCTTCCGTCCACCGAAACCGCCAGGGGCACCCCTCATGGCCCAGCTCCGGCGCGCGACGACCCCATCGTGACGCCCACCTCAAGGTTTGGGGTCGTCAGGTCAATCGCCCACGATCACCCCCGTGACTGTAAGCCTTATGCGAGGCCGGGCGCGCGTTCGGTCACCTGCCGAAAGTCTCGCACGACCGTATCATAGAGGCACCTCGCCGGCCGCGATAGCCCATGGGCGCGCTCGCAGGTCATGGCCGCCTCGCTGCGCTACGCCTATTTGCCCTGGCGCTCCTGTATATATCGGCGGATCGTTTCCGCAGACACGCTACCGACATAGTACACCCATGTCCAAAATAGCTCGCGCCCCCAGGCCTTTTTTGCCGAAGAAACTCTCCACGCGATCTCCTCGACATGTCATCTTTCAAGAGGCCCGCGAGGCGGCGGGCGCCCACCGAGGCGTGCCGGATACGAAGCGATGCGCATGGTCGACGTCCGCCTCTGTGGCCTGAGCCGTAAACCTGTGCTGCGCGCAACACTCATGGATGAGTCGCCCATAAGCGCCCCGACGCTCCTTCGGAATCCAGACGAAGTGATGCGCCGCCTGATAGTCCACCCATCGCGCTTTTCCGGTTGGCAAGGTGTCACCCATCACGCTAGAATAACAAACAGTGGCGCGCGCACCCTGTCCCTCGAGGGGATTGGCTGGCGTTTTCCGGCCATCACCCGAGAACGGCAAGTGATGCCCGCTTCCACCGCACATCACGTATCTCCGTCCGCAAAGCCGTAGTCGTTTGGGCGCGGACTAGCGTGCGCTCATCGAATCGCTCGCATCAGGTAACACACCAAAAACAGCGCAGTTTCCCCGCGCGAACAAACCATGGTGTGTGAGATACGCTCCGAAGGCCAGACTCTAATAAAGGGGGCCGAGGAAACATCAATCGACAAGGAGGTGGTTATGCGCATGCAAGACATCCGCGGCAAGATCGCAGTGGTGACGGGGGCGTCGAGCGGCATAGGCGAGGCTGCGGCGCGGCTCTTGCACCAGGAAGGCTTGGAGGTCGTCATTTGCGCGCGCAGCCGCGACAAGCTCACGGCGCTGGCCCATGACCTGAAGGAGCGCATCCACCCGGTCACCGCTGATGTCGGCGAGCCTGAACAGGTCGCCGCGCTCTTCGCCTTGGTCAAAGAACGCTTTGGCGGCCTTGACCTCTTATTCAATAACGCCGGTGTCGGCTATCACGCGCCATTCGCCGACAGCAAACCGCGCGAGTGGCAGCTCACCATAGACGCGAATCTCTATGGTGTACTGAACTGCACGCACGCCGCCATTCCGCTCCTGCGTAACCGCCCTGGCGCCATGATCTCCACAGTCTCGAGCGTCGGTGGCCGCTATGGCATCCCTGGATGGTCGGTCTACAACGCCACCAAGTTCGCGGTCGTGGGCTTCCATGACGCCCTGCGCAAGGAGCTGGGGCCCGAAGGAATTCGCGTGGCCTTGATAGAGCCGGGCGCGGTCTGGACGCAATGGGGACACAATGTTCCCGCCGACCAGATGACCGCCCGCCGCGAATCACTTGATGCCCTGCACGGCGACGATATCGCCCAAGCCCTCGTCTATAGCTTCGCGCAACCACCGAACGTACTGGTCGAAGAGATCCTGGTACGCCCGGTCCGCCAGATCAGCCCATAGGCGGGCCGTCGACCCGCTTCAGCCCCTCCGGCCGCGCCTCGGAGCCCGAAATAAAGGGGGGAAAGGGTGACATCGAAGGATGGCGGATCTCAAACGCCCTCAGGAGGCCACCGCGGGTCCCTTACACCCCTGTCGACCTCTCCAGGACCGTGTTAGCATGGTTGGCGATTCAAAGCGCATCGGCAAAGGGACCTGCGAACAATCGTCATTCTAGGCGTGAACCAGGACGGTTGCGCCGCACCCCTTTCCAAGCTCCAGGGCCGTCGTTCTCCGAGCGGATCGACGTGAGGATCTCGTGCCTGCGGGCTTGCTTCATCGTGCGACGATTCCGATAGCATCGCCAACAGGAGGAGCGGGATCAGGCGCTATCCCTCCCCGGTCCGGAGATCGGGGCTTCCCGCGCAAGAATGATGAAAAAACTTATCGTAGCGTTCGCCGTGGCGGGTCTCGCCTTGAGCCCCGTCTTCGCCAAGCCCTTGAAAGTCCCCCTGAAAGCCGAAAACGGTTCGGGGGAAAGCGGCTACGCCCTGCTCTATCCCCATGGGTCGCGGACCCGGGTCGTGGTCCACCTGCACGGCACCCCCAAGGGTGTGGTGCAGCCGGAACATATCCACCCCGGGAGCTGCCCCAACATCAACCCACGGCCCGCCTATATGTTGAAGTCCGTGCGAAACGGCAAGGCGGTCACTATGATCCACGTGCGCCTGAAAAACCTCCTGAAGAGGCCGTTTGCCATCAATGTGCACGCAAGCCACCAGGACATGCAGAAGTCGGTGGCCTGCGGCGATATCCGCGCCCAGTGACGTGTCCCGACGAGAGGCGGGGGGTGGACAATATCCCCCGCCCTCGTGTGGCGGCACCCCTTAGGGTCCGCAGCCTTAAGGTTGTCCACGCCACAGAGCTTAAGAGCGGCGCACCCGCGCGAGTTCAGTCGCGGGCGGCGCATCCATGCCAATCATCCCTTCGCGATCCAGAAAAAGGGCCAAGAGATTCACGAGTCGTTCGGCCGCGCGAAGCCTTGATCGTTCGGCCTGATAGCCGGACTTCAAGATCGCGGGGAAGGTCTCAATCGCCCACGCCATGCGTACCATTCACGCTTTTCGATGGCCTCGCTCCGGGAGGAGATCGGCCGATGGGTGACGAGCTTCCCTACGATCGGATCACGACCCCGGGGCTTGCCGCGCAAGGGGGCCTGCAGCACGGTGAGGGCCAGTGCCGGAGTGCGACGTTGACTGTCGACGGGAGGTGCGATCTGGATCTTGCGTACGCTATGCCCGGGGATCACCTCTGACACACGCCCCCAACGATCTCGCACTGCGATCCGGTGTGACCCTTTGCGCGGCCCTTCCGCCCGGCCTCCGCGATCGGGTAGCCGCCGTCGCCTACGCGCCGGCCCACGGAGGGGCGCAAGAGAAGCCGTGTTCTGGTCTCCCGTGCCTTGTAAGACCGCACGGTGATGTCGCTCTCACCCTCTCCGATAGGCACGCAGCGCGCGTGGTCACCCAATCGGGCCGTGGACTGTTCCCGATTCTGGGGGCCAGCGAATGCTTTCACCTCCTCGATCGCCACCCGCGCAGGAACTGATCTTCTTCAAAGCGTTCGCGCCCTTGAATGTCTTTCGGGACCCGAACGTGATCGCTGCGAGTCCCAGCGGCAAGCCCTCCGTGGTCACTACAAGGCCCGAACGCATGAGGATGCCGCACGCCGTGTAGTACCGTGGAATCCCATTTCTGTAGGCACCGGCAATACCGACGCGCGCCCTACCGAGCGCCTCGGTATCGTCCCGTTGATCGCTGAATTCCGCGGTGTCATGGAGCACGAAGATCGGTCCGTCCGTTGCCGCTGCGCGATCAGCAGTCGTCTGGAAACGACCTGCCAGAATATCAGCCTCACTGACCCGGCCCTTATCGAGGAAACGGTAAGCAGCTTTCGTGTTCGCCCAGTCTTAAGATCTGCGGAATGCTGTCCCCAGGACGGCGGGACAACTGCTCAAGAACAGCCAGAAATCCCTTTCCCAGTCTCTCATCGGCGAAGACCGTGAAAGTGGGGCAAGGTCAGCCTTCCCATGCCTACTATTGTGGAGTTACGTGTGCCTCCTTCCGCAAGCAAGCGCAGTTATCCATATCGATGGGTCCGGTCACGGCACCACGTACGTTGGGAATCTAGAGCTCGATCTGAAATCTCGATCACAACAGGATGCATAGTACGCGGGGAAATACAATCTTATTTTATTTCATAAACACATTGATGGTCATTGTCTTTGTCATATTTGCAGTATTTTAGATACTCCGTATCTTTCTAACATACTACTATGTATGCTTATATCGCATTACCTCATAATGCCTTATAGAAGTTGCTCGCAGCGACATCCTCGCCATTCGTACCGGACACAGCGTGTGCTCCAGACGCGGCACTGCGTAAATTCAGGAAGACCAGAATGTATAAAATTCAACATTTTTCCAAGCGAATACCGTATGGCATGGCACTTATTCTCACGATCGCGCTCGCCGGCTGTAAGAACGGCGGAGAGGGGCAAGCCCCAATCTTGGCGCCGCCGAGCCCTGTCGTATTGGGCGCACCCGCGAATTCGATCGTTCCCGGCGCCATTTGTAGCGTGTCTTCCGGGCCCAATGTCCCCGCGGTCACCGTCTCTGATCCGACGAACGGTAACAACGCAGCAACGACGAGCACTACGGGGATCGCGGGTGGTGGGAAAGTTGTAACGGCCACATTTAACATGCCGATGAATCCGGCCACAATCACCGCTACCAGTTTTAGGATCGCAGTCGCGGGCGGCACAACATTAACTCCCATGTCGGTGACGTATAATACGTCAACCTACGTAGCGACTCTCACGACAACATCTGCTCTATTGCCCGGCACGTCTTATACCGTGGTTGTCGCAAATACCGTTACGAGCAACAGCGATGTCGCCATCGGGTGCGGGTATGCGTGGAGCTTTAAGACGGTCACACCGGCTGCCACCGGTCTTGCCCAAGTGCAGCTTGGGATAGTGGCGCCTTATGGGATTGCTGCAGCGGCGGGAGTCACCAACACCCCAACAAGCCCCATGAGTAACATTAACGGGAACGCCGTGCTTGATCCGACGGCCACCTGTAACGCGGTGGCGGCGCCAGGCGGTGCAGGGACGGGGGGTTTTGGTACCTGTCCTAGTAGTTCAGGTGCTAACGCAGCGCCGACCATAAACGGTACGGTCATTACACCGACCTATCCCGACACAACAACGGCCAATTCCGTTATGGCGGCTTTAACGTCCGTATATAACAGCATTACGCCAGCCAATCTGCCTGGTGCTACTGTTTTAGGATGCGGCACGATAGGAACAGGCGGCGGCGCAGGGGCTGGGATTGGTTGCGCGGGTAACGCCACCTTGCCCCCAGGCGTTTATACGTCGGCAACTGGCTCCTCTATCGGGGTAACTGGCACTCTCACCCTTGACGGCCAGGGCGACACGGACTCGGTGTTCGTGTTCCAGGCGCCCTCTACGTTAGTTAGCGCATCCGGCGGGTCATCCGCGGCACCGGCAAGTCAGATTGTCTTGATCAATGGCGCCAAGGCCTCCAATGTCTTCTGGCAGGTCGGAAGTTCCGCGACGATCGGCACGTATTCGATATTCGAGGGGAATATTTTGGCCGACGCATCGATCACCATGGATCCCTCATCCACATCGTGCGGTCGCTTGCTGGCAGGAGCAGTCGCCACAAGTGGTGCTTTTACCTTCAATACCAGCGACGTTTCCGTGCCCGGCAACAGCTACGCGCCAGCGTCATGCCAGTAAGGGCATGCTGACACCGTACTGTGCCGTGCACGCAGGTTATTTCCAGCAATAAGAAAGAGCCCGGGCGGCACAAAGAACGCCGCCTGGGTATTTTTGGAGAGAAATATGAATAGCCAACACAGTGTTGTCGTTACCAAGAAGGCCATTAAGAAAAATATGAAACGCGCGACCACCTGGGGAGTGTTAGGGTTTGGAGCCCTGTCAGTCGTAGCGGGCCCCTTAGCAGCTGCTCACAACAGGATGGACAATCTCGGGTGGTATGCGGGGGCCAATATCGGCCAGTCACGGGCCAAAATTGCTGATGGCCAGATCGCCAGTCAACTCCAGAGCCAAGGCTTTACCGGCAGCTCCATCAGCAATGATAGCCAAGGGACCGGGTTTAAGCTTTTCGGCGGGTACCAGTTCGATCGTTACTTCGCGTTGGAGGGCGGCTACTTTAACCTCGGGGACTTTGGTTATAGCGCCACGACCGTTCCGGCCGGCACTTCGAACGGAAGTATCAAGCTTCAAGGCGTCAATATGGATGCCGTAGGGATTCTCCCAATTACGCGACGGTTCTCGGCGTTCGGACGTCTTGGCGTGACCTACGTCGATGCGCGCGATAACTTCTCCGGTTCCGGTGCCGATTATGCCCCGAATACGACAGCGAGCAAGCATGAGTTCAATTACAAGTATGGTGTTGGGTTGCAATACGCACTCACCCACGCGCTCACTATGCGCGCCGAGGCCGAGCGCTACCGAGTCAAAGATGCAATCGGTAATAGCGGCGACGCGGATCTCGTCTCAGTCGGACTCGTCTACCATTTTGGCAGCGATAACGGTTCTCGCATCCATCGCGGGGTCGCCCGCGCGGACGAAACCCGGACTCCGTACGTCGCACCGAGGGCGCGCGCCCACAAGGCCGCGGCCGTCGTCAAGGTCATCACGCTGGGCGATGTCTACTTTAATTACAACAAGGCCACTCTGACCCCTAAAGGCAAAGCCGTGCTGGATCGGAATATCCGGATTATGAAAAACAATCCGAATGACCAATTCCGCATCGCGGGCTATACGTCAGCGGCCGGCACCACGGCCTATAACCAGGAACTGAGCGAAGGTCGGGCCCGGTCGGTCAGCAATTATCTGATCCATCACGGCGGTATTGCGCCTGACCGCTTGACCCGGATTGGGTTTGGGGATACGAGGCCAGCGGAATATGAAGCTAACCCGTCTCACCTGAACTCCTCGGCCGCGAAGGCCAATATGCGGGTTCTTTTCGAGATCACCGTGAAATAATGACGATAAGATTGGACGCGCAGACCGCCCGGTAAAAGCCAAGAGCGCCCCGGCACCAGAGACCCCTGCTCCGTGCGAGCAGGGGTTTTTTTGCGGTCATTTCGATCCTTCACGTCAAAAAAAACGGGGCGAAATCAGCATGGTCGGCCTCAGGGTTGGGTGGTCCTTCGAGGGCTACGGCCCGCGGCCGTGACCGGTCGCCGGGAGTCTTCTCGGTCGCAGCGTTCCGTTCCTCACGGAGGCGTTTGAACTATAGAGAGATCGCCTCCGCGACAACGGTCGACGCAGGCCTTAAGCGTCTTGCCTCGGAGGATCGGTCGTAACAGGGACGTTGGGCAGCGGGCCCCTCGGTCTCGTCTGGCAGGCATCGGCTGGTCTATGCGCGAATCCCTCGGGCCCGCTAGCGCCTAGCCGAGGAATACACCGAGGGCCCCGATAACAGGCGCCGACAGGGGGTGTGATGACCTCTCCCGCTCCCTTGCGGCCGCCCCTCTTATAGAGCCCACAGCCTGAGAGCTCGTCCGCGCCATGAACCTAGTGTAGTGCTTCATAATTATAGGAACTAATATGGCCCCCTCCTGTCTGAGTGATAGAGTACAAGACAGGAGACCATTGATGCGTACCGCCCCCCTGATCGTATTGACCGAGGAAGAACGGAAGA
>JAJYHM010000048.1 GCA_021784755.1 Pseudomonadota bacterium
GGCGGCGCTGCGGTCGGTATTGCGCGGTGTCGAGTGGTGTGCGATTCTCCCGTTCCTTCCGTCTAGGGCGTCCATCCCGTGGGGCTCGGCGGGGCCCTTTGCCGCAGTCGGATCCGGCGTTTTGGGATTACCCTCGCCAGGAGGCCCCTGTCATCTTCGCCTATGTTTCGTTCGTTCCGGTTCCGGACGTCGCGGTCGCACCCTCGGTTGCCTCCGTGGTCGTAAAATGAATCACGATCGCACCGGCAACGATAAGCGCAAAACTCCCCACCACCGCACCGCTAAGCACCTTCCCGCCCGCGACATATTCTATGAGGTACACAAAGCAGGGCAGTGCATAGTAAGAGACCCCAGTCCTGGATGCCCCTATGAGCTTCACCGATTTGTTCCAGAGATAGAAGGCCACCAAGGATGCAAACACCCCCAGATACAGAATATACACGCCTGTATCCAGGGTGATCGGAGAGCATCCGTACAAAGCCTCGCGCATAAGATAGAAAGGCAGCAGCCCCACCAATCCCGTGAATATCAAGAGGAGCAGATATTCCCCATCGGCCATCCCTTTGGGGGCTCTCTGGACGACGGTATAAACCGCAAATGTGATGGACGCCACCACCATCAGCAGATCCCCCGTCGACACCTTGAGGCCCGCCAATGACGATGTGCCGTCCGTTCCGATAAGCCAGACACATCCCATCATCGCCATCCCGACGCCAAGCCATGTCGCAGACCTGACGCGTCGTCTAAACACCAACCGGTTGATGGCCACAATGAAGGCGGGTGACGCCACTGATATCAACGAAAGATCTACCGCGGGCGCAGATTTTCCCGCCAGGTATATGAGCGTATTCATCGCCGACACACCCGTGAAGGCGGTCAGGGCAAGCCTCCTGACCTCCCTCTTGTCTTTGAGAACGTCTTGGATCCTGGCAAATGTGGGCCTCGCAAAGGGTAGCAGGCATATGAAGGCCACGAGCCATCGATAAAACGCCAATTCGACAGGGGCAATCGTGGCGCTCGCCTTGTTCGCAATGACAAAATTCGCCGACCACAGGGCCACTGCCAGCAGTGCATACAGCCATCCTTTAATCACGAGCCCGCTACCTTCCCGATGGGTCGGGCTCATGGTGGCGCATCCCCAAAATCCTCCACATCAAGGGACCACGCCTCACCCCCCGCCGCCGTGCCGGCCGGTACGCGCCTTCTTGCGGATGCCTGCGCAAACCCGGGCGCATGCCCTCGATATGCCTGAACTCTCAAAAAGCGATCCCCAAACAGTGCAATGCCTCTGATGCAGCCGCCGGCGCCTGTCAGAATAGGCCCCGTGCGATCTGACCTGTTCGCGCTCAAGCAAGTGGCCTTTGGCTTGCTTGAGCGCGCGGATGAGCGGCACGTCCCGCTTCACGTGATCAGCCTTCCGTGGGAGGCGATCCGTCCGCGCTCGCGGTGGGTTAACCTAAGCCTTCCTGCGTTCGTAACGTGCGCGACAGATTCGATTGCGCTCTGCTCGTGATGTATGCCGGCTCATCGAGCGGTGTGTGACGCCCTTTCCGCGATGGTGCGCCGCCGTTCGCGATGGCCGGGTGACAAGACCTTGGCAAAGGAGCCCGTCGAGCTGAACCGGACGCTCGCTGTGTCGCGCCCCGCGCGCCACGGTCATGGAGCGGGCCTTCCCATCTCCGTAACTGGCGACGCCTGTTTTCAGCGTCGTCATGGGACCATCCCTCCCTCGGGATCAGTGCGCGGTTCCGGTGCTCGGGGAATCGGTCGCTTCGGGTTCGATGGCGTCGAAATCGCGGCGGTCGACCACGTAGCGGCCATGCGGGTCTTGGGTGAGTATGTCGCGTAGGCGGTAGCCCCAATGGATGGCTGCAGGCTTGTAGACGTGGCGGGCATGTATGGTCTGCGCCAGGGTCTCATCGAGGCCTGCAAGAATCACGATCAGTTCGGCACCTTCGGCCTCCAGGGTCTCTTGGGAAGCCGCGCTCAACGGGCTCGAGCCTGTGATCGGGTGCATCACAGTCCAAGAATAGCTGAAGCTCGGGGTACTATCGCGCAACAAGACCATGTCCCGAAACCGGCGCATATGGTGGCCCTCGGGGCTTAGTTCATTGCGCATGAGCGTCATGCGCACGCGGGCTTCAAGGATCTGGTTGCCGCGCTCGTTGACGACGCGGAACATGAGTGTCGGCACACCGTGGTACAGGCTCACCACAGCGGCGGTACTGAAGCGGATGCGCGCCCGCGGGCGCGAGAAGCGGGCGAAGGCAAGACCGGTCGCGAACGCCACGCCGAACAAGCCCATCAGGGTCTCGAGACTCATGAGCACGTTAGCGTAGAGCGTGCCCGGGTACATGATCCCGTAGCCTATGGTGGCCATAGTCTGGACACTGAAGAAAAAGGCATCCGTGAAGGATCCCGGTCGGGCGTGCACGATGGCGCCCGGTTGCGCCAGGTAGGCGAGCGCGAACCCCGCGTTTGCGAGCAGGAAGATGATGCCGACTCCGAGCACGAACGTGGGCCAGCCCATGATGATGAGGGCGTGATAGAGGTCGCCGAAGACCCTGCGTCCCGCCGTTATCCAGGCGTCGAGGCGTTCCCCGATGCGTCCGGCACTCATCGAGTCGGGCTTTCGGGGCGTGCGCTGGGGGTGGCGTCCCCGCGGTTTCGGGGGCAAGGCGACTGCCAGCGCGCGTTTTGCCGGTTTGTTCTCATTATGTTAACCTCTGCGCCCTGGAAGATTTCCTCCAGAGTGTCTCAATGGCGGTGACGGCCGACCCCCGCTGTGGCGACCGATCGTAAACCCGGTCAGGTCCGGAAGGAAGCAGCCGTAGCGATCCGGTCGGGTGCAGCGTCGGGCCGGCTTAAGCCGCCACCCTATTTTCGGTTGCGAGGACCCTCATGAGCTACCTGGTGCTCGCGCGTAAATGGCGTCCACGCGCTTTCCCGGAGCTTTTGGGGCAAGATTCCGTGGTCCGCGCGCTGCGCTTCGCCCTGGGCGAGGGACGCGTCCATCATGCCTATCTTTTCAGTGGCATCCGGGGTGTCGGCAAGACCACGGTTGCGCGCATCCTCGCCAAGGCCCTGAACTGCGAGCAAGGGCTGGGCCCCGACCCCTGTGGAGTCTGTTCGGCCTGCCAGGAGATAGATGCCGGGCGGTTCACCGATCTGATCGAGGTCGACGCCGCCTCGCGCACCAAGGTCGATGATACCCGCGAACTCCTCGATAACGTCCAGTACGCCCCGACGCGCGGACGCTACAAAGTGTACCTCATCGACGAGGTACACATGTTGTCGACCCACAGCTTCAATGCGCTGCTGAAGACTTTGGAGGAGCCTCCGCCGCACGTCAAGTTCATATTGGCGACTACGGATCCGCAGAAGCTTCCCGTCACGGTCTTATCACGCTGTCAGAAATTCGCCTTGCGCCGCTTGAGCGACGCGCAGATCCGCGACCACTTGGCCTCGATACTCCGCAAGGAGGCCGTGGCGTTCGATGAGGACGCCCTTGCGCCGCTTGCGCGGGCCGCCGATGGGAGCGCGCGCGACGCGTTGAGTCTGCTCGACCAGGCGATCGCCGCCGGCGGTGGCGCGGTGCGCGAGGCGTCGGTGCGGGAGATGTTGGGGGCGGTGGCGCCCGATCTCGTGCGCCGGGTCGTGATGGCATTGGCGGATGGCGATGGCGCGGCGCTCCTTGCGCATATCGACGAAAGCTATTCCTTGGGCGTGGAGCCCGAGGCATTTCTGGCCGACCTCGTGCGACTCTGGCATGACATCGCCGTGGCACAGGCTGTGACTGCGGAGTCGGTCGATGAATGGACTCAGGCCATGGCGGCGCGGCTCGATCCGGGGCTGGTTCAGCTCTGCTACGAGATCGGTTGCCTGGGACGCCGCCAGCTGCCCGTAGCGCCGGATCCCGAGACCGGTTTGCGCATGACCGTCTTGCGGATGCTCGCGTTCCGCCCGGCCGAGGAGGGTGCAAGCGTTGCGCCCGCGCCCCCTTCCATCCCCCGCCACGCCGAGCCGCAGGTGGCCCCGGCGGCTGTGGCACGGGCACCCCAGGCGATGTCTGCGCCGGGCAATGTGGACTCCCTGAGCGCGAGCCGTAGGGAAGCTCCGCCCGCACCGAAGCTTGCGGCGCCGCCGGCGGAGGTCCCGGAGATGGCAGGGCCCGAATCCGTGCTGGAGAGTCTGGGGCTTACCGGACTTATGAAGCATATCGTCATGAATGCCGTGCTCGGGAAAAAGGGCGATGGTCTTGTGGTGACCGTGGATTCGGAGGCCGGCAAACTCCTGAATCCGGAGCGCGTCGATATGTTAAAGAAGGCGCTTTGCGCTTATTATAAGGGGCCCGTGGCGGTGGATGTCGTGGTGGGTTCGGTGACTGGTACTCCGGCCCAATTGCGCCAGGAGGCCATCGATACCGCGCAGCGTCGGGCGCGCGAGGCGCTGGCCGACGACCCCGGGGTGGAGGCCTTGAAGCGCACATTCAACGCCCGCGTCAACGAGAACTCGGTGCGCCCGCGTGGCGACAAACCAGAGGAGCAAAAGGCATGAAGGGTGGTATCGGGCAGCTCATGAAGCAGGCGCAGGCGATGCAGGAGAATCTGCGCAAGGCCCAGGCCGAGCTCGCCACGCTCGAGGTGGAAGGGCAGGCAGGCGGCGGTCTCGTCAAGGTGACGATGACCTGCCGCAATGACGTGCGCAAGGTGCGCCTGGATGAGTCCTTGCTGAAGGAAGATCGCGAGGTCGTGGAGGATCTCGTCGCCGCGGCGGTGAATGATGCCGTGCGCAAGGCCGAACAGATGAGTCAGGAGCGGCTCTCTGGACTGACAGCCGGTCTCAATATCCCCGGCCTGAACCTCCCGTTTTAACCTTGATCGAAGACACGAAGGCGCTGGAGGATCTAAAGCGCGCACTCAAGCGTCTGCCAGGCGTCGGGGCCAAGTCGGCGCAGCGCATGGCGTTCCATCTCCTGGGACGCGACCGCGATGCGGCGCGCAATATTGCCCATGCCCTTCTGCACGCCGTGGAGCGCATCGGCCATTGTCAGCGGTGCAACAACTTCAGTGAAACCGAGACCTGCGCGATCTGCCGATCTGCGCGGCGCGACACGGGGCTTTTGTGTGTGGTCGAGTCGCCCGCGGATCTCGTGTCTCTGGAACAGTCGGGGGCCTTTAGCGGCACGTATTTCGTATTGATGGGGCGGCTGTCGCCCCTGGACGGCATCGGCCCAGACGAGCTCGGCCTGCCCAAGCTCGAGGCCTTGCTCGATGGCGGAACCGTGCGCGAGGTCATACTTGCCACCAACGCGACCGTGGAGGGTGAGGCCACGGCCCACTATATCGGTGAATTGGCGCGTAGGCGGAATCTGTTGGCCACGCGCATCGCCTGTGGCGTGCCTATCGGCGGCGAGCTCGAATACATCGACCGCGGCACGCTGGCGCGCGCCTTCTCGGGTCGGCGCGAAGCTTGAGAGCCTTGCTCTAGAGCTCCAAGGCGTCGATCTTCGCGGCGCAGATAAAGTCGTTTTCGCTCAGCCCGTTGATGGCGTGCGTCTGATAACGTACCACGCACTCCTTATAGCTCACGCGCAGGTCGGGGTGGTGATCTTCGCGGCCGGCCACGTAGGCGACGGCGTTCACGAAGGCCATCGTCTCGTAGAAGTTCTTGAAGTGAAAGGTACGAAACAGCGCTGGTTCCGATTCCTCGAGCTTCCATTTGGGGATCTGTCCCATGAGGTCGCGCGCGAGCGCGAGGTTCATGGGTGCCACGCCCCCTTCGCAGGGACGGCAGGATTTTGTACGCAACTGGGTCATCGCAACTCCTTGCGCGGCAGAGGGTATCAGGCAGACTGGCGGGGCACCAACGCGATCTGTGGCGCGCCTCCGGCGGACGGCGGGCGTGCCGCGCTCTGGTCTCGCCTGCCGTATCGGTCATACGAGACGATACACGCTCGCGGCATGGGATGCGATGAGCCCAAGGCGGATGCGAGGTGCGCGAGGACGGGCCGGATGGCTTATGTTAGAGTGCGGGGTGTGCGCAAGTGGCGCCACCTTTAGGTTATTTTGGCAGCAATCGGAGACAACGGCATGGCGCAAGACCCGAACGCACTCGTCTGGATCGATCTGGAGATGACAGGGCTGCGTCCCGACACCGACGCCATCATCGAAATCGCTACGGTCGTGACCGATAGCGACCTGAATATCATCGGCGAGGGCCCAGTGCTCGCCATCCATCAACCGGAATCGATCTTGAGCGGGATGGATGACTGGAACCGGCGCACGCATGGCCACTCCGGGCTTGTCGAGCGGATCCGCGCAACTACGCTGGATGTGGCGGAGGCCGAGCGTCAGACGCTGGCCTTTCTAGAACCGCTCGTACCTAAGAACCGCTCCCCCTTGTGTGGCAACAGTATCTGTCAGGACCGGCGTTTTCTGGCGCGCCTCATGCCAACGCTCGAATCCTATGTGCACTACCGGAATCTGGACGTGAGCAGCGTGAAGGAGCTCGTGCGCCGCTGGCGTCCGGATCTGTGCGCAGGCTTCGTGAAGCAGAACACGCATCGTGCCTTGGACGATATTCTCGAATCGATCGCCGAACTGCGCTATTACCGCCAGCATCTCTTTCCCTCCCATGGTGGCGCCTAAGCCCTCGCCCTATCCGGTCTACAGGCCTGCGGCCCGAGATCTTTGGGACGCAGAGATCAAGGCTGCGGGCGCCGCACCCGCGATCATCGATGAACGTGTGGCAGTCGCGACCCTGCGTTTTATGACGCGCACGTTTCCCCGCCTGGGACGGCTTGCCATCTTGGTAGGCGCCGGCGGCAACGGGCGCCAGGCGCAAGCGCTCGCGGAGCGTTATCGGCGGACCGGGGTGCACGTCAGCATAGTGCGTCCCGAGGATGCGCCCGATGCGGAGGACTTGCGTGGGCACGATGTCCTGGTCGATGGCCTGATCGGCACCGGTCTGCACGGTCCTCTGCGCGCATCGGTGCGCGATTTGGTCGCGCGGGCGATGGCAAGCGGCCGCCCGGTGTGGGCCTTGGACGGGCCCACGGGACTGGATCTGGGGACCGGAGGCGTGGCCGAGGGCGTCTTGCGCGCGCATTACACCGTTTTTTGCGCGGGCGCGAAGATCGGGGCCTTAACGGGTGCGGGTCGGGAGTTCTGTGGCGAGACAATGACAGCCGACATCGGCGTGCCCTATCCAGCGCGGCATTTGTGCGCCTTGGTGCCGGGTGATGCCGATCTGGGCGCGCTTGTGAACCCGCGCCCTCGGCATATGCATAAGGGCGACGCCGGGACCCTCCTGATCGCAGGTGGGGGTTTGGGCATGCCAGGGGCTGTGCGCTTGGCCGCGACCGGAGCCTATCGCGTTGGTGCGGGCCTTGTGATCGCCGCGGTGCACGAGATGTATGCCGCGGTCTTAGGGGGCGCGTTTCCCGAGTGCATAACCTTCGCCGCCGAGGCCCCGGGTTTGCCGTGGGGGCGCGCGCATGTGCTCTTGGTGGGCTCGGGACTCGGTCGCGGGGACTGGGGGTCGGCGCTCTGGTCGCGGGTCCGCGCCCTGGGCCTGCCTATGGTGGTCGATGGTGACGCCCTCTATTATCTGGCTCGGGAACCCGAGTCGCGACCCGACTGGGTGCTCACGCCCCATGAAGGTGAGGCGGCACGCCTCCTTGGGGTGACCCGCGACGATGTCGCGGCGGACCGGCCGGCCGCGGTCGCCCAGTTACAGCATCGCTACGGCGGCGTGGCGGTCCTGAAGGGGGCAGGCACTCTGGTGGCCGGCGGCGACGCCACCTGGCTCTGTCCTTTCGGCAACGCCGCAATGGCGACCGCCGGTATGGGTGACGTCCTGGCAGGCGCCATTGCGGGTCTCATGGCGCAGGGTCTGTCCGGGCTTGCGGCCGCGCGCCTCGGGGTGTTCGTGCACGCCCGCGCGGGCGACCTTGCGAACGGATCCGGTCCGGCGCGGGGGCTCTTGGCCTCCGATGTCGCCGCGCGCCTGCGCGAGGCCTTAGGGGTGTGGGCATGATCGTGTCCTTGCCCGACCTCGGGGCTACGGGGCGCCTTGGCGGTGCGCTCGCACGGGTCTTGCGCGCAGGAGATCAAGTGGCCTTGCGCGGGGACCTAGGCTGCGGCAAGACCACGCTCGCCGGCGCCATCCTCACGGCCTTGGGGGCGGCGGGCCCCATCAAGAGCCCCACGTATACCTTGATCGAAGAGTACGAACTGGGGGCCCTGCGGGTCGTGCACGCCGATCTCTACCGGCTGCGCGCACCGGCTGAGTTGGAGGGGCTCGGTTGGTGGGATTATCGAGATGCGCGCACGCTCATGCTCGTGGAATGGCCCGAGCGTGCCGAGGGTCTTTGGCGGCCGGATGTTGACGTTTCGCTTGCGCTCGCCGATGATGGGCGACGAGCCCATCTGCGCGGAATATCGCCACGGGGGGACGAGGTGGTAGACAGCCTAAGGCCGTGAAGCAGCGATTTTTGACGATGGTAGTGGCGGGATTGTTCTTCTGGGCCGCACTTGCCCAGGCCGCGACACGTATCGGCCGGCCCCTGGTGCGCGTCGGTCCGCATGCGCTCATCGTACGCCTCCTGAATAGCCGGCATGTAGTCTGGCGATCGTTTTCCCTCATTCATCCAGCGCGGGTCGTAGTCGACCTGCATGGTGTCGCGCTCCCGAGGCCAAGCGCAATGTGGCCCGAACATATGGGGCCCTTGAAAGACATCCGCGCCTTCAGGCATCGCAACGGGATGGTGCGGATCGTATTCGATCTTGCCCGCAAGGTCCCCTACGAGGTCAGCGCCTTGCCGGGCGGGCTCACGGTCTCGCTGGGTGGCGCGGGCCTGTTGTCATCGCCCAAAACGAAGGGGCGGCCGCAGGCCGTGGCCTCGCCAGTCGCCACTGAGCCGCGGATCGCGCCACCGACTGCGCCCCCTGATATCGTGATCGCCGTGGATCCCGGACATGGGGGGATCGATCGGGGTGCCTGTGGCATTGACGGTATCTGCGAGAAAAACGTCGTGCTGCGTATCGCGCGCGATCTGGGATCGCTCATCGACGCTACCCCGGGCTTCCACGCCTTCCTGACGCGCCGCGGCAATTACTATGTCCCTCTGCGTGAACGGGTAGCTCTCGCGCAGGCGCATCATGCGGCGGCTTTCATCTCGATCCATGCCAATGCCCTTCCAGAGCCCGAGGGGATGGACGTTCGCGGCGCGGAGGTCTTCATCTTGTCGCAGCATGGCGTGAGCCGCGAGGCGCGGTGGCTTGCCCATAGTGAAAATGCGGCGGATCAGATGGGGGCGCTCCATTTTGGGGCCGGTGGTGGTTTCCTGCACAACATCCTGCTCAATATGACCCAAAACGGCACGCGCCGCGCGAGCTACGATCTCGCACGCGATGTGTTGCAGGCCCTGGGTGCCGTGGGTCCGCTGCATGTCGATCATGTGGAGAAGGCGAATTTCATGGTGTTGTTGTCGCCGACCATCCCGTCCATATTGATCGAGACCGCCTTTATCTCGAACCCGCGCGAGGCGCGCGATCTCGATAGTCCCGTTTACGATGAGCGGATCGCCCATGCCGTATGGGAAGGCATCATGCGCGATGCGCCACGGCTGCGCGCGCGCCTCGGTATGAGTCCGGGCCCGCGCCTCTATGTGGTGCGTGCCGGGGAGACGCTTTCTGGTATCGCTCAGCGCTTCCATGTGTCAATCGCGGCCTTGCGCGCCGCCAATGGTCTGCGCGGGGATCTGCAGGCGGGTACTTCACTGCGCATCCCCTCGGGCTAGGTATAGGGATTTTAGGGCCGTGTTGTATGATGTCCCTACGTGTGAATGGAAGGCCCGGGACCAGTCGATCGCAGTGTGGTGTCGGCCGGTCAATTCGAGGCTGGGCTATCCGATGGTTCGTTGAGACGTTTTTGGTCGAAGGCGCGGATGGCAGACGCTCAGGAGATTATGCGGCAGCTGTGTTCAGAAACCGGTAGTGAGTTTCGGGAGAGGGAAGAGATGCCAGACCCAGGGTATGCGCAAGCCATGGTGGACGCGCAGTGCGGCGCGCTTTGCCGGGACCGAGGAATCGTGGGCCGATCCTTCCCGCGGCGGCGCCAGGGAGGGCGTAGGTGTCGCACCCGGTGGCCGCGTCTTTGGATAAACAGCCGTGGGGCTTCCATAAAAGGTACCGAGACTGGGGAGGGCAGTGTGATGCTCGCCATGGGCCTTACGGCCGCCGCCAGTACCAGAGCCCTCCGGGTTTAGCCGTGGGGGGACTCGATACTTGGTTTCGGACCAAGACCATCGGGGAGCCGCACGCCGATACCGGTTTGCGCCGTTGTCTGACCACCATGGATCTCATATTCCTGGGGATTGGCGGCATCATAGGGGCGGGGATCTTTGTTCTAACGGGTGTTGCCGCGGCTTTGGATGCCGGGCCCGCGATCGTGCTGTCCTTTCTGGTCTCGGGTCTTGCCTGTGCGTTTACCGCGCTCTCGTATGCAGAACTCGCCGCGGCCGTCGGGGGGAGCGGAAGCGCTTACGGCTACGCCTACGCGGGCTTGGGTGAGATCATCGCCTGGATCGTCGGATGGGATCTGGTCCTGGAGTATGGCGTGGCGACATCGGCGGTCGCGATCGGCTGGTCCGGCTATGTGAAGAACGCGTTCACGGCGGTGGGTTTACATCTGCCTTTGGCGTTCACCAAGGTCAATATCTACGCGATCGCGGCCTGGGGACTTGCGCTCGTTCACCATAGGGTCCCGGCGGCGATCGCGAAGCAGGCGGCAACAGGGGGCTTCGTCAATGCCCCGGCGGCGCTGATTATTCTGGCATTGAGTCTGGTGCTGGTCGCGGGCGTCCGGCAGAGCGCGGCCCTGAACGGCCTTATGGTCCTCGTGAAGCTTGCGGTGATCGGCCTTTTCATCGCGGTGGCGGCGTTTCATGTGACGCCCGGCAACTGGCATCCGTTTATGCCGTTTGGCTGGCCTGGCGTGATGCACGGGGCGGCGCTGATCTTCTTTGCCTACATCGGATTCGATGCCGTCTCCACCGCCGCCGAGGAGACCCGCAATCCGCGCCGCTCCCTGCCGATCGGCATCATCGTCTCGCTCGCCGTCTGTACCATCATCTATGTCGTGGTCTCGGGGCTTTTGACGAGTATCGTCCCTTATTTCACGCTCAATAGCCCCTCGCCGGTCGCGCAATCGATGTTGAACCTCGGCCACCCCTTCGTGGCGCTTTTGATCGGCGTCGGCGCCATCGTCGGGCTCACGAGCGTCATGCTTGTGCTCTTCTACGGACTGACGCGCATCTTTCTTGCCATGGCGCGCGATGGCTTGCTGCCGCCAGTCTTCGCCGCCGTCCATACGCGCACACAGACCCCGGTGCGTGTGATCCTGATCTGCGGCGTGTTCATGGCGCTCATCGCCGGCCTTACGCCCATTGCCTATGTGGCGGAGCTTGTGAACATCGGCACGCTCTCGGCCTTCGCCATCGTGTGCGCGGGCGTGTTGGTGCTGCGCTACACCAAGCCTGACCTTCCGCGGCCGTTTCGGGCTCCCGGGAGCCCCTGGGTCCCGCTGCTGGGCATGGCCTTTTGCCTCTATCTCATGCTGAATCTGCCGCTTGTCACCTGGATACGGTTCGTCGTGTGGTTTGTGATCGGCATGGCCATCTACCTGGCTTACGGCCGCTCGCATAGCGCGCTTGCCACCAAACAGGGGTAGCGGGCGTGTCCTTCAAGACTTGGGCGCCGGCCTGAGCAGGTGGAGGAGATTGGTCTTCAATCGAATTCACGCTCGAGGAGCAGCCAGGTGGAGTAGCGGGCTGTGGCCGGGACGTGCGTAAAGGTCCGTTCCTCGCCCAGGGCCAGGAGCCAGGAAGGGGTGAGCTGGAGCGCAAGTTGCGGCCATACGCTCCCTTCGATTGTGCCGTAGGGCCCCTTCGGCAAGGTGTTGTCGATCTCGAATTCCCACTGGAGGGTTAAGGCGCCGAAACGCCGTCCAAGGCTTGCGTTGAGGAACCAGCCCGGGAGGCCGCCTGTCCCCAAAGCCACATTGTGGCCGAGCTCACCTTGAAAGAAGCCGGCGGGGCGCACGACCGCCCATTCGAGCTGGCCTGTGATCATGTCGCCTTGCCCCGGTGGCGCGGGCCGCACCCGCGTGTTGTACTGGCCTTCGAGTTCTGCTGTCACATACGTTGCCGAGGTCTGGGGCTGGCAGGGGCCGTGGAGGACGACCTTCACGCCCGCGCCGACTGCGGGCGATAGGGCACGAGAGGCCATGTCCCACGCTGGCAGATCGATCTCCATGCCGACATGTCGATCCAGGGCGAGGTCGGCCCCGGCGGCAAGCGTATTGCGGCCCTGGAGGCTGAAAGAGGCGGCGTTTTCGATCCAGGCCTCCTCAATGCCAAGCGCCCGGGCGATGTGCGCGGGCTCGCAATCCGCGTGGGCGGTGAACGAAGCGACGAAGACGGCCAGCAGGATGGTGAGGCACGGCGGGGGCGAGCAGCGCACTATGATTCTCTCCACGAAATGCGAATGAGACGCATTTATAACATAAGGGAATGGCCTTGACCAAATGAATCGCCGGAGCCCTCGTTCGTTGATGTCGTAGGGATCTTCGCTTGCTTTTGCACATCGAATAGGGCAGCCATGGGGTCCTCTCCGGCCTCCGGTATTCTTCTGAAGACGGATGCACTCGATGGCGCTGCGTCCGCACGATCACAATTGGACAGAAGACGTGCGAGATCAGATTGCCATTTGCCTAAAATATAGGGCATTCTCAGAGGTTTTGCCTAGTCTGGCCGGCTTTGTTTCGTTGGCGAGCTTGCATGGCCTGCTGAAGACGCCTAAAATAACGGGCATTAATACGATCGAA
This sequence comes from Pseudomonadota bacterium, assembly GCA_021784755.1. Classification (GTDB taxonomy): domain Bacteria; phylum Pseudomonadota; class Gammaproteobacteria; order Acidiferrobacterales; family Acidiferrobacteraceae; genus Acidiferrobacter. The sequence continues at coordinate 12,892 of JAJYHM010000048.1, forward strand.
TGCCTAATTCCATGAGCAAATTCGAAATGCCAATGCAGGCCGCCGAGCGGGTCACGCAGCTCGGTCAACGCATCCGGATCGCGCGGATTCGGCGCGGCTGGTCGGTCGCTGACCTCGCCAGTAAGTCGGGCATCAAC
>JAJYHM010000069.1 GCA_021784755.1 Pseudomonadota bacterium
CCGCATCACCCGCGATGAGGATCGACAGAGCCGCAACACCCGCGGCCTCTACCCCACCGGCGAGGGCGCAGGCTACGCGGGCGGCATCTTGTCGGCGGCGGTCGATGGCATCAAGACCGCCGAGGCCATCGCGCGGGCTTTGGTAGACTAAGACAGCGCTTCAAGCCCCAAATCCACCCTGTTCGCTCCACGCGAGACCAAGGCGGGGCACGAGTACGCCGGGACTAGAATGTCATATGGAAATCGACCCGACGTCCCCCATGAGCATCCGGGACCCCGATGCTTTGCACGAGACCGCCTAGGCGCAGGCCATGGCCGCGCACGTCGCCCGTGAACGAAAGGGCGCCGTCTGCAAACCCATAGCGCCCACGGCCCTGCACGACCAACACACCGGTCAGGGTCTGGATGCGATAGACCACCCCCGGCGCGGCCAGTACGAAACGGGCGTCATAAGTCCCCAGGGGATTGACGGGCGCACTCACGAGCGCGGCGTCGCGCCAGGTTAAGGTCCCCCGGCCCGCGGGGTGCGGCCCCCACACGAGAGAGCGGGCATGCAGCGTAAGCTTGCCGCCGGGCCCGAAGTCTTGCGCGGCCGGGATCAGAGACGCGAGCACACCGGCGGGCACGCTCAAAGCCACATCGGAGAACTCCTGCACCTGCGACGCGAAGGCCGTCTGCATATGGCCGTGCACGGGTCCTGTAAGCCGCAGGGCATAGCCGATGCGCCCCCGAAAGAGCGGTGAGGCCATAAAGGTAAATCGCACGCGGCTCAAAGCCTCGCGCCCAGTGGCCGTGGTCAAGACGAGGTCTACGCGTCCGCCCCAGATCGTGCCGTGCACGGCCGTGACAGCCACCATGGGAGGCAATCTTTGAGTGAGATAGGGCAACACCACCCGCGCGGGCGCGGTCGCGAGCAGAAAAACCGCGTAGGCCAGGATCGCGAGCAGGGCATAGCGAAGTTTGCGCATCGTCAGTGAACGACCAGAATCACAGACCCGCTCACAAGCCCCACGCCGGCGGGCGTGAGCTCGACGTGCGCGGGCTCCACCCCGCGGGCGCCAAGCCCCGCAAGGAAGCGCACCAGTCCATTGAACGGCACCTTGCTGAATACCGCCTCGGCCTTGTGCGATCCGCGCGGCGACAACTCGTTCAGCATACCGCCGATCGCCCGCAGCTGTGCCTGCTGTTGGATCAGACTCAAAAGCGCAGTGCCCGTGGGGGCATGGCCCACATGCGCCCGTAGCGAGTGCACCAAGGCCGCCTCGTGGCGCATGACAGACAGCGTTGCGCGTTGTTTCGGGAGCACATGCTGCCAATGGGCCACGCGCGCGGCCAAGGGTATCCACAAAAGCATGTAGAAAAAGAGCGGCAGCGCAATCAGGGCCGCCAACAGGACCACTCGGCGCTCCTTCTCGCTGCGTGCAAGCCATGCCGACTGGATGCGTGACACCACCAAAGGAACCGTCTTCATGGCGACCTCCTCGTCATAGTCACCAAGGCCTGCACACCGCCCTGGTGGCTCATAACGTGTGTGATTTGCACCGAGAGCCCATTGCGCATCAGGTTATGCTTCAAGGCCGTCAGTGCATCGAAATTTGCAAGGCGCACGGCACAGCGTACCTCCCCACGCCGATACTCGAGACGCGTCAAGGCCCCTGGGGCGAGACCCGCGAGCGCGGGGCTGGCGTCGGTCAAGATCGCGAGAAAGCCTTGGCCGGCGCCGCCGGCTCGTGCCGCAAGCTTCGCCACCCCCTGTCGCATCTGCCGCGCCGGGTCGAGCACCGGCGCATTCGGGAAGTTCGCGGTGAAGATCGAGGTCATCTCGGCGTTCACGCGTGCCTCCTCGTGCGAGAGCCGTACCCAATCAGCCACCGTGCGAGCGAATCCGAGCGCGAGCACCACGGCGAGCGCTACGAGGGCCGGCCGCAATGCGCGCAGCGCGGCAAGCCCGCTGGCGCTCACCGCCCCACCGGTCTCGCCCAGACGAAAACCTGGCGTCTCCCCCGCCCCTATCGGTCGCGCATCCGCGATGACAGAGAGGCCCGACTCGCGCGCGATCAAAGCACGCAGGGCCTCGTCGCCCCCAAACAGGACGATCGAATCGGGCGCGGCCTTTGCCTTGACGGCCTCGGTGAGCGCCTGCCGGAAGGCAGCCGGAATCTGCGTCAAAAGGCCCGCGGCGCCAAAACCGCTATAAGGGCCGGTGCGTATCGCCCACTGGCCATCAGCGAAGCGACACGACCAGGTCCGGGGCCGCCATGGAAGGGCCAGGGTCACAGGACAAAAGGTGACGCCGAGCCGCTCCTCCTCCATGACCGCCCGCCACGCCGAGAGCCGCTCCTTGGCGGTCACCGCCACGAAAATGCCAGCCTCCGTATCGCGATGGGAAAAGGCCAGGGTTTCCGGATCGGCCAACAACTGCTCTTCGAGCAGATAGGGCAAGGCCTGCGCCAGGCGTCCGCGCCCACGCCCAGGCCACTGCGCGACTGTGAGCAAGGTCTCTATGGCGGGCGTCCATACGCGGATCGAGGCGCGCCGCGCCGCCTCGGGCAATTCGCTCAAGGGTCCGCGACCTGCCTCAGCTCCGGGGCCCCGCCACTCGACGATCCGAGTCTCCGGGAAATCCGGCGGCAGAAAGATATTCCAGGGGGCCGCACCCGGTGCCCGCACCCAGGCCTCCATACGGTCTTTCCACTTCGCAAGATTCTCACTTGACAGGCTGTGACCCCCTATACCGAGGCGCATAAAGCCCCTTATGTGTGTGTGGCCGTGACCCGATGGTGTTCCCATAACGCCTCCTGCCACAATATGACGGTCGCCTGGCCGCGCGCCGCCCGATACAAAAGCGCACGCCTGCGCGCGACGATCCCCCCGAAGCGCGCGGTCACATGGACCAGGAAATAATGCGTCTGCACGTCGGCCTGATAGCTGGGACTTACCCCTTGCGGCAAGGCCTGCTGAAATGCCGCCTCGCTCATAAACGGCGTGCGTAGCGCCTCTTGCCCCAAGGTCTGCGCCTCCTTCAGCGTAAGACCCGGACACAAGGCTGCGAGCACCAGGGCCGGTGCCGTATTCACATTGATCGGCGTCGCAAGCGGCAAGGCCGTCAAATAAGGGCGTAATTTCCGTACGATCTTGGCACTGAAGCCCTGCACCAGCCGCAGTTCGCTCACCCCGCTCATGGGTTGGCGCCCGGCTCTATAAGGCGTGCGCCGCCCGAGATAGACGGCGTCGAAACCGCCGCCGGCGGAACCAGGAGGCATCTCCCAGGCCACGACCGCCTGCGCAAGTGAGGGGTTCAGACCCGCCAGCTGCAAAAGCCGCGTGAACACCGCCACCGCCCCCGGTACCTCCTTGCCCGCCACCACAAGGTCATTCAGGTTGAAGCGTCCCTCCGGGTCCAGGACCCACGCGTGCACCGTGCCGCCGCCTACCGGGAACCGCGGCAGGGGCTGGGCCCAGCGCTCGGCCAGATCGTCAACCTGATCATGACGCCCTTCATGGGTCACTTCCACGGCCGCGAGGCGGAAGGCCCCGTCCATGGCCGCGTGTGCCTGCGCCAGAGCGCGCACATTCCCACTCTCCTTGAACCATAGCAATTCGCCGCGCATAAGATCCGCGGCAATGGTCGCCGTGAGCGCCACCACCAACAGGGCCACGATGAGGGCAAGCCCCCGCTCGCGCCTCATCGGCCGACCGGGAACAGCCAACGGATATGCCGGCCGTCCTTCAGTGTCAGGGTCACCTTGACGGCATTGGGGTCTGCGGCCGGCTGGCCGGCGAGCGGCCAGGTGCGCACATAGAGCCCGTTGGACGCCAAAAGCCGCACCTGGAGGCGACGCACGCCGCGCATCAGCACCTCGTGCGCCCGATGCTCGCCCGGAGCGCGATCCAGAACCGCCCACCGCCGCCATATCAGACGCCCATGCATCACCGTGTAATCCACCCGCCGCAGATCGCTTGCCGGACGCGACCGGAAAGGCGGCGTTCCGCCGGTCGTAAAATTCAGACGTACGCCACGCCCCATGCGCCGCACCACGAAGGCCGGCACCAAGGTCCCGGCGCCGTCGCGCACCGGCCGGCCCCGCGCCTGACTCAAATCCTCGGCCAAGCGGTAGTAGGCAAGCTCGCGCTCCTGCCAACGCACGCGCACGGCCTTCAGGTGCGCGCGGATGGCCATGGCACGGTCGAGCCCGGTGTAGGCGATCGCGCCCACGACCGCGAAAATGGCGATGGCCACTAACATCTCGAGCAGCGTGAACCCCTTGCTGCGCATCATGGCTTGCGCACGAAGCCCACGAGCCGCATCAAGACATGCCCGCGGTGGGCCCGGCGGACCGTGATGCGCACGCGACGGATCTCCGGCAACGCCGTGGCACGCACGCGCGTCACCACCCGAAAACGCCGCCCGTCCTCGCGCGCACTCGTCTGATGCTTACCTGTGGGCGGCCAATGGATAATGGCCTCCACGCGTGCGAGTCGGTTCTCGGCCACCCATAGCGCAAGCGTACGATCCCGAAGCGCGCCTGCGGTCGTGATCGCCTGCGTCAGATTGCGCATCACAGCCGCGAGCGCAATCGCCAGAATGAAGAGGGCAATGAGCACCTCCAGTAGCGTGAAGCCGCCACACTCAGCTCTTTGCCGCACCCTTGACGCGCCCATTGTTATCTCCCGACAACAGGAACCGTCCGTGGGACGTCACCACCTCAAGCCGAAACGCGCGGCCAAGCCCGCTTGGCGTAAAGATCACCGCGTGCGTTTTTCCGAGGTCCCGAATCACGGCCCCTGCGGGCAGGTGCCGGGGCCGAAACAGGGCGCCCTTCACCGGCGAGAAACGGCCGTGACCATTCAAGGTCAAGAACTCATAACCATGGGCCCCGAAATTCACCCGGTAAGGTCTGCCGGTCACGATCGCCTGGGTGCGAGCCGCGCGCAGGAGCGCCAGAAGCCGTAAACCTTCGCCGCGCGCCGACACCCCAATACCCCGTCCAAGCCGGGGTACGAGCACGCCCAGCATGATGCCGATCAAGGCCAGCACGACCAGGATCTCGAATAAGGTAAAGCCGCGTTCACCCCCTAGAGCTGCCATGACCCTATGACGTCCTTCATACCATGGCCCTTGCCGTGCGGTCCGTAACTGAAAACGTCCACGCCCCCGTGGATGCCGGGATTCAGATACTGATAGGGTTGTCCCCACGGATCGACGGGCAGCCGCGGCAAATATCCCCCACTACGCCAGTCGGGCGCGGCCGGCCCCGAAGTGGGCTTCTGCACCAAGGCCTTCAGGCCCTGCTGCTGGGTTGGATATCGGCCGTTGTCGAGCCGGTAGAGCTTGAGGGCGCTTATGATCGAGCGGATGTCGTTCTTGGCCGCCACGATCCGCGCCTCATTCGGCCGGTTCATGATTTTCGGGACGATCACAGCCGCCAGGATCCCTATGATCACCATGACGACCATGACCTCTATGAGGGTAAAACCACGCGATCGCTGCATCTTGGACATAAGGCTCACTTGATAAGTTGGTTCATATCGAAAATCGGCAGCAAAATGGCAAGCACGATGAACAGCACCATCCCCCCCATGACGAGGATCAACACAGGTTCGATCAAGCTCGTAAGCGCGGTCACGAAGCCCTCGAGCTCACGCGTCTGTGCCTCGGCGGCGCGCGAGAGCATGGTATCCAAGGAGCCGCTCGCCTCGCCGCTGCTGATCAAATGGATCACAAGCGGCGGGAAAAGCTTCGCCCGACCGAGCGAGCGGGCGAGCGAACCACCTTCGCGCACCTCCTGCCTGGCCTCCTCGACTGCCATCTGCATCGGCAAGTTGGTAACCACCTGCATGGCCGTTTCGAGCGCGAGCAGCAGCGGGATCCCGGAGCTCGTGAGGATACCCAAGGTGCTCGCAAGCCGCGCCGCGTTCAGGCCCCTTATGAGCCGCCCCAAAAGCGGCACGCGCAGAAGCAGCCTCTGCCACGCGATGCGCCGCTCGCGCTTACGCAAAAAGAGCCGCCCCGCGACCAGAATCGCAAGAAAACCAATAGGCCACGCGACCCCGCCCTCCTTGGCGATATGGCTTATCGCGATCAAGGCCCGTGTCGCCCAGGGGAGCGGCGCGCCGCTATCGACAAAGACCTGAGCGATCTGGGGCACAACGTACACGAGCAGGCCGCCCACGATGGCCACCGCCACTATCGTCACCAGCGCCGGATACAGAAAGGCCACCCACACCTTTTGCGTCAAGGCCTGGCGCTGCTCAGTGTAATCGGCAAGCCGCTCCAGGATTACCGGGAGTTTCCCGGATTGTTCGCCGGCCTCCACGAGATGACGATAGAGCGGCGGGAAGGACCCCGGGAAATCTCCGAGGGCGCCCGCGAGGGGCTGTCCTTCGCGGACCTTGGTGCGCACCGCCGCAAGGATCTTGCGGGCGCGCGCCGACTCGCTCTGCTCCGTCAAAGCCTGCAGACTCTCCTCAATGGGCAGGCCCGCGCGCACCAAGGTCGCAAATTGGCGGGTCAGGAGCGACAGCTCCGCGGTCTTGAGGCCGGTCTGCCAACGAAACGCCCGTCGCTCGGCGCGCTCCTTTTCGATGGGCGCGACCTTGATCGGAATGAACCCCTTTTCGCGCAGGAGGACGCGGACACGCCGCTCCCCGTCACCCTCCATGACGCCTTTTATAGCGCGTCCGTCGCTGTCTAGCGCCTCATATTCAAATGCCGCCATAATCAGTCACGGGAAACCCGCATTACCTCTTCCATGCTCGTGCGCCCCTCGGCGACGACCCGCAGGCCATCCTGATAGAGCGTGCGCAACCCTTGCGCAAGCGCGACTTCTCGCAACCGGGCCTCGGCGGCCCGGTCATGGATCAATGCCTTCAACTCGTCACTTACCGTCAAGAGTTCGTAAAGCCCCGTGCGCCCCTGATAGCCGGTCGATCCACAAGCCGGGCAGGTCACACCGACCGCCTGTGCGTGCCCCTGACAGGTGCCGCATAAAGTGCGCACGAGGCGTTGCGCCAAGATCCCAAGGAGGGTCGACGCGACCAGGAAGGGCTCTATGCCCATATCGACCAAACGTGTCACGGCACCCACCGCGTCATTCGTATGCAAGGTCGCCAAAACCAGATGGCCCGTGAGGCTTGCCTGCACGGCGATCTGGGCGGTCTCAAGGTCGCGGATCTCGCCGATCATGACGATGTCCGGATCCTGTCGCAAAATGGAACGTAATGCCCGCGCGAACGTAAGGTCAATTTTGGGGTTCACCTGAATCTGCCCCACACCATCCAGTTCGTACTCGACCGGATCCTCGACCGTCATGATGTTCGACGTGTGCGTATTGAGCTCGCCCAGCGCCGAATAGAGGGTCGTCGTCTTCCCCGAGCCCGTGGGGCCCGTGACGAGAAATATCCCGTGAGGTTGATGGATGAGGTTGTGCAGTATGGCGAGCGTGTCGCCCGGCATCCCGAGTGCGCCCAGATTCAGGCGGCCGGCCTGCTTGTCCAGAAGACGCATCACCACGCGCTCGCCGTGCGCCGTGGGTACCGTCGAGACGCGAACATCGATGGGTCGCCCGGCCAGACGCAAGGTGATACGCCCGTCCTGCGGGAGCCGCTTTTCGGCGATGTCGAGCCGCGACATGATTTTGATCCGCGAAACCAGTATCCCGTGCGCGGCCTTCTGCGGCTCTATGATGTCGCGTAATACCCCGTCGACGCGGAAACGCACCAGGGACCGGGTTTCAAAGGCCTCTATATGGATATCCGAGGCCTTTTCGCGTACCGCCTGCGTGAGCAGCGCGTTGATCAGGCGCACCACCGGCGCGTCACCCTCGCTCTCCAGCAGATCCTGGGTCTTCGGCAGGTGCTGGGCGAGTTCGGCCAAGTCCAGCTTTTCATCGAGGGCACCCATGATCTGCTGGGCATGCGACATGTCGCGCGCGTACCCCGTATTAAGGGCCGCCTGGAAGACCTCTTCGCCCACAGTCGTAAGGCGCAGCGGCCTGCGCAGCACCCGCTCGAGCTCCGCGAGAACCGGGCCCGGCACGTCCTCCCTCTGCCACACCTCCACCTCATCACCGACCAGCCCCACACTCATCACGCCGTAGCGTTTCGCGAAGTGGTAAGGAAGTCTGCTGACCCACTCCTTATCCAGGGGACGCTCCATCATTTCAACCATGCGTTCCCCCCGGCGCCACCGCCTTCGGGGCAGGAGGCGCGCTGGGCGCGGTCTTGCCCTCTTGCAACGGCGCCATATGGGGCTGATGATAATTCGGTAACACATAAGAATGCGAGAAGCGCACCGCATCCTCCTCGGCCCGCATCATAGCGTAGCGCGAGGCCGTGAATCCCTCGCTCTGCTCGCTATTGCGCACGATCACAGGTTTCAAGAACACCATGAGGTTGGTCTTCTTCTTCACGCGCTGACGATAGCGAAAGAGATTTCCGATCAAGGGGATGCCGTCTAAGAGCGGCACGCCCTGCCAATTATTCTCCACCTCATCGCTTATGAGGCCCCCCAGCACAATCGTCTTGCCGTTGGCCACGATCACCGTGGTCTTCAGTTCGCGTTTGTTCGTTATGAGGTCGACTGCACCCGACAGGCTCGGCGCTATGCTCGACACGTCTTCGTAGATCTGCATTTTTATATTGTTGCCGGCAGTGATCTGCGGCTTGATCTTCAACGTGAGACCCACGTTCTTACGCTCAACTGTCTGAAACGGATTCACAGCCGCCGTACCGACCGTCCCGGCGGTGGAATAGCTGCCGGTAATGAATGGCACGTTCTGTCCAACCATGATTTTTGCTTCCGTGTTGTCGAGCGTGAGGAGATCGGGCGTCGACAAGACATTCACGCCCGAGACCGACTGCAAGGCGCGGGCGAACGCCGAAAGACCGACCACGGTCTGACCGCCCGCGAGCGTCACGGTGCCGCTTATGAACCCGAGCGCAAGCCCCGCTTCGTTCGCCAAATTCGAGGGGGCCGCCGCCGTCGAGACTATCCCTGAGCCGGTCACGGGGAAGTTCGTCACGCCGGCCACCGCGCCACTGCCAGCAGGAGCCGCTCCGGCCCACTGCACACCGAGTTCAGCCTGATTGTCGACCGTGACCTCAGCTATGAGCGCCTTCACAAATACCTGAGCTCGCCGTATGTCCAACTTGGAAATGACCGCACGCAGACTATCATACACGGCATTCGGCGCATTGATAATAAGTGCGTTAATGGAAGGATCGGCCTGAACAACAGACGATTTTATGGCGTGGGCCGAAACTTTTCCTGAAACAGGTGGCTGCCCCGCCATGGCGACAGGCTGGACCGCCGCGACCACGCGCTTGCTCGCCCCCTTAGCCTCCCCCTGCAAAAGACCCCGCAAGATCTTCGCGATCCGACTGGCCCGCGCGTTGCGCAGATACACGACATGCGTGGTACCACCGCTCTCGCCCTGGATATCGAGCTTATTCACCAGGGCCTCTATGAATCGCAGCTTCCTTCGGCTTGCGGTACGGACGAGCAGACTGTTGGAGCGCGTATCCGGCACGATATAGACGGGGCTATAGTTGCCCACCAGTGTCCCGGAAGCGCTCGGCAACTGGGCCTCCCCCAGGCGCACAAGGAGATTTGCCATATCCACAGCCGAGGCGTAATGGACGGGGATGATCACGACCGGCGATCGGACCTCGGCCTCAAGGCCATAGACGATGCGCATGAGCCTGCGGACATTATCGGCATCATCTGTGACGATCAGGGTATTGGTAGGGGCGTACACCGAAATGATGCCCGCGCTCGACATGAGGGGGCGCAAAAGCGGCATGATCTGCGAGGCCTGACCCGCGTCTATGGGGATTACCTGGGTGACCAATTCATCACCACCCGCGGGCCAATGCGCACTCACGGGCGCCGCCTGGCGGGCGTTGGCCTGGGGAAGAATCTTTACGACATGCCCAGGCCCTGGGACGGCCGTAAAACCTTGCGCCTTCAGGGCGCCCAGAAAGATCTGGTAGGCGGCCTGCAGCGATACTGGCGCGGCCGACACGATAGTGACCTTGCCCTGTACGCGAGGATCGATCAGAAAGTTCTTGCCCGTAAGCTCGGCGACAGTACGAATCACCGCGCGGATATTCGCGTTGTCGAAATTAAACAACATCTTTCCTGGCGGGACCTTGTCGGACGTGCTCACGACGGTGGAGCCACCGGTTGCCACCGCTGGTGCGGCCCCGGCGCTTAATACGGGGTGCGATGCGGGCTTAGGCGTCATGGGCGTATGCGCGCCTACGACGGGGTGATCGTTCAATGCAACGCCGGCCTTGTCGTCTCCAAAAGCTGGATATCGCGCACTCGAGAAGACCAGCGTTAGAAGCAACCCCGCACATAAGCGACTACGCGCCCATTCACCCATCGGTATTCTGTCCTTAGAAAGGGTATCCACAACACGAACTGACTCACGGGCCTTGCATCCTGTACGTGAAGGCTTTCATGTGCCCGTCGCGCGCTACATCCACTGTAACGTCACCGTTTTTCGCCCCGGCCATATAGGCACTGACCGCGGCACCCAAGGAGTTCACGGGTCGTCCGTTCACCTCCTCGATAATGTCACCCTTGCGCAAGCCAAGACTTGCAAAGGCCTGTCCTGGAGCCTCTTTTACAAGCACGCCGCCCGCGGGGCCGGGCGTAAGCCACGATTTCAAGGTTACGTTCGACACACTGCCGAACGCCGCCACGACCGACGGCTCGACCGGAACCGTGACGGGATGACTGATGCCCGAGCGGGCCTGTGGCACCCCCACCGGCGCAGGTGGCGCGACCATGGCCATGCTGGACGGCGCGCCTGCGCTCGCAGCGCTGGGCGGGTACAGCAAGAGGCTCTGGAGCCGCCCGTTGCGTCTCAAAATCGCCCGATCGGGGGCGACTGCCGCCAGCACCACGCCCGTCGATATGGTTGCCCCGACGATATACGGGCGGACCCCCTGTCCGGGCTTACCGATCAGAGCAACACCCGGCTTTCCCGCTACAAGCCCGGACAAGGTCAGCGCGAGATGGCTCACCGGAATCGCCGCCAGCGTCGTTGTCGCCGACCGGCCAAACAAATCGCTTCTCAACAAAACCGACAGAGGCGCCTGCGTGGAGTGCTCCACCGTGACCTGCGACGCAGCCGATTGCCCTGGGGGCGATAGCGCGCCCCATGTCCAACTCGCCACAAGCGCTGCCGCCGCTACCGCGGCTCCCGTATTGATCACTCGCGCAGTACGTGGTTTGGAGGCTGTCGCAAGCAACCGTCCACCGAGAACCTGCCAAGACATGCCGCTCTGTTCCCATGGCTTTATTTGCATCGGCGCATTATAACCGTCCGCCACGCACGCCCCCATCCGGGTTTTCGAGGCCCCCGGCCGAACTCATCCTGGCAACCGCTTTTCCCGCGCGCCTCTGCCGCGTTTAGGACCCTGGCCGCACTCGGATAAAAGGTCGTAAAAGGCCGGCCGGTGGCGGTCTCACGAGACGGTCAAAGCCACGCGTGTGCCGAAAAAGCCCGTCCTGCGTCGCTTGACAGCTCATCCTTGAATCTCACCAAATGCACGCCGATATCCGGCGCCATGCGCATCAGGGCCTGGCGCAGCGTCCGAGACTTCTCGGGCACGACAAGACTAAATCCCGTCGCGAACCTCCTAAGACCATGGAACGCTACGGCGCGATACGGCCTACGACCGAGCCAAGCATTGGACCAGAGCGCTGGAGGTGCGGCATTTGCAGTAAGAACGATACGGTTAGCCCCGGCACCAGCCGCAATATGACCCTTAGTCCAAAAGATCAAGGCCATGGTGGTTCCGATCAGACCTGCCGTCGCGAAGGCCCCGAGAGTCCATGTCAGGCCGTGGCGAGAAGACCAAAGAACACTGCTTTCAGCTTCCACGTGCCCCCCGAGGCATCGCGACAGCCGTCTCGTTATTTTCATGTCTCTCTCCTTATGCGCTGCGTGCGAAGCCATCCTATAGCACTCTTGAGCCCGCATAAGTCGGACCTAAGTAGGAGGAACGCACTTACCCCAGGAAAAAATGGGGGTTGCGATCATGACAGATGAGCTCCCTTTATTCAAGAAACAGCCTCTTCCAATACGAAATGATACTGAGGGGAGGGCCTGTTTCTAACATGAAATGATACTGAACCCGACCCGGTTCCTGTTCATGATGAGGGACCTCAACGCTCATTTAAACGAACCCAGATGTGCTCAATGAACCGGACCCGGTGAGTGCGCGGCACTCTGTGGCGGGCAGAGCGTAACGGGACGGTGAGCAGGAGTTCGAAGACTGAGGGGGCCAAGGGATGGCTGCAGGCCAGCACCACCCATTGCGCGCGGGGTGGGTGACCTAGGGCTTCGCAGACGAGCGGCGACGGGTCTTGGGGGAGCCGGGGGCCGGGTCGGACGGGTCTTGCGGAACCGGGGAGGCGCAAGCGGGGCTGCGTAAGGACGGGCCCTGGATGCGGATGGTGATGCAGTGGTGCTGAAGACGATCCAGCAGGGCGTCGACCAGGGGCTTGTTCGGGAAGAGCTCATACCACGAGGTGACGTCCAGATTCGTCGTAATGATGGTCGACGCCCGCCCATAGCGGCTGTCCATCAAGCGGAAGAAGGCGTTGGTCTGTTCGGGTTTCAGGGTCAGGTAGCCAAGCTCATCGATGACCAACGGGCGGATGGCGGTTAAGTGGCGCATGAGCTTGGCCGTGGAGCGGTCGGCCAGCGAGGCATAGAGTTCATCGAGCAGCGCCTGGGCGTTGTAGAAGCGTCCGTTGTAGCCGTTGAGGCAGGCCTCGCGCAGCAGACCGATCGCGATCCCGGTCTTGCCGGTGCCGGGTGGCCCGATCAACAGAACATTCTCGGCGCGCGCCAGGAAGTCGAGACCGGCGAGCGTCAGGATCTGGGACTTGGTCACGCCCGGCTGGCGCGCAAACGGGAACGACTCCAGGGTCCAGCGCCACGGCAGCCGGGCGCTCTCGAGCCGGTAGGCCAATCGGC
>JAJYHM010000004.1 GCA_021784755.1 Pseudomonadota bacterium
GGGGTGCCCCCCGGGGGCGTTGACAGTCTCGGAACGGGCTGCTACAAAGCCGCCATCGCGGCATGCCGCTTATTTGGAGGGCCCGCTACCCAATGGGTAGTAGTAGCCACACAGCCAAAGCCTGAAGGCAGACCCCGCTTCGCGTGATACCGGATCGCGGTCGCCTTGAGGCGCAACTGCGGGTCCGGGAGCCCACTGTAGTCCCGCCCCACCCAAACTGGAATCTAGACAGAGACGAGGATGCGCTCGCCTACGGGCGTGTGCGACCCGGTTTCGACGACATTGTAGGGACGCGCTCATGCAGGTGCATGTTCTTCAGGCGTTACGGGCGGCGCTTTTGCGGGCCAAGGCCGCGCAGGCGCGGCAGATGGAGCGGCGGGCCGCAGTCAGGCCGCTTGCCGGCGAGATCGAGGAGATGGCGGTACCCGAAGCCCTGCTCGTGCGGGTGCAGGACCGGCTGCGCATCGCGCGACTGCGAAACGGCCCCAAGACGCTGACTAACCGCATCGCGCTTTGGCTTGCGCTGCTCGGTCCGGGCTTGCTCGTAATGCTCGGCGACAACGATGCCGGAGGCGTGATCACCTATTCCCAGACCGGCGCTGTCTTCGGTCTCGGGGTGTTCCTGCCGCTCATGATCCCACTTGGTTTCATGGCCTATTTCGTCCAAGAGATGACCATACGCCTGGGGGCGGTCACGCGACGGGGTCATGCCGAGCTTATCTGGAAGCGGTACGGCGCCTTTTGGGGCATCTTTTCGATCGTCGACCTCGTGATCGCGAACATCCTTACGCTCATGACCGAGTTCATCGGTGTGCGCGTGGGCGGGGATGTCTTTGGCCTGTCCTACTGGGTCACGGTGCCGGCCACGCTCGTCTTCGTCGCCTTCGTGCTCGTGTTCCTACGTTACTGGACTTGGGAGCGCATCGCGCTTTTCATCGCCGCACTGAATCTTGTCTTTGTGCCTCTGGCCCTGTTTTCGCATCCCGACTGGTCGGCCGTGGGGCGCGCCTTCATAGGCGCCAACTGGATGGTCCCCGAGGGGCTGTTGTCGGCCGGTTTTCTGGTGCTGCTGTCGGCCAATATCGGCACCACCATAGCTCCCTGGCAGCTCTTCTTTCAGCAGTCATGCATCGTCGACAAGGGCCTGCTTCCTCAGGACATCGAAGCCAGCCGTCGCGATCTCATGTTGGGGGTCACGGGTATGGTGATCGTGGCGATGGCTATCATCATCCTGACCGGCCAGCACCTGCATGCGCTGCCCAATGCCCAACATCTCAACGTGAACGGCGTGCTCGTGGCGCTCAAAAATCATGTGGGGGGGTGGGCGATGGACCTCTTCGCGCTGGGTCTCATGGAGGCCGGTCTCATATCATCTATCGTGATCACCGCGAGCACGGCATGGGCGGTGGGCGAGGCGCTCAACCTCCCGCGCTCCTTGAATGATGCGCCCCGCAAGGCCTGGGCCTTCTACGCGCCGGCGGTGGTGGGTTCGGCTATCGCCGCCGGCGTTGTCATGTTACCGCATGTGCCGCTTGGTTTCCTGAATATCACGGTGCAGGTGGTCGCCACCATCTTCATGCCGGCGGCCATGTTGTTTCTTCTGATGCTCGTCAACGACGTCGAGCTCATGGGGACCTTTGTCAACAGCCAGCGGCGTAACATGGTGGCGGTTGGGATCATGGTGTTGCTGATCGTATGCAACGCCCTTTACGGTATCGCCGTAACCTTCCCCCATGTCTTTGGAGGTGCGCAGTGAAACCCGACGAAGAAGTCGATTTGGCAGAACTCGCGCGCCTGTTGCGCGAAGAGGGTTGGGACAAGGCCCTTCCCGAGGTAGGTCCGCGGACCCTGAAGGCTTGGCAGCAATGGGTGTTCTGGGGGCTGCGGCTCTATATCGTGGTCATGCTGATGGTCGTGATCTGGGCCTTCGCCCACGGCGCGCGTTCCTAGGTGCGGTATCGGGGCTCTTTCGCGTTTTCCGGGCCCGCTCGAGGCGAGCCGTGGGTTGCACGAGGGCGCGCCTCGCGCCCGCCCTCAGCCGGGAATGGACTGAGCGAGCCACCAGGCCCCGCCCCCCCATGTACCCACCCACAAGGCGCCGCCTATGGCGCTCCAGAGGGCGAAGGGCCGAAAGCCCATCTCGGCGCTGCCGGCGATGTAGCCCTGGAGCTGGCGTAGGGGCACGATGTAGCGGCCGACCAAGACAACCACGGCCCCGTAGCTCCGGAAGAGCTCATGGACCCGATCGACCATGGGTGGCTTCACCCCCACATACTTACCATACCGCATCAGCCCTTTGTGCCCGTAACGTACCCCGAGTCCATACGCGATATAACCCCCTGACACGCAGGCGATCAAGGCAAGCGCCAGCACCACGCCGATGCTAAAGGCGCCCTTGGCGGCGAGAAAACCGGCGGTGACCACTATGGCCTCCCCGGGCGCGAATATGACGCCCAGATTCTCCACGAACAGGATCACGACCAGGCCCCAGAGCCCATAACGGTGCATGACCGGAGTGGCTATATGTATAAGATGCGCAAGCGTGGTGAGGAACCAATGACCCATAGATGCTCTTTCCTGAAGGCGGACTGAAAGGCGATAGCCGGCCGGAATGGCCCAATTTGCCACCGCGCGCGCATACACCGGATCCCTCGTTCGCGCACGCACCGCCTATGGCGCTCAACGGAGGGTCTCGGGGTGAGTATAACCGAGTTTTTCGCCGGGGCGGCGGCGTCGGCCAGCCGGCTCCAGGGCGTCGCTTTCAGTTTATGAGGCGAGGAGCGGTTCCGAACATCACCACGGCTCAGCCCTATCTTATCGGCATAGCTATCCGTGTCGTAGGCGCCTTGGTGCATATATCGTATCGATCGCCATGAGGTGCTCAGGTCAACAAAAAGTACCTTGGGCGTGATTCACGTTACATAGGCGACTTGGGAGCCCGCGACGGACGGCGGGCCGGGCCTCGTCCCGTTTGGCGCCGCCCGAGGATCTTGATCTGTGCCATCAAGTCACCAGGTGCCCTAAATACGAATGCACGAGATGCGCGTTCCTGAGTCAGGAGACCGAGATCAAAGAGCGAAGTTAAGTCCGTACGAGCCGTTTCGTATGTGATGTTATGCGACTGCCGGTGTCCTTGAATGCGGTAAGTCGCATTGGGGTGGCGCAGGGCATGCCCCAGCAAGGCGATCTGCCGATGATTTAGGCTGTCTTGCAGAAACGGGGTACCGCGGATCGTTTCTTCAATCTCCCGTACTTCACGAGCTTTTGCCGACAGATATTTCACGAGATTATCAAGGGCCCGACACATGACATGCAGCTGATGGATAATGAAATATGTGACGTCACAGTCGTCCGTCTCAGTATAGAGGTAAGCGCGCGCATACTCGGATGGCGCGGACTTTAATATCCGTGATATGGAGATATATTCGGCCAGCCAGTAGCCTTGGTTGAGCAGAGACCAATAATAGAGCGCGCGAGCGGTCCGACCGTTGCCGTCCATGAATGGATGGTCGTAAGCGAGCATGAAGTGCAGGATAATCGCGCGTATGACGGGATGGATAAAGAGCTCCGACTGTTTATCGTTGGCAAAGCTACAGAGGGCGTCGAGTCGTTCCGCAAGCTGTGTCGCGTTCGGCGGTATATGCATGGTCGTGCCGTCTCGCACGTCGACGACGCGAATGTCATCCGTCTCGGACCGAAGGACGCCTGCCTGAGCGGCATCATCGAGGGTGTGCTCGACCAGGATGCTGTGGAGTTCTCTGATGAGACCGGGAGTGATCTTTTCGTGCGCATATTCCCGTATGAACTGCATCGCGCGGTAGTTGTTGACGATCATTTGTTCGCTGTGGGTGCGCGGCTTTCGCCCTTCCCGAAGCATTTCCTTGGCAACGCGCCGCGTGGTTGAGGCGCCCTCGAGCTGACTAGACGTAATTGCCTCTTCGATGAGCGAGCTTATGATGTAAGTGTCGCGCGTCTGGGAGTTGGCTATCTGTTCGGTGGCCTGAATCCTGCTGCTGGCGTCGCGATCCACCCGATGTAGTAACCGCAGCACAAGATCCGGCAAGCCATACTGAAAAGGGCGCATCGCTTTGTCCTTGAACGGCAAGGGTCGATAGAGAGCCATCCGAGCAAATTTAGTACCGGCCCACCATTCTTCGAGGCGATAGCCTTCGGGTGGGGTACGGTGTCGCAGCTTATCCCAGTGAAAGTATTCTCCATCCGGGGTTGGGCCGATACGCTGCTGCATGATATCGAGCATCCGTTCGGGCCTGATATCGTTCAGGAGAGCGCGAAGATTGGGGGGGTGAATCGGAGATTTCATGACAACCTCGATTTAGGCGGCCTGATCCGCTCCTTAATTACTAATGTGGTAGCAATTAGTAGTGTGTTAGTAGTTTAGCGCAGAGGCGTTCGATTACCAAGATCCGACCTGTCACGGGGAGGGGTAGGCCGTGTTTCGCCCATTAAAGTCCCTGAACACCTAGTCCTCCGACTTTCCGATCGCCATCCTTGAGTCCGCCGTGAGTCTCCGGGATGGCCGATTTTGCCGAGTCTTGTACCCACAGAAGGACGCAGGCGCGCCCGGAGTGTGTCGGTGGTGGATGGTAATCGGGGGATGCGCCCCACCCGCTCCGACGAAGGCGGGTTACAGCGTTCAGGGCGCGAGGATTTAGCGGAAAACGACCGTACGACGGCCATGGATCAGCACCCGGTCATCGAGGTGATAGCCGAGCCCGCGTGCGAGCACGGTTCTCTCGATGTCGCGGCCGTAGCGCACGAGGTCGCTTGGGTCATCGGAGTGGTCCACGCGCACGACGTCTTGTTCGATGATGGGTCCGTCATCCAGATCCGAGGTCACATAGTGACAGGTCGCCCCCACGAGTTTCACGCCGCGCTCATAGGCCTGGTGGTAAGGCTTGGCGCCCTTGAAGCTCGGCAGAAAGCCGTGATGGATGTTGATGATGCGATTGGGATAGCGTTGGCAGAGGGCATCCGGGAGTATCTGCATGTAGCGCGCTAGGACCATGACGTCGCCGTGCGCGTCGTCGAAGAGTTCCTGGATGCGGGCAAAGGTCTCCGCCTTGTAAGCTGGGGCGGAGGACAGGTGATGGAAGGGAATGCCGTGCCATTCGACGAAACGGCGGTGTGTGTCGTGGTTCGAGATCACGCAGGGGATCTCGATATCCCATTCCCGGGCTTGCCAGCGCGCGAGGAGGTCGTAGAGGCAGTGCCCGAGTTGCGAGACCAGGATCACGACGCGCTTCTTGCGGGCGCTGTCGACGAGTTGCCAGTCCATGGCGAAGTGCGCGGCGATCGGCGCGACACGTTCGCGGAAGGTCTCGATACCGAACGGCAGCGAATCGGCCAGAATCTCCTGGCGCATGAAGAAGCGCCCGGCTTCCGGGTCGGAATGATGGTTGGCTTCCGTGATCCAGCCGCCGTGGCCTGCGATGAGCCCACTTACGGCGGCAACGATGCCCACCCGATCGGGGCAGGAGAGCGTCAGGGTATAGTGGCGGGCCATGGGAACTCCAGACAGGTGGTAAACCGCCATTGTAAACAAGCTGCGGCGTAAGTCGCAGGCCCCTGGGAATGTCGGGGGTCCGGGCGCGATCCGGCGCGCCTATGCGCCCGTTCCGGCTTGGGGCGGGCAGAGGTTTGCACCGTGAAAGCCCGTGATGAGGCGTAAGAGGGCCGCGAGCGCGAAGGCTGCGCCTGTGGCGCACACCGCGCGCCACCCAGCCTCCTTCCAGGCCCAGGTGCCGACGAGCGAGCCGAGCGCCCCGCCCGCAAAGTAGGCGGTCATATAAACCGCCGTGAGGCGATTGCGGACCGAGGCCCTAAGGGCATAGAGGCGCGTCTGATTGGAGATGTGGCTACCTTGGACGCCGGCGTCGAGGAGGGCCGCACCGGCGGCGACCCCGGCCAGCGAATCACCCTGAAACCAGAGGATGAGGAAGGCGCTGCCTACGAGTAAGAGGAAACTGCCGTTGACGGCGAGGACCCCGTAACGCTCGGACAGGCGACCGGAGAGCGGCGCGGCGAGAGCCCCGGACACGCCTATGAAGCCCGTGATCCCCACCATGCGGCTCGCCTCCCCGGGAAAGAGATGGCCGTAATGAAAGACGAGCGGTGTCCAGAAGACGCTGAAGGCGGCGAAGCCCATGGCCCCCAGGAAGGCGTGGAAACGCAGTACGGGCTCGTTTTGCCAGAGTCCTTTGAGGGACCTGAGCAGAGTGCCGTAGGGGACGGGTTCGGGTGGCGCTTGACGGGGGAGGAGGCGGGCAGCGGTGGCCGCGCAGAGCGCCATCACGCCGGCGGCGAGCCCGTAGATGACCCGCCATCCAAGGAAGGACCCAAAGCCGCTCAAGGCGCGGGAGACGATGATACCGATCAGGAGGCCGCTCATGACGAGACCGACGGCCCGGCCCCGCCGCGCGGGGGGTGCCAGGGTCGCCGTATACGGCACGAGCAACTGCGGGACGGTCGTCGAGAGCCCCATGAAGAGGCTTGCGGCAAGCAGGATCGCGAAGTTGGGGCTGAGCGCCACAAGCACAAGCGCCACGGCGATCAGGGTGGTGGTGGCAACGATGAGGGTTTTGCGTTCGCGTCCGTCGCCAAGCGGTACGATCAGGGCCAGGCCCGCCGCGTAACCGGCCTGGGTCGCGACCGATATGAGGCCCGCGCGGCCTGCGTCTACATGAAAGCTTCGTGCGATCTCGGCCAAGAGCGGTTGCGCGTAATAAAGGTTGGCCACGGTCGCCCCGGCCATGAACGCAAGAAAGCCAAGCAATGGGAAAGACAGGGGCGCGTGAGCGCCTTTAGGGTGTTCACTGGCGGACATGAGATATCATCGGACGTGATGCGGGAAGTGTAGCGATTTCGCGGCGGACCGCAACGGGATCAGATTCCGGTTCCGGGCGGGGCATTCCGGGTGTCCTGATGTTCGCGCCGCCTTGTCATGGTCGCCACTATTCGCCAGACTCCGAGTCCTCTGTTTCTGGAAGGATGCGGCCCCATGCCTAAGGCCCCCGCAAAGGTCACACCCAAAAAGATCGTCAAGCGCGCGGCGCGTAACCGTGCCCCGGTGATCGCGGCGGTCGATCTCGGCTCGAACAGCTTCCATCTCGTTATTGCCAAGGTCGAGGAAGGGGAACCCGTGGTGGTCGATAAGATGCGCGAGATGCTGCGTTTCGGGTCGGGACTCGATCGCAAGCAGCATATCCGGCCGGTGGCCGCCAAGGCGGCGTTGAACTGCCTGAGGCGCTTTGGGCAGCGTCTGGCGCTGTGGCGCCCAGAGCTTGTGCGGGTCGTCGGGACCAACACCCTGCGTCAGGCCGTGGGGGCTGAGTCCTTTCTGCAGAAGGCTCACGCCCGGCTGGGGGCGCCCGTGGAGGTCGTATCGGGCGTCGAGGAGGCGCGGCTCATCTACCGGGGTGTGAGCCCGGGAATCGCGCCCGAGACCCGCACGCTGGTCATCGACATAGGAGGCGGCAGCACCGAACTCATTGTCGGAATGGCCGGGCATGCAGAGATCCTGGAGAGCGTGACCATGGGCTGCGTCACCCTCACGGACCGCTTCTTGGCGGGCCACTTGCTGAGCGAGGCGCGTTTCGGCCAGGCCGTGGCGCTCGCCCGACAGAAACTGATGCCGCTTCGTGAGCGCTTTCTTGCCGCGCGCTGGGAGCGGGTTATGGGATCGTCGGGAACGATACGCGCAGTCGAGGCCGTGACGCGCGAACTCGGGCTTACCACAGGGATGCTCTCGCCGGGCGCCTTAGAGGTGTTAAAGGAGCGCGTTCTCGGCCAGCGCTACGCCGATCGCTTGGTCCTTCCGGGGCTTGCCACCGAGCGCGCGCCGGTTTTCGCCGGAGGGCTAGCCATCCTGATCGCGCTATTCGAGGTTTTGGAGATCGGCGAGATGGGGGTCGCCAAGGGCGCCTTGCGCGAGGGTATCCTTCGGGACTTGATCGGGCGTTTGTCGGGGGCGGATGTCCGCCGCGAGGCGGTGGCGCGGCTCGCCGCACGCTGGCCCGACCCCTATGGGTCCCAGGGAGCCGAGCGCGCCGCCGCGCTCTTCGAGGCCGTGGCAGGCCCCTGGCGTTTGGCCCCGGAGGATGGACGCTTCGTGGAATGGGCGGTGCGACTGCACGCCTGCGGGACCGGCATCAATCGCCTGCACTACGAGCGCCACAGCGCTTATATCGTGGCTCATGCCGAGATGGCTGGAGTCGCGCCGCAAGAGCAGGCACTGATCGCCGCATTGGTGGGCCTGCATCGGGGCAAGTGGACGCAGCCTGCGGTCAGTGCGATCAAGAAGTCGTTCGGGGATTCAGCGCTGCGCCTCGCTGTCATCACGCGCATCGCCGTGACGCTTTTGCGCATCGAGAATTCTCTGCCGGTCGCCCGTCGGCGCATCCCCTGGCGCCTGGGTGCGCGTGGGGCGGTGCTTGAGATCCGCGCGAGCCTGCGCGCAGGACCCGTTCGAGATGCCCTGTGGCGTGAATTGGCCCCAGAGCTTGCCGATATGCAAAAAAGCGGTGTTCGCTTTGCGCTAAACGCCTAACATCTTTGTGGTGCGGGTCTTAGCTGCGGTCGGCGAGTTCCTTGAGGAGCTCAGCTTGCGCATCGCGTTTGTTGGATTTGCGGGGATGCGGCCTGTGATATTGGCCGTCGGCTTGCAGGATCCAGGCGCCCGTGTTGTCCTTCAGATAGCGCTTCAAGTCGCGTGCGACCCGGTCGCGCAGGCGTGGAGATTGAATCGGAAAGGCCACCTCGACGCGCCGAAAGAAATTCCGTTCCATCCAGTCGGCGCTGGCGAGGTAGACCTCGGGCTTGCCGCCGTTTGCGAAAGAGTAGACACGGCTATGTTCGAGGAAGCGCCCGATTACGGAGCGGACCTGGATATGGTCGGAGATGCCGTCGATGCCGGGGCGTAGGCAACAAATGCCGCGCACGATGAGTTGGATGCGTACGCCGTCCATGGAGGCGCGGTAGAGGGCCTGAATGATCTCAGGCTCTGTCAAGGCGTTGATTTTAAGGATGATATGCGCCGGCTGTCCCGTTGCGGCGTGGGCACGCTCGCGCTCGATCAAGGCCAGCATCTGGCTATGGAGCGTAAACGGGCTTTGTACGAGGCACTCTAGGGGCGGGCCGCTCCCTAAGCTCGTCAATTGCAGAAAGACGTGGTTTACGTCCTCGCCGATCTCGGGTCGGCACGTGAAATAGCCGTAATCGGTATAGGCCTTGGCTGTGCGCAGGTGGTAGTTGCCGGTGCCCAGATGGACGTAGCGGCGTAGGGATCCGTCCTCGCGACGCACGACAAGCGCCATCTTGGCGTGGGTCTTGAAGCCCACGATGCCGTAGAGGACATGCGCCCCGGCCTCCTGCAGCTTGTTGGCGAGGGCGATGTTGGCGGCCTCGTCGAAGCGCGCGCGCAGCTCGATCACTACAGTGACTTCCTTGCCCGCTTGCGCCGCCTGCACCAAGGCATCGGCGATAATGGAGTCCGGGCCGGATCGGTACATGGTTTGTTTGATGGCAAGCACCGAGGGGTCGGACGCAGCCTGCTGTATGAATTCCACGACCGGAAGGAAGGATTCGAAGGGGTGGTGCAGAAGGATATCGGCGTGGCGTATGGCGGCAAAGAGGTCGACGCTGGTCGCGAGTGCGCGCGGTACCCCGGGCATGAAGGACGCATACTTAAGGTCCGGGCGATCGATGCGATCATAGATCTCGCCCAGGCGATTGAGGTTCACGGGCCCGTTGACCGCGTAGAGGTCGTCGGCGTTCAGTTCGAATTGCTGCAGAAGAAAAGTGCTGGTGGTGTCCGGGCATTCGCGCGAGACCTCGAGACGCACGGCGTCCCCATAACGCCGCGAGGCGATCTCGCCTTGCACGGCGCGCAGGATGTCGCTGATTTCGTCGTCGTCTATAAAGAGGTCGCTATTGCGCGTCACGCGGAATTGGTAGCAGCCGAGCACTTTCATGCCCGGAAAGAGTTGGTCGACATAGGCGTGGATGACCGATGACAACAACACGAACTTGTGACACTGGCGACTGCTGTCCGGAAGCGCTATGACGCGCGGCAGGGCGCGCGGCGCTTGCACAATGGCCATACCTCCTTGGCGTCCGAAGGCGTCGCGGCCCTCGAGGGACACGATGAAGTTCAGGCTCTTGTTCAGGATGCGCGGGAAAGGGTGGGCCGGATCGAGCCCGAGAGGACTCATGATAGGCAAGAGTTCCTCTTCGAAGTGACGGCGCAGCCAGGCATCTTGGGGTTCGGTCCATGCGTCGCGCTTGATGATGTGGATGCCCGCGGCGGCAAGCTCAGGGATCAGGATCTCATTAAAGACCCGGTATTGTTCGGCGACGAGGTCCAAGGCCTCCGCACGCACGGTCTGCAGGATCTCCGCCGCGGTCTTGTCATCGGGGGCGAGAGCGCTTCCCGCGACCTCGGCGCGTTGCTGAAGACTAGCTACGCGGACTTCGAAGAACTCATCGAGATTGGTGCTCGATATGCCCAGGAAGCGCAGCCGCTCGAGGAGCGGCAAGCGGACGTCCTTGGCCTGCTCGAGGACTCGGCGGTTGAAGGCGAGCACGCCAAGTTCCCTATTCATGTAGAGGGACGGGTGCTTGAGGTCGATGTCAGTCACGGCGCGTTTGCGGCCCTGGGCCGGCGGCGAGGGTAGGGCGCCTTAGGATCTCGCCACTTTGGCCCCGCGCGGGGGCATATTAGGGTTTCTGTTTACAATCATTCTAGCACGGCCAGTATCGCCTGGCCGACACGCCGCCTTGCCCAATATGAGATCAGGGAGACTCGCCTCCGCCTTCAACGGCATAAGCTGTGCCACAGTGAAGGGTGTGATTGACGCCGGACGCCCCACGCTCATCCGACCGCGCCCGCGCGCAACCCATCCAGGAACGACCTATCCGGCCTCCGTTATGGGTGGCCGGATAAGGGGGGCAGTCAGCCGCCGAGTTTGGAGCTTATTCGCTATAGGCGCGCTCGCCATGCTGGGTGATGTCCAGACCTTCGCGTTCTTCCTCGTGGCTCGGCCGCAGGCCTATGACGAGATCGACGAGTTTCAAAATCAGGAAGGTCGCGATGGCGTCATAACTGGCCACTGCCGCTATGGCGATCGCCTGTTTGCCGATCTGGCCGATATTGCCCTCAAGCGCGCCTGGGGTCCCGCCTATGGCCTTGACGGCAAACACGCCGGTTAGGATGAGCCCCACGACACCGCCGATGCCATGGACGCCGAACACATCGAGTGAGTCGTCATAGCCCAGGGCGTTTTTCACATAAGTGACCGCCCAGAAGCAGGCAGCCCCGCCCGCAAGCCCTATGATAAGCGCGCCGCTTGGGTCTACGAATCCGGAGGCCGGTGTAATGGCAACAGCGCCCGCGACAGCGCCTGAGGCCATGCCGAGGACGCTGGGTTTGCCGCGCGCGGTCCACTCGAGGCCCATCCACACCATGGCCGCCGCGGCAGTGGCGATCTGCGTGGTGGCCATCGCCATGCCGGCAAGGCCGCCCGCGGACACCGCGCTTCCGGCATTGAAGCCAAACCAGCCGACCCAGAGTAGTGAGGCCCCGAGGATGGTCAGGACGAGATTGTGGGGCGCCATGGCCTCGCGGCCATAGCCCACGCGGCGTCCCACCACGAGGGCAGTGACGAGGCCTGCGACACCGGAGTTCACCTCGACGACCGTGCCGCCCGCGAAATCGAGGACGCCCAGATGTGCAAGCCAGCCGTGTTCCGACCAGATCCAGTGGACGATGGGGGAGTAGACGAACAAGAGCCAAAGGGCGCTAAACCAGAGCACCGCCGAGAACTTGATGCGTTCCGCAAACGAGCCGGAGATGAGCGCCGGGGTGATGATGGCGAACGTCAGCTGGAAGGACATGAAGACCGTTTCCGGGACGGCCATGGAACGGTCTGAGATCGTGTCGCGCCCCATGCCATGGAGGAAGAGGCGTCCGAACCCGCCGATGAAGGCATTGCCGTCGGTAAACGACAGACTGTAGGCGACGGTATACCAGAGGAGGGTTACGAGGCAGGTGGTGGCAAAGCTATGCCCAAGCGTACTCAAAACGTTCTTTTCGCGGACCATGCCCCCGTAAAAGAGGGCAAGCCCCGGTATGGTCATCATGAGGACGAGGATTGTCGACACCAGCATCCACGCGGTGTCGCCGTGGTTGATGGCGCTGTGCGGAATACTGGAGGCGGCAGTCGCCAACGGCGCCTGCGCGGCCAGCTGTCCGGCCCCCGCTTGTGTGGCGGCGAGAGCCCGTACAGGGATGAGCACGAGCACGACCAGGGCGGCGACCGCTAGGCCCCGCAAGACCAACGACAGATTACGCACCGCGACTCCCCCTTAAAGCGCACCCTTGCCGGTTTCGCCAGTGCGGATGCGCACGGCCTCCTCCAGCGCCAGCACGAAAATTTTCCCGTCCCCGATCTTGCCCGTACGCGCCGCGCGGCTGATCGCCTCAATGACCTGATCCAGCATCTCGGTCTCTATGGCCACCTCGATTTTGACCTTCGGCAGAAAGTTCACGACGTACTCGGCGCCGCGATAGAGTTCGGTATGTCCTTTCTGGCGGCCGAAGCCCTTGACCTCCGTGACGGTGAGGCCCTTGACGCCTAATTCCGATAGCGCCTCGCGGACGTCCTCGAGCTTGAATGGCTTGATGATGGCAACGACAAGTTTCATCCGATAGCGCGGGAAACCCCGGCGTCATTGTGGGCCGTGTGGCCCATCAGGCCGGGGAGGGAGAGCGCGGCGGCGCAAGCCGCCCCGGTTCCCGCATCTCCTTTGTCAAAGGCTCTCTTCGTGAGGGAATATCCATACCCATCCGCCCCCTGGATCAAGGTGCAGAAGCGGAATGCGCGCCGGGCCGTGAGCCGCTCGCGGATCACGGACCCTCGGTGCTGCGCCTCCAGTAACGTCAGCACGACGCCGGCACGGAGGATCTCCCCGGCGGCTTGGTCCACCGCTTCTCGCTCGCGCACCAAAGCCAGGCCCGTGGTCTGGCTGCCTGGGTCCAGTTTCAGCCGGATGGGTTGCAACACGGAATCCTCCACCCGCCGGTCCACCAGCCGGATCGTAAACGGCACCATCCGGTGGACACGGGCCCGGCCCCGCTCGAGCAGGAGCCGTCCCCGTTTCTCGGAACACGGCATCAGCGGTTGCTTGCTCCGATCCAGTACCAAAACAGCCATCAACCCTCTCTAAAAAACAGCCCTTACGGGCCTTGTGACGCGCTCCTTTCGGAGCCTCTCCCCTCGGGGTTGTGGGCAACCGACTCCCTCCTTGCGGAGGCGGCGAGGGCCTTCGGCGCTTTGCCTTTCGCCTTTACCTCCTTTACAGGGGGCATGGCCCATGGCCTGTTAGGGCGGTGTAGTTGACAGCGGCAGATCTCCCGTCGGGTCACGGCGCACCCGGATTGCGCGGATCGATCCGCGATGGCGCATTGTTCTATGTCACCAGTTCAACCCCCGGTCCCTCATGGGCCTGCGCGACTTTACTCTCACCAGGATGGTGCATCAACTGCGCCAAAATGGGTAGCAATGGGCCATAAGATTTGCGTGCCACCAGGCACAAGCGTCTGGACGCACGGATCTGGGGCGGCAGCGCGACGGGCAAGGTGCGACCGTTGACAGACGGAGGGCGTGGCGTGATGATGCGATCTTCTGCACCCACGCGAGCGTCACAATGTCAATATCTCATAAGAAGAAACGGCTGGGCGCCGCCTGCGCGGCCCTACTGATCCCCTTGGCTGCCGCCGGGGCCGACAAGGCCCCCGGTCCGGCTGCGCTCTTTAAGGAGGTGCAGGCGCTTGAGCATGGGGGCGCCCTGCTCCCGGGGAGCCACCTCTGGATGCACGGCGCACGCATGGCCGATTACTACACCATCGATCGTGCCAATGCGATCGCCGTGAAGGCGGCGGCCCACGGGGTCGCGCGCGTCACGCGCTTCCCGGCCGGAAGCCTCTACATCAAGGAAAATTTTGACATTCATAAGGTCCTGAAGACGGTGACCGCCATGTTGAAGGTGCCGGGCTATGACGCCGCCGATCGTGATTGGGTTATGGCTGCCTACAAGCCGGATGGCCACCTGATCGCTTACGGCCGTGTGCAAAGTTGCATCTCCTGCCACATGATTGCTGCGGCGACCGATTTCACCTTTGCGCCGGGGACGAATCTTCCGATCGCCACTGTGCAGCGGTTTTTCCCGGGCCAGCCGATCTCGCCTGCCTATCGCGCAGCACTCGCCTCGCACGGCCCATCCTGAGGGAGTGAGACAGACCGCAGCGGGCCGTTTCGGTCGGGAGCGGCGCGCGCAAGGGCTTGCCTCTTGCTCGTTTTTCCGCAAAGGTTCGGGTATCCTGCGGACTTTTTGGAGGGCGGTCGTGGAAGATCAGGGCAGTATAGAGCAGACTCTGCGGGAGCTTCGCGACCGCACTGCCACGCTTCGGGGGTATCTTTGACATCGATGCCAAAGAGGAGCGGCTAGTCGAAGTCGAGCGGGAACTCCTTGATCAACAGGTCTGGGCGGACCGGGTGCGTGCCCAGGAGCTTGGGCGGGAACGGGCGCGGCTCGCCGAGACCGTCGGCGCCATCCGGGTCATAGAGACCGGGCTTGCCGAGGCCGCGGAGCTTTTCGCTATGGCGCGCGCGGAGGCGGATCAGGCCCTGACCGAGTCGATCGCGCGCGATGTGGGGGGGCTCAAGAAGCAACTGGAGGCCCTTGAGTTCCAGCGCATGTTCCCGGGCGATATGGACTCCGCCCATGCCTTCTTGGATATCCAGTCGGGGTCGGGCGGGACCGAGGCGCAGGATTGGGCGGAGATGCTCTTACGGATGTACCTGCGCTATGGCGAGCGCCAGGGCTTTGCCACCGAAATCGTCGAGGTATCGGCCGGCGAGGTGGCTGGCATCAAGAGCGCCACGGTCAAGTACTCAGGCCCCTATGCCTTCGGCCACCTGCGCACGGAGACGGGCGTGCACAGGCTCGTGCGCAAGTCGCCCTTCGATTCCGGCAATCGCCGACATACCTCGTTTGCCTCGGTGTTCGTGTATCCCGAGATCGACGACACGATCGAGATCGACATAAACCCGGCGGACCTGCGCGTTGATACCTATCGCGCAAGCGGTGCAGGCGGTCAGCATGTGAACCGGACGGACTCGGCGGTGCGCATAACCCATGTGCCAAGCGGTATCGTGGTGCAGTGCCAGACCGACCGTTCGCAGCACAAGAACCGGTCGCAGGCCATGAAGATGTTGAAGGCCAGGCTCTATGAGGCCGAGATGCAGAAGAAGCGCGAGGCGCAGGAAAAGCTTGAGGAGGGCAAGTCGGACATCGGTTGGGGGAGCCAGATCCGCTCCTATGTCCTGGATCAGTCACGCATCAAGGATTTACGTACCGGGGTCGAGATTGCCAACACCCAGGCGGTGTTGGATGGCGACCTGGATCGATTCATCGAAGCGAGTTTGAAGAGCGGTTTGTAAGGGGGCGGGTGTGGAAGAAGGGCAGGGCAGCATAGGGGCCGCAGGGGACGAGGATCGGCATATCGCGCAGCGGCGCGAGAAGCTCGACGCGTTGCGCGCCGAGGGTCAGGCCTATCCGAACGATTATCGCCCCGATCAGCAGGCCGCGCCGCTATTGGCGCGTTACCGGGAGGCGCCAGAGGGGGATCTGGACGCCGTGGGGGAGGTGCGGCTGGGCGGCCGGTTGATGACCAAGCGAGTGATGGGGCGGGTGAGCTTTTGTCACATCCAGGATGCGACCGGACGCATGCAGATTTTTGTGGAGCGCGACACCATGGGCCCGGCCTACGAGGCCTTCAAGCGCTGGGATCTGGGTGATATCGTCGGCGTCGCCGGACGGCTGTTTCGTACGAAGACTGGGGAGTTGAGTGTGCGTGCCTCCATGCTTCGGCTGCTCGCGAAGAACCTACGGCCTTTGCCCGAGAAGTTTCACGGCCTGACCGATCAAGAGACCCGCTACCGTAAGCGTTATCTTGATCTCATCGTAAACCCCGAGACACGCGCGATCTTCGAGCGGCGTGAACGCATCGTAGCCTATCTGCGGACGTTCTTGAAGGATCGGGGCTTCAGCGAGGTCGAGACGCCGATGATGCAACCGCTTGCGGGGGGTGCCACGGCGCGGCCGTTCGTGACCCATCACAACGCGCTCGACATTCCGCTCTATTTGCGCATAGCCCCCGAGCTCTATCTGAAGCGGCTCGTCGTGGGTGGTTTCGACCGCGTCTTCGAGATCAACCGGAATTTCCGCAACGAGGGCTTGAGCACGCGTCACAATCCGGAATTTACGATGGTGGAATTCTATCAGGCCTACGCCGACTATCGTGATCTCATGGACTTGACCGAGACCTTGTTGCGCGGTTTATGTGAGGATGTGCTGGGGACGACCACGCTTTCCTATCAGGGTGAGCACTATGACTTCGGCATCCCCTTTGCGCGGCTTTCGATCGAAGAGGCGATCCGCCACTATCATCCCGACGCGCCCGCCGATTTGCGCGACATAGTGGCGCTCAGGGCCTTTTTGGCCGCCAAGAGCCTACCTGTGGAGCCTGGTCTCGAGGCTGGCGGTCTTCAGATGACAATCTTTGAAAAGACCATCGAGGGGCGACTGTCGCAGCCGACCTTCGTTACGGCTTATCCCGCGGAAGTCTCGCCTCTGGCCCGACGCAATGATGAAGACCCCTTCGTGACCGATCGCTTCGAGTTCTTCGTAGGTGGCCGCGAGATCGCAAACGGCTTCTCGGAGTTGAACGACCCCGAGGATCAGGCGCGGCGGTTCAAGGCCCAGGTCGAACGGCGCGGAGACGGTGACGAGGAGGCCATGCATTATGACGCCGACTACGTCGAGGCCCTTGAATACGGGATGCCGCCCACCGCCGGTGAAGGCATAGGTATAGACCGTTTGGTCATGCTTTTCACAGACGCCCCCAGCATACGCGACGTGATTTTGTTTCCGCACATGCGGCCCCAGGGTTCATGACGCAAGGCCCTGTCGTGTTCCTCATGGGGCCGACAGGGGCGGGGAAGACGGCCACCGTGTTTGCGTTGAGCCGTCTCCTGGCGATCGACGTCGTGAGCGTGGATGCCGCGCAGATCTATCGAGGTCTCGACGTCGGCACCGCCAAGCCTTCGCTCGCTGAACTGCGCGCCGTGCCGCACCATCTGATCGACATCCGCTCCGTGGCCGAGAGCTACTCGGCGGCGGCCTTTTGTGATGACGCTCGTCGGTTGATACACGCCGCCTGGCGACGCGGCCGCGTACCGGTCTTGGTCGGGGGCAGCAGTTTCTATTTCCGCGCCTTGGAGCATGGGCTGCCCGACATACCGCCGGCTGATGAAGCGTTGCGGGCAGCGCTGTTGGCGGAGTGGGCCGACAAGGGCTTGGCGGCTCTTTATGCTGAGCTTGCCACGCGTGACCCACGCCGGGCGGCGGCCATTGCGCCGACCGACCCCCAGCGTATCGTGCGGGCGCTCGAGATCGTACGCACGGTGGGGCGGGTGCCGGAGAAGGCGGTCTCGTCCCCATGGCCTCACCCCATCCTCAAGTTCGCGATCAGTCCGCGCGACCGCTCGATTTTGCATAAGCGCATCGCAGTCCGTTTTCGTCGCATGATCGCGCGCGGTTTGATAGACGAGGGGATGTGGCTCTTTGGGCAGAGTCTATCCTCGGGGGCCCCTACGCTGCGACTTGTGGGCTATCGCCAGGTCGGAGAATACCTCCGTGATAAAATCCCGTATAATGAACTCATCGAGCAGGGTAGCGCTGCGACTCGACAGCTTGCTAAGCGTCAACTGACGTGGTTGCGGGCGGATGCGGCGGTGCAATGGCTAGACGGAGATGGGCCCCGGGGGCCGGAGATCTGCGCGACGGCGATCCGGGATGCAGTGGATAAGCTGTGCGGGGGCCCCTGAAGGGGTCGGCCAATGCCTCAGTAACGGTACTACAGAAGAACAGGAGAACTGTCATGAGTCAGCATAGAGGGCAGGCTTTACAAGACCCTTATTTGAATGTTCTACGGAAAGAGCATGTACCCGTTTCGATCTTTTTGGTGAACGGTATCAAGTTACAGGGGCAAATCGAATCTTTTGATCAGTTCGTGGTGTTGTTGAAGAACACCGTGAGCCAGATGATTTACAAGCATGCGATCTCCACAGTGGTTCCCAGTCGACCGGTCAAGTTCAGTTTCGATATGGATGAGGCGGTGGCAGACAAGGGGGTAGGCGACGAGTAATCTCGAAAGCCTCGGCGAGGCCAAAGGCCGTGAACGCGCCGTCTTGGTGCATTTGCGGCTGGCGGACGCCGAGGAGCAGGAAGACCTCGAGGAGTTGAGGCTGCTTGCGGTCTCGGCGGGTGCGGAGATCGTGGGGATCGTGGAAGGCGCGCGTCAGCAGCCCGATAGCGCGACCTACGTGGGCTCCGGCAAGGCCGAAGAGGTCCGCCAGTTGGTGGCCGCCATGGGCGCCGAGTTGGTCTTGGTGAACGCGGCGCTGTCGCCTGGCCAGGAACGCAACTTGGAAAAGGTGGTGGGCGCGCGCGTGCTCGACCGCACGGGGCTCATACTCGACATCTTCGCGCAACGCGCGCATTCCCATGAAGGTAAGCTGCAGGTGCAGCTCGCGCAGCTCGAGCATCTTGCGACTCGACTCGTACGCGGCTGGACGCACCTTGAGCGCCAAAAGGGCGGTATTGGTCTGCGCGGTCCGGGTGAGACCCAGCTCGAAAGCGATCGGCGCATGATCGGCGAGCGCATCCGCGTTCTCCACAAACGGCTCGATAAGGTGCGCCGGCAACGCCTTATGCGTCGTCGGGCCCGACAGCGTTCGGTGGTCCCCACGGTCTCACTCGTGGGTTACACCAACGCCGGCAAGTCATCCCTCTTCAATGTGTTGACCGGTGCGGATGTCTACGCTGCCGATCGCCTGTTCGCGACTTTGGATCCCACCATGCGGCGCGTGGAGCTCCCGGCGGCGGGCGCGATGATCCTCGCCGACACTGTAGGCTTTATTCGTCACCTCCCCCATGGCCTAGTCGCTGCCTTCCGCTCAACGCTGGAGGAGGTGCAGTTTGCCGACCTTTTGCTGCATGTGGTGGACGCGAGCCATCCGGAGCACCGCGCGTATGTGGAGCAGGTCGATCGGGTGTTGGCCGAGATTGGGGCCGAGGATGTGCCGAGACTCATCGTTATGAATAAGGTCGACGTCTTGGGTGACGCGCCGCGCCTGGAGCGCGACGGGTTCGGGCAAGCATCGCGCGCGTTCGTCTCGGCGCGCACCGGGGTCGGGCTCGATCTCCTTTTGGATGCCATTCGTGAAAGGCTTGGTCCGCAGCGCGTACGCGCCCAGGTCCGTATCCCGCTTTCCGAGGGACGTCTGCGGTCTCGTCTGTATGGCGCCGGGACGGTATTGAGTGAGGTGGTCGATGGGGACAGCTTGCTCATGACGCTTGAGATGTCGCGCGAAGCGGGACGGTGGATCGCAGCCGAGCAAGGTACCGAAGTGACGTACATCCCTACGGTCGAGAAGAAGGACGAGCCTGTGTGCGCCGGGCACGCTTGAGTGTGCGCGCCCGGGCGTGACGCCCGCCGGCTTTAAGGGGCCTTTGCCGACACATCGAACCTCTCTCCTCGGGGCCCCCGCAGGCGCGCCTCTGCGGCGCGACGGGGCGACGCGCGCTTCTGGCTCGCCGCGTCAGTCGCCGTGACGGCCGTGTTTATTGATCGCCTGCGGGTGACCCCATGCGGAGATCGAGGGGACGCGTACCCCGACCCACCAATAATCCCCTACACTGTCTTGACTATGCCCGCCGATGAGTTCGTGACCGGCATTAAGGCGGACGCGCGCGAGATAATCCTCGGCCTCTCGACGCCTGCGAAAGAGCGCCCAGCTCACGGCATTGACAAGCGGGCTTCGGCTTGGCACCTCGTGGTCATTCTCCAATATCTCATGAGTCATCGTGCGCCCCCTCTTGAGTGTTCACGGCAAGCAGTAAAAGCATAGCGCTTTTTCGGCGGTTGCGCGTCAAACCATAGGTTAGGGTGACAACTGTCGATGCACGGGCTCGTGCCCGATCACGGACGCTACCGGGAGGGCCATCACCCAGTCCCAGGAGTTGTCGAGATACAGGGTACCGCTGACGATAACCGGGTTTACGATGCCGAAGCGGCCGCCAAGATATTTTTGGCCGATCACGCGGCCGGTGCGCGGGTTCAGGACGAAGAGGCGCGGACCCGTGCTGATGAAGAGCTTGTGATCGTAGTAGGTCGCGGGCCCGCGTCCAGCCCCGGCGGCACCCGCCTTGGGGATGTGCCACGTCCAGAGGACCCGGCCCGTGTGCAGGTTATAGGCCTCGTAGATATTGTTGACTGGCGTTCCAACGTAGACGACGTTCTTGTGAATCATCGGCACGCCGCCCTTGAAGGCTGGGGGTTTGGGGCCCGGGCCCATGACATGGGTCCACAATACATGCCCATCCTCGGCGTTATAGGCGCGCACTATAGTTGTGAGTGTCGTGTGACCGCCGTGCGACGGGACGACCCCGACAGCGTCCATGACGACCACGCCGCGGGCAACTGCCGGGGACACGTCGCCTAGACCAGGTTTGGTCGCACGGCGGATCGTGGCCTTCCAGGCGATATGCCCGTTCTGGGCGGACAGGCAATACAGATAGGGTATGACCGACAGGGCAACGTAAACATGTCCGTGATAGACGGCCGGATTCGACATGTTGGCGATGCCTCCGGCGCGCTTGATCCAAATCTGGCGGCCGGTTTTCGCGTTGATCGCATAGATGTCGCCCGAGCCCGTGTCGATGAAGAGCCTATTGTCTGCGATGGCGGGTGTGGGCATGGTCGCGCCCATCGTTCCAAAGTGCCAGAGGAGTTTCCCGGTCGTCTTATCGAGAGCGTAGACCCCGTTATAGCTCACCCCCGCGCCGCGTGCTGCGGTTTTCTGAGCGTAGCGCTGAACATTCGAGAAGTTGAAACCAACATTGCCGACGGTCACGTAGACAATATGGCCGGATACCAGAGGGTTACCCATAAAGGTGTTGCCAACCGGACTTGTGCGCCAGATCAATCGACCGGTGCGGGCATTCAGCGCATAAACGAACTGGTCATCACTTTCGGCGTAGATGATACCGTCGACCGCCGAGACGCCGAGAGCGTTTCCGTAGAACTGTGTCATGGTGGCCAGTGCGAGCCGCTCGCCGTAGACATTGGCGCCGTACGGCTCGTGGCGGGACAGCGGCCACGCTCTGGCCTCCGCATAGTGCCAGGTGACACCGTTTTTGAGCCAGGCGGGCGCGCCGGTCGGGACGGGGTAGGCGGCGTTGTGGCGAGGGTTACCGTAGGCATGTGTCCAAGTCTGCGGGAAACCGACGCGGTCGGCCGGAGGAGGCAGGTTTTTGGGATAGAAGACGCGCGCATATGGGCCGTGCCCAGAGCCCGGGACGAGGGCGCCCGTGGCGATTATCGGGTCTAGGAGCAGGGCGGAGGCGGCGAGGGCTGTGAGAAATCGGGATGTGTTCGACATAGTGGTCCTCCATGACTTGTCATACGGTAGCGTATGGCATTCCATCGCGGACGGGACGAAAGCCGGGGCGGCAGGGGCTGGATAGCCTTGAGGGCACCTGACCGGACGATCTCGTGGCGCGTGCAGACGGCTCTTCCGAAACGGGCGCCCTGCGCACACACCGGGTGTTGCGCACAGACGGCATTGGCGGCGGTCAGAGAGGCGCTTTTCCCTCGGGCGTTCGGACCTCTGCGCCCGCCTTTAAGCGCGTTGAACCCCTCTTGCGCTCGCTCTATCTCCCGGGGACGCCGCGCATTCGAGGGTGTCAGCGATGCCCGGCTCAGCCTGCGCCCCGCGGCGTTATGATCAAAAGCCAGATGATCTCGAGTAGCCCGACCGTGCTTAACATCGCCAGCGCCGCGCCCAGGACGTGAACGATCTTCTCGATGATTTTCCCTCCGAACGGCAGCAGTCGCGTGCGCCATCCGAACAAAAGCCCATAACCGAGGTTCGTGCCGAAAGCGAAGTAGGCGACGGGATTTTCCGCGCCACCGAGGAGTGCGGCTGCGGCATTGAACCCGGTGAAGGCCACGGCCGCGAGCACAGGTGTGCGTGGGGCGTTTTTGTGCGCGCGCCCCTCGCGTCCGTTCAGGCCCAGAATGAGCGCGGTAGTCGTGCCGCACGCCGCGCCGAGGGCCATAAACCAAGCAGCATGGGAATCCATAGTCGCTAACTCCATGGTTGCCGTATCTCCGGCACCGGTCCTTCGCGATCCACGGCAGTCGCCGTCTCGCCAGGCGCGGTCGCGGTCAGACAGTCCTTCACCGCCGGGCGGTCTCCCGGCCCGTTCAGGATAAAAGGATAGGCCGTGCGCAAGGCCAGTCAATCGCATGCCTTTTTGCATGAAAGGGAGGGAGGGCGTGACGCGCGAAGGTGCGTGAATTGGGGCGGGATGATGAAGGGGGGTCTGACGCCGCTCGCGCGCTTCCGGGTATGCGGGGCGCCACGGCGCGCATCGCGGGACTGCCGAGTCCATGTGAGGCGGCCTCGGCGGATGGACGCCCGGGCCCTCGTCCTTGAGGGCCGCGCCGTCCGGGCGGGTTCAAGGGACTGCCGCTCAGTCTCCAGTCGCCGGGCTGCGCGAGGCGCCTTCCTTGGTAATGTAGTCCAGGAAGGCCCGCGCCACAGGCGAGATCTGTTTGGCAGCCGGGTAGATAACATACCACTGGCGTCGCAGGGGGAAGCCGCGCACATCGAGGACCGCAAACGCGCCCGAGGCGGCATCGAGGGTGAGGGTGTGTCCGGATAAGACCGCTAAGCCAAGTCCTCCGGCCACCGCCTGTTTGACCGCTTCGTTGCTGCCGAGCGTCATACGGATCTTGAGGCGTATGTTGTGTTTTTCGAAAAACCGCTCGGCCGCGAGTCGCGTGCCGGAACCCGGCTCGCGCATGATGAAGGGCTCCTGGGCCAGCTGCTCGGGCGCTATGTCCCGCTGCGAGGCGAGCGGGTGATCGGCGGGTGCGAGGAGCACGAGCGGGTTTTCCATGAAGGGACGCGCGACGACACTCAAATGATCGGGGGCTTGGCCCATGATATAGAGATCGTCCAGGTTTTGTTTCAGGCGTTCTATCAGTTGGTCGCGGTTCGCCACCTCCAAGGTTGCCTCGATTCCTGAATACTTTTTACAGAAGGCCCCAAGGAAGTGCGGAGCGAAGTACTGGGCAGTGGTGATGATGGATAGTCTCAGGCTCCCGCGTTCGAGGGCGCGATCGGCGGCAACTTCCGTCGCCAGGCGCTCCAGGCGATCGTAGACATCGAGCGCGGCCGCGTAGACGAGTCGTCCGGTTTCGGTCAGAAAGAGCCGCTTGCCAATCTGTTCGTGCAGTGGCGCGCCAACGGTGCCCGACAGTTGTTTGATCTGGATGGACAGGGCGGCGGGCGTCATATGCAGCTCTTCCGCGGCGCGCGTCATGTTCAGATGGCGCGCGAGCGACAGGAAGATCTTCAATTGGTGCAGCGTGACCCGACGCAGCAGCATGGCTATAAAATGTTTTAACGTAATAGAATGTGTGTTTAATAATAATAAAAAGTATTGGTTCTGTAAAGTTGGTCCCCAGCCCGGCCGCGGGCCATGTCCCGAGGCGTAGATTGCGCGGCCCTCACAGCTTGGCCCCTTACATCGCGTCAGGCTCGCAACAGGGACTTTGAGCGAGGGGTTCGGGGAGTTACAGGGTCTGTTTTTGTGTGCCCCCCCGAGTGCGGCCGGGCCCGAGGCGCCTGCCTCGGGGCGTCTGGGGGCGCGCCTTCGGCACGCGATGTCCCGGCAGGCAGGGTTATGGTTTAGTAAAAGATAACATTAAGTTTTTTTTACTTGGCCTTATGGCTCGACCTTTGTACATTGGGCGCCCAATACCGCTTTGCAGGTCGGATTGATCGTTACTTGAGGAGGGATTATGGCTGGAAAGTATGAAGCCGGCGTCAAGGAGTACCGCCAGACGTATTGGGCTCCGGACTACGTGCCGTTGGACTCGGATATTTTAGCGTGTTTCAAGATCGTGCCGCAGCCCGGCGTTGACCGGGAAGAGGCGGCGGCGGCGGTGGCGGCCGAGTCATCCACGGGTACGTGGACGACCGTGTGGACAGACCTGCTGACCGACCTCGATTACTACAAGGGTCGCGCGTACCGGATCGAAGACGTTCCGGGCGACGATACCGCGTTTTACGCCTTTATCGCTTACCCGATCGACTTGTTCGAGGAAGGGTCGGTGGTGAACGTCTTCACCTCCCTTGTCGGTAACGTGTTTGGCTTCAAAGCCGTGCGTGCGCTGCGCCTGGAAGATGTGCGCTTCCCCCTCCACTATGTCATGACTTGCAACGGGCCGCCGCATGGCATCCAGGTCGAGCGCGACAAGATGGACAAGTATGGGCGTCCCATGCTCGGCTGCACGATCAAGCCCAAGCTCGGCCTGTCGGCCAAGAATTACGGGCGCGCGGTCTATGAAGGCTTGCGCGGTGGCCTGGATTTCACCAAGGACGACGAGAACGTCAACTCGCAGCCGTTCATGCGCTGGCGCGATCGTTTCCTGTTCGTGGCCGATGCCATCCATAACGCCGAGGCGCAGACCGGCGAACGTAAGGGGCATTACCTGAACGTCACCGCGCCCTCGCCGGAGGAGATGTACGAGCGCGCCGAGTTCGCAAAGGAGTTGCGCATGCCGATCATCATGCACGACTTCCTCAC
Source organism: Pseudomonadota bacterium (assembly GCA_021784755.1). Taxonomy (GTDB): domain Bacteria; phylum Pseudomonadota; class Gammaproteobacteria; order Acidiferrobacterales; family Acidiferrobacteraceae; genus Acidiferrobacter. The sequence goes on from JAJYHM010000004.1 coordinate 24,805, forward strand.
GGGCGGCTTCTGCGCGAACACCGGGCTTGCCCGCTGGTGCCGCAAGAACGGCGTGCTTTTGCACATCCACCGCGCCATGCATGCGGTGATCGACCGTAACCCGCACCACGGTATCCATTTCCGTGTGCTGACGAAGGCCTTGCGCCTGTCCGGCGGCGATCACCTCCATACTGGCACCGTGGTCGGCAAGCTCGAGGGCGATCGTGCCTCGACGCTCGGATGGATTGACCTTCTGCGCGAATCCTATGTTCCGGAAGATCGCAGCCGTGGCATTTTCTTCGATCAGGACTGGGGTTCCATGCCGGGCGCCTTCGCGGTGGCTTCGGGTGGTATTCACGTCTGGCACATGCCGTCTCTGGTCAAGATCTTCGGGGATGATTCGGTCCTGCAGTTCGGCGGCGGCACCCTGGGGCATCCGTGGGGTAACGCGGCGGGTGCGGCGGCCAATCGCGTGGCCCTCGAGGCCTGTGTTGAGGCCCGTAACCGCGGCGTGGAGATCGAGAAGGAAGGGAAGACCATATTGACAAACGCGGCGCGTCATTCGCCCGAGCTCAAGATCGCCTTGGAAACCTGGAAGGAGATCAAGTTCGAGTTCGATACGGTCGACAAGCTCGACGTCCAGAACCGCTAATTTTCAGGATCAGACACGCCATTCAGTAAGGAGGTCGCTATGGCCGATGTGCAAGAATACAAGCAGGCTCGCCGATACGAAACGTTCTCGTATCTCCCCCCGTTCTCCGCGGAGCAGACCCGTGCGCAGATCCAGTACATGATCGCGCAGGGATGGAATCCGGCGGTCGAGCACATAGAGTCGGGTCGTCCTTTCACGTACTTCTGGTACATGTGGAAGTTGCCGATGTTCGGTGAACGCAATGCCGATGCGGTGCTCGCGGAGATCGAGGCTTGTCGCCGGGAGTACCCAAATCATTCGATCCGGTTGATCGGGTACGACAACTACACCCAGAGTCAAGGGTTGTCGTTCGTGGTGCACAGGGGTTCCTGAGACACGATGAGATCAATGGGCCAGGTCCGAGCGTTGGGCGGACCCTGGGCCGCATAGGGGGACACTATGTCTGATTTATCCTCATCCGGACCGTTGCACGGTCGGGCGTTGGCGCAGGAGATGCGCCGCCGCCAGGCCGAGCGGAAGGCGCGCGGACAAGGAAAGGCGGCGGTCCGGACGCAACAGGCGAAGCCGGACGCGGCCCGGAGGGCTGCACCGGCGGTGGCCGTGGAGCCGGTTGCGCCCGCGGCTCCGGACACGGTGCCTGAGAAGCCGATGGTGACCGAGGCCGTGGCGCCTAGCCAGGAAGGGGCGTTGATGGATTCGATCTGCGAGGTCGCGGAGGCCAATCCGGAGGCGCTTGGGTGGCGTGAGACGGGTGTGCGCGCCTTGTGCAAGGCACGGCGGCGGTCGCTCTCGCAGCGCGGCAAGGTTGCGATCCCGGTGCGCAATGGGCTCATTTCGGTGGCGGCCCGGCAGCACTATCTTGAGACGGGCAACGCGCGCGAGTTTGCGCGCCTGCACCGTCGGGAGCTGGCCGCCCACGGCCGCGGTTCGGCGCAACCAGCCCGGCCGAGCGGTCGGCGACGCAAACAAGAAGCGCCGCCCAAGGTCGAGGTGGGGACGACTTTATCCGGGAGCCCGGTGACGGGGACTCAGGTGGATCGCACGCGTGTCATTACGGGCATCGAGCCGGGATCTTGCCGGACGATCACCGGCACTGAGTATCTGGGGTCGGAGCACTACGCGGGTTTCTGTGAGGCGCGGCCGGCACCGCGGCCGGCCAAGGTGCGCGTCGGCCGTACCGGGCGCGACTTGGATGTGACCGGCACCCATATGGGACGGGTCGGATCGGTCACGGGCGATGAGGCGGGAGCCTGTCGGCCCGTCACCGGGACCGAGTACGTCGGCAGCGATGACTTCCAGGCGGCGTGCAAGACCGAGGCACCGGCGCGGCCCCCTAAGGTCGCGGTGGGCCGGACGGCGCGTCGCGAGCTTCCGGTGAGCGGCAGCGACGAGGCGCGAGCCAATCGGGTGACGGGTGCGGAACCCGGTGCGAGTGCGAAAATCACGGGCTCGCAGTATGCCGACGGCGGGGCGGCGCGCATGACGATCAATGGTGCACCAAAGAAGGTGGCGTTGACGCATACGATCAGCGGACGGCCTGTTTCGGGGACCGCGGTGGATCAGACCACCAAGATCACGGGACTCGATGCGGGCACGTGCCGCACGGTCTCGGGCACCGAGTATCTGAGTCACGAGAGCTTCACGTCGGTCTGCGGGACGCGTCCGCAACCCACTGAGCCGCCGAAGGTCGAGGAGAGTTACACGGGGAAGCGGCAACGCATTACCGGCAACCTCGTCGATCGGTCGGAAAAGGTGACCGGGAACGAGCCGGGTTCGTGCCAGCGCTTGACCGGCACAGGTTACAACGGTCCGCAACTCTGCGGCGGCGGCGCCGATAAGGTGCAGCGCATGACGGGTCTCGGAGGCGGGACGGTGACCGGTACAGGGATGGACCGACTCCCAAAAACGACAGGTGACGAGCGCGGAGGGTGCTGGCCCGTCACCGGAACGGTATATCACGGGCGTGAGCACTACGCCCCATGCGCAAGCACCCCGCAAGCGGGAGCACATAAGGTCGGTCTGACGCGGACGGACAAGGGTCAGTTGGTAAGCGGCCCGCTGTTGGGGGCCGACGAGGCCGTGACCGGTAACGAGGCGGGCGTGCATTTGCCCGTGACCGGTACGCCCTACGCTGGACGCGCAGAATCGGCAATGAGTGGATATGAGGCGGCGGCCATGACAGGAAAAGCCGAAATTGGGGCGCAGTCTGGAGGTTGCGGTGGGGGCTGCGGTTGCAAGCGCCGGTTCGAGGAGCTTGAGAATCGTGTGCGCGAGTTGCAGGCCGAGCTCGGGTCGACCGCGGGTGGGGGCGTGATGCCGAGCGGCCGTTTTGTCGCCGCGGCCTTCCCGGAGGCGCGGGCGGTGCCAGAGGTGTCGGCAATCGGCGGCTTCAGCGTGGCCGCCCCTGCCCAGGAAGGCCGTTCCCGGATCACGGGGAACGCCGCGGACCATGGCGCCCGCATTACGGGCCCCATCAACCTGGCGCGTGGGCTGGTCACGGGGACTCCGGAGTTCCGGGCGCGTGACGCGATGGCCCTGAGTGCGCAGACGCCCCCTCAGCTTGCGGCAAGTGAGGTGGGCGGGGAAACGAAGCCTCCGGCCGCTGGGGCCTGGCACATCACGGGCGACGATTGGAGCCGTGGTGGTCGTGTGACGGGTACCGAGGGCCACTGGGCGCAAGGCCGTAACCCGACGCAGCGTGGCACCGCGCGCACCTGTGTCATGTCGGCGGCGGGCAACCGTGAACGGCCTTTGGCCGTGCCTGTGCCGGAAGGCAAAGTCACAGGCAGCAGCGGTAACACAGGTAAGGGTTCGCTCGTGACGTATTCGGGCGGAGCGCGGGGATGAGGACGTCCAATCTGCGGGCGACGGTCGTACGTCGCAGCCAGGGAGGCTAGCGCCGTGGACACGCGCAAATCCACCCTGTTGCGTCGCGCGCGGCACGGCGGCGACGGCGCAGGCGCCTCTGCGGGTCGCTTGCCGCAAGCCCGGTCACAGGTGACGTGGCCGCGCGCAGGGGCGATGCGCGCGGAAGCCTTAGGTGTCGCGCACCCGGCTTGCGAGTCCTTGCCGGGTCGGACGTGCCGGCACGCGCTCGTGGATAGGGTGGAGAACGCACGGCTTTTCGGGTGCGAGCAGGAAACCAAGGCGCGATTTGATGGGATCGTGCCGGTGTTGCAGGAGATCGCAGCGCTGGGCCGGGGAACGGAATTCGCGGGGCGCGCGCAGGCTGTAGCGCGCGAGAGGCTGGGCTTTGAATTGCCGATGTCGGTGCTGGATCGCGCCTGGGTGCGCGGCGCGGATATGGGCAGTTTGTACGCCCACGCGGTGTTCCAGGCGCTGTCTTTGGCGGTGGCGCAGTTTTCGGATCAGATCCGCGAGGAACTCGCGGCGGGTCAGGGATGGGACGGGCTCTTGGTCGATTGCGGGTTCCACGCTATGAACGTCTCGGCCTGCGCGGATGGGCGCTTGAAGGGTCTTTTTCCCTATATCCTGCGCATGCCAGCGTCGGCCTTGGTGCGCAGCAGCGCTTTCGCCGGGACTTTATTCGATGTGGAAGAGGATGTGCGGCATTGGGAGCATAGCGAGCTTCGGCGGTTCCGGGATGGGTTTCCGACCACGGCCGATGCGCAGACGCGCTATCTCAAAGTGGCCGTGTATCACACGAGCTCGCTCGATCCGGCGCACGAAGGCTGCGCGGCGCATGGGAGCAGCGAGCGCGCGGCGACCGAGGCGGCCTTGGAGCGATTGAATGAGTTCCGGGCTGCGATAGAGAACGAGTTTTGTTGTGGGGCCGGAACCGACCTCCTGCTCATTGGGGTGGACACGGATACGGACGCGATTCGCATCCATATCCCGGACGCAAAGGGCGATCTGAGTGCTTATCGGTCGGTCGACAACGCGGAGTTGTACCGACGGACCTTGGAGCTTGACGCGGATCGGGCGCGGCTTGCGGTGTACGAGGCGATCGAGGCCGCGAGCGCGACCGATGGCTGGGGCAAGGGTAAAGGGATGCCCCACGACGGTATGCGCAGGCTCATTGCGACCTTGCTTGTGAACAATATGAGTCAGATCGAGTACGTCGCCGAGTATCACGGCGGTTGGTATGGGGATAACGGTCACGGGGAGCGTTTCGTGAGCGTAGGGGACGGGTTTCCGGCGGTGCAAGTTCGGAATATCGCCTACTACGCGCGCATCGATACGGTTGAGGAGGGAGTAGCGGATCTCGATGTCGGAATGAAGATCTTCCGGCACTTGAATGTGGAGCGCGGTTTGCCGATCCCGGTGGCGCTGCATTACCACTTCGATGGGAGGGTTCCAGGGAGCCGCAGGCGTGTAGAAGGCAAGATCCAGCGTGTGGCCGAGGCGATACGCGCGCGTTATGGGCGGTTGGCGGAGGAGGGACTTTTGCATCTGCACGGAAGCATTCAGGATCTAGAGCCGGGAAGTCCTTTGGAGGAGGTTGCGCTCAGATGAAGATCATGCGGGTGGAGAAGACATTGGTGTCCACCAACCGCATCGGTGAGATGGGACATAGGCCATTGCTGGTTGTGCAGGACAAGGAAGGGGGCCCGCGCTCGGTGGCAGTGGACGCGGTGGGATGCATCCCGGGGGATTGGGTGATTTGCGTGGGGTCGTCGGCAGCGCGCGAGGCGGCCGGCAGCAAGGAATACCCCTCAGATCTTACGATCGTCGGGATCATCGACAACTGGAGCCCCGAGTGACATGGAGATCATGCGCGTGGTCTCGGATTTAGTGGTGACCCGGCGCGGGCCAGGCTTGAAACAGAGCTCGTTGCGGGTGCTTCAGGACAGTTTTGGCAAGTTGAATGTGGCCACCGATCCCGTGGGGGCGCCGCCCGGGAAATGGGTCTTTACGGTATCAGGGTCGGCGGCGCGGTATGCGCAAGGGGATTTCGAGGTCCATACCGACCTGACCATCGGTGGGATCATCGATTTTTGGGAGCCGTAAGGCGGGTTTTTGGCTAGGGTCTGTATGGAGGGATGGAAATGGCAGAGGTGACGGGTATTGCATTGGGTATGATCGAGACACGTGGCTTGGTGCCGGCGATCGAGGCGGCGGACGCGATGAGCAAGGCGGCAGAAGTGCGCCTCATCGGCCGCCAGTTCGTGGGCGGTGGCTACGTGACGGTGTTGGTGCGCGGCGAGACGGGTGCCGTGAACGCGGCAGTGCGTGCCGGTGCCGACGCCTGCGAACGAGTGGGAGATGGCCTGGTGGCGGCCCACATCATCGCGCGCGTCCACTCCGAGGTGGAGCACATCCTCCCTAAGGCCCCGAGCGCCTAAAAGGCGTCGCGGTCCGGGTTTTTAATGACGTTTAGTTGAAGGAGATTCGGAAATGGCAGATGTATCGGGTATAGCATTGGGCATGATCGAGACGCGTGGCTTGGTGCCGGCGATCGAAGCGGCGGATGCCATGACCAAGGCGGCGGAAGTGCGCCTCATCGGCCGCCAGTTCGTGGGCGGTGGCTACGTGACGGTGTTGGTGCGCGGCGAGACGGGTGCCGTGAACGCGGCAGTGCGTGCCGGTGCCGACGCCTGCGAACGAGTGGGAGATGGCCTAGTGGCGGCCCACATCATCGCGCGCGTCCACTCCGAGGTGGAGCACATCCTCCCTAAGGCCCCGAGCGCCTAATAGGGCTCGAGGCAGCTTGGCAGATGCTGCACGCGCCACCAGGCTCTGGTGATGGGATGTCGAGACAGTTGATGCGAATGGTTCGAGACCTTCGAGGAGAACAGGAATGGCACTGACGGGTATAGCATTGGGCATGATCGAGACGCGTGGCTTGGTGCCGGCGATCGAAGCGGCGGATGCCATGACCAAGGCGGCGGAAGTGCGCCTCATCGGCCGCCAGTTCGTGGGCGGTGGCTACGTGACGGTGTTGGTGCGCGGCGAGACGGGTGCCGTGAACGCGGCAGTGCGTGCCGGTGCCGACGCCTGCGAACGAGTGGGAGATGGCCTGGTGGCGGCCCACATCATCGCGCGCGTCCACTCCGAGGTGGAGCACATCCTCCCTAAGCGTCCTGACGGCGACGGCGGCGGGCGCGACGGGGACGTGACCGGGAACTTGAGCTGAGCGCGGAGGCGCCATGCGTACTCATCCGCGCGTCATAGGGTTCCTAAATCAGGCGCTGAATCACGAGTACGGTGCGGTTCAGCTATACCTGACGCAAGCGAGTCTCTGTACGTTGTGGGGTTTCGGCGACTGGGCAGAGAGTTTCCGGCACGAGGCGCGCGAGGAGCTGGGGCATGCGGAGCTCTTGAGCCAGCGCCTCTTGCTATCCGGGATCGCGCCGGGCGCGGGGCAGCTACGGCCGCCGCGGCCGGGGCGTGACCTGGCAGAGATGTTGACCCAAGATGCGTATCTTGAGGAGGCGGCGGTCGATCTGTACGCGGAGGCGGCGGCAGTCGCGGCGCGCCTTCGCGACCCTGAAGCGGGCGCGCTCTTTGAACGGCTGCGCACTGACGAAGAGGGACATTTGCGTCACTTGCAAGAGCTTTACGCATCGTTGCCGGCGCGCCGGTGAGGAGGGGAAGGTATGGGCACGAATGACAGTTCGGTGCCGGAGGGCTGGACGGAGCAAAAGCGGCCCTTGGCGTGGAACAAGCGCTTCGATTTCGCGGACTACGCACAAACACGAGCCTTCCTGGACTGCTTGGCCACCGTGTCCGAGGGTAGCGGTTACTACCCGAACCTCAATTTTGCCCGCACGCACGCGGTCGTGACGATTCAGTTCGAAGGCGAAGAGGTGGATAGTCGATTGCGGGAATTCGCGCGCAACGCCGATCTGTGCGCCCAACGGCTGCGTAGCTAGCGCCCGTCATGACGCCGCTTACGATCGCTTTGTACAATGGTAAGGGCGGTTGTGGCAAGACGACGCTTGCGTGGAATGTGGCCATGGGGCTTGCGCGGCGCGAATCCACCTTGCTTGTCGACGCCGATCCGCAGGGGAGTCTCGGTGACTGGGTGAATTGGGCCGACAGCGAGGGGCATTTCGCGATCGCGTTTAAAGACTGGGGAGCGTTTTGCGCGGGCCCGCACGATGACCATCGCTATCGCGTGTACGACTGTCCGCCGCGTCTTCGGGAAGAAGAGATTCAGGCGGTTCTGGGGCAGGCGGATATCGTGTTGTTGCCGGTGTTACCGTCTCCTCTAGACCTCTGGGCGAGCCGGCGTAGCGCGGAATTGCTGCAGGACTTGCAGAGGCAACGGCCGCAATTGCGGGCGTATTTCGTACTAAACCAAGTCGAGGCGCACAGCGCGCTGTCGCGGGCCTCGCAGTCCGCTATCGCGGCCATGGGTCTGCCGGTATTGTCGGCGCGTATCGGCCGCCGGGCAGTGTATCGTAGCGCGGCACTGGAAGGCTTGAGTGTCTACCACATGGGCAAGCGCGCGACGGCCGCGATGGACGAGATCGAACGACTGATCGAGGAGATCCTGAAATGAGCAACTTGGAAGACAAGCTGAGCGCGAGCATCCAGACCCAGCGGCGGCGGCCGGGTACCAACAAGCCGGGCGGAGGCGAGAAGGGCGAGGCGGCGCCGCCCGCGGAAAAGCCCCGGGATCAGAAAGCGCGTCCCCAGGAGGACGACTTGAACGCAGGGGGCGGTCGCAGCCCGAACCCGCCGCGTATCTGGCCCGACTGAAGGGGAGCGTGCGCGGTCCGCGGAAGGTGCGGGCGTAAGCGCCGTGGAGGCTGATCACCGAAGATACGGGATGCAGAGTCATGGCTGTTCAGTTGGTAGACTACCCGGAGCTCCTCGAGGACCTAGGCGATCATGCCAAGGAGGTTCTGGAGGCCAATTGGCACGAGGCGGCGCGTGTCTTCACGTCGCGTGGGCTCGAGGCCTATCTCCAGGGCGCAAGCAGTCTGAAGGCCCTCGGTCGCGGGAGCGACCTTGTGGCGGCCTTCGTCGAGTCGGCACCGCAGGTGGCGCGCGAGATTGGCGAGCAAGCGGTATTCGAGATGCTCTCGACTGCCATCCGCATGTATTCCAAGACGAGCGCCCAGGTCTTGTCGCTGTTTTTCGCAAGTGGTCCAGTGGTGGCCCGCAGGCTCGGTGAGATTGAGCTTTTTCGCGGTTACTTGCTCCTCATTGATCAATTGCTCGCGCAGGCCCCGCAAGGGGTGCGGCCGATGCTCGGCAAGATCGACGTCTTGCTCGACCAGATGACCTTGGGCGGCCTGCGCCGTTGGGCCATGTGGGGCGTTTCGGCTTACCGCAACGACTTCGCGGCGCAAGCGGACTTTTTTGGACTGGCGAGCGCGCAGGCGCAGGCCGTGATGCAGAAGGAACGGCGCGGTGTCTTGTTCATCGACATCCAGCGTCGCCTCGTGATGTATCTGCGGGCGCTATGGGGGCGCGATTTCTTTCTGAGGCCCACATCGGGCGATTTCGAGACGCGTGAGGGCTACCGGCCCTATATCGAGGACTACTTCATCTATGTCCCGGATGCCTACGATGATTGGGAAAACGCTCAGGGGGAGAGGACTGCGGCCCTCGAGTTGTTCCGTGCGGCGGCCGCGCACGCGAGCGCGCATGTGGTGCTCTCGCGCTTCGACGCGCGCTTCGAGCTTGCGCCGGCGGCCCAGCGCCCATGGATCGGTCTACTCGAAGATGCGTGGGTGGAGCGCCGCGCCATAGGCAAGTTCCCGGGGCTCTATCCCCTATGGCGTCAACTTGCGACGGTGCAGGCTTCGGTCGATAGGGGCGCAGAGCCCGACCTTGCCGAGGTCCTCGCGCGCGCGGCGCGCGCCTTGCTGGATGCGGATTATGAGGACGAGCACCCGCTGGTTGCGCGGGTGCGCGAGGCCTTTGCGCGCCTCCCGGAGGATGACGGCGATCGTTATACACCCATCGTGGAGGCGGCCGTGGAACTGGCCGCGCAGGCGGAGGCGGAGGGGTTGCGCTACACGCCGGCAGTTGAGACGAGCTTGATCCCCTATCGCGACGACAACCGCTACCTATGGACTCCGCCGGCTTCCGCGAGTCTAGGAGACCCGCTCGCCGGTGGCCAGCCGCAGGTGCGTAAGTATGTGAGCATCATGGAGATGATCAATACGGTTGACGTGGAAAACGCAGGCGATGACGCTCAGGAGGTCTGGGTGTTGTCGACCGAGTTCTACGAAGACGATGGGGTGACCCTGAATGAGCGCGAGGGAAAGATACCGATCTCCCAGCCCATGACGTACTCGGAATGGGATTATCAAACGCAGCTCGAGCGGCCCCTGTGGGTGACGCTCTATGAGAAGCGCCCGAAAATGGGCGATCCCGAGGTGGTGAACGGCTTCCTCGAGCAGCAAAAACCCCTCGTGCAGCGTTTGAAGAAACTGATTGAGGCCGTGCAGCCTCAAGGCGTAGTCCGGGAGCGCAAGGTCGAGGATGGCGACGATATCGATATCAATGCAGCGGTGCTTGCGTTGAGCGACATCCGCATGGGTCAACAGCCCGATCCGCGCATCGGTATCCGCACCCGGCTCCATGTCCGCGATTTGTCGGTGATGCTGTTGATCGATCTGTCAGAATCCACGAACGACACATTGCGTTCGCGCGCCGAGGGTGACGTCACGGTCTTACAGCTGGCGCGCGAGGCAGCGGCCTTGTTGGCCCAGGCGCTGGAGCGCATCGGTGACCCGTTCATGCTCTGTGGTTTTGACTCAAACGGGCGCCATGACGTGGAATTCTATCGCTTCAAGGAGTTCGATGCGCCCTACGATGATAAAGTGAAGGGGCGTCTGGCCGGGATGACGGGCCAGCTATCGACGCGCATGGGCGCGGCCTTGCGGCACGCGGGCACGATTATGGACCGGCGCGCCAGCCAAAAGAAGCTTGTCATTCTGTTGACGGATGGCGAGCCTGCGGACAACGATGTGCGGGATCCGCAATATCTGCGCTTCGACACCAAGAAGGCGGTCGAGGAGTTGACGCGTAAGGGTGTCCGCACCTTCTGCTTGTCCTTGGACCCCTATGCGGACGAATATGTTTCACGGATCTTCGGGGCACGGAATTACCTCGTCATGGATCACGTGGACCGGTTGCCGGAGAAGCTCCCGCAGCTCTACATAGCGATGACGAAATAAGTAGGGAAGGATGTGATGGCTACGGGATTGCTTGCGATTTTAGTGCCGGCCTTGCCGATGATCTCGGCCGCGATACTATTGGCGTTTTTTCGCGCCAGCAGGCGGCCTGCGGCGCGCTTGAGCGTGGCTGCGATGAGCGTCACCCTGGTACTTGCCCTGACCTTGCTCGTGCATCATATTCTCGTGGGCAGCGCCGCTCAGGTCGAGCCCCTGGGGTCCTTCGGCAGCCTTTGGATCGATCCTTTGAGCCTTGTCCTTTGGACCTTCGTGTCGGGGATCAGTCTTATAGTGCACATCTATTCGGTGCGCTATATGGTTGAAGAGCCCGGGTATGCGCGATTTTTCGCGCTCCTCGACCTCATGACCGCAGTCATTCTGGTCATGGTCTCGGCGGCGGATCTCCTCACCTTGGTCGTCGCATGGTTCCTGGTAGGCGTCCTTTTGTATTTTCTCCTCGGTCATGACCATCGGCGGGCGGCCGCCGGACGCTATGCGTTCTGGACCCAGATCACATATCGGTTTGGAGATCTGCCTTTGTGGTTCGCGGCCTTGATCCTGATCCATACGTACCATAGTGTCTCGCTGCCGGTCATCTTCTCGCGCATCCAGGCGGCGCCCCATGTGCAGCTCTGGGGAATGCCGGTACCCGAACTCACGGGCTTTTTGCTCGCCACAGCGGCTTTTGCGCGTTCGGCGCAATTTCCGCTGCATATCTGGCTGCCTTATACCATGGATGGGCCGACCCCGGTGTCGGCCTTGATGCACGCCGGTATCGTCAACGCGGGCGGTTTCCTCTTCAATCGCTTCGCCCCTTTGTTCGAGCACGCCGGGTGGGCCCTGCATTGGGCGTTCGGGGTTGGTCTTGCCACCGCGATCATAGGATCTGGGCTCATGCTCATGCAAAACGACATCAAACGCTCGCTCGGGTACTCGACCATGGGCCAGATGGGTTTCATGGTCATGGAGTGCGGGCTCGGGGCCTTTTCTCTGGCGGTGTTCCATCTGATTGCCCACGGCTTCTTCAAGGCATCGCTGTTCCTTGGGGCAGGCGATGTCATAGGCGACGCGCGGGTGCATGATGGCGTTCCACCCGATCCGATCTATACCTCCGTGATCGAGCGTCGTCCGGCCAAACCCTCGCGGCTACCTTTGCTCGTGGCGGCGAGTCTTACCGTGCTCGTGCCGGTCGTGGTGTTGAGTCTTGCGCACTTCTTCGTCGCGGAGCATCTTTTTTTCGAGCAAGGGGTCGTGGTGCTGCTGTTCTTCGGCTGGGTCACGGGGGCGCAGGCGCTGTTCGCGGCCCACAAGATGTCCCGACAGGACCCCTGGCGGCTCATGCTTGGCATCCTGGCTTCATTTGTCGTGATCGTGGTCGGCTATACGCTGATCAGCCATTATTTCGGCAATTTCCTTTATCCCAACGAAAAGATGAGCCTCGCACTCTACAACGCGGCGAGCATTCACCGCCTCTCATTCGATGCGCTCGTGCTTTTTTTGGCGGCGATGTTCGTGGGGGGCTGGGCGCTCACATTTTTCGCAGACTCGTTCGAATTGGGGCGCGATCTCGGCGGCCGTGGGCGGAGCGTCTATTTGGGGATCTACGCACTCTTGTCGCGCGAGCTCTACGTGGCCGACATCTACGAGCGGCTGGGTCAGATCGTTGTGCACGGGTCGCGGCGCCTGAACGTTTGGCTTGGGTGGTGCTGACATGGGCCTGATGTGGTGTGTGCTCGCCGCCGCGTTTTTGCCGCTTTTCCCTTTGAGCTGGCTTTTCAATCGCGCGGTGGCGAGCCTGCCCGTCGGCGCCGTCCAAGGGGGGGCAGCATTGTTGTTGCCGCAGCTTGGGCTTGCGCTCTTGCATTGGGCTCCAGCGGTTCAAGCCTGGCCGCGTATGGAACGCGAGGGGGGGATGGTCGTGGCGACGGTATCTGCGTTGCTTTACGCCGTGCGCGCCCTGAGTGCCCGCGACCTAGGTATTTGGACGCGACTGGTCTTGAGCTCGGGTCTTGCAACAATATGGCTCGCCTGGTGGGCGGGGACGCCGATTTCGGCGTTACGCGTGATGGCGCTGGGCTGGAGCTTGCCGGCAGGGGTGGCCTTGGTGCTCACCGGCGTCTTGGTACGACGCGCAGGGGGTGCCTATATAGGCCTGCAGGGCGGCCTGGTGGCAGTGATGCCGCGCATGACGACAAGCCTTGTGATTGCGGTCCTCGCGTTGACCGCGACGCCTGTATTCTCGCCGTTTTTCGCCCTGTGGAAGGGGCTCGGATCAGTCCCTGTGGCCTGGCTTCCATTTTGGTTACCGCTCCTCTTTCTGTGGGGATGGGCCGCCGGGCGGCTCTTTCAAGACCTGCTCTTTGGCGACTATCGTGGCGAGCCGGTGACTGACATCGGGCGCGCGGGGGTCGTGTTGATCGCCTTGGTATTTGTGGCGAGCGTGGCTTTGAGCTTCGCGGCGAACGGGGGCCTGTTATGACACTGACGCTCGGCGACCGTTTGAAAGTGCGCGCCATGGTATATGTCGCGAGCGAGCCGATACCCAGGTTTTGGCCCATGCGCACCTTCATACACCACAATCCGCTTTATGGTCTGGAGGGTAAGTCCTTCCCCGAGGCGGTGGCGGAGGGGGGTCGCCTGTTTCACGCCCGCGGCTATCTGGAGCGCTCGCAATATCAACGCTATCGCCGTGAGGGCAAGGTCGATGATGAGCATTTGCGCCGACGGATAGCGGGGTTCCTATCCTCCCGCGCGGATGTCCCTGTGGGACTCGATCTCGAGGCCTGGCTTTGGCATATGGCAACCGCCGGCGAGCAATCGAGGACCCTGAAAAGCGGCGATTGGATCGATGGCGCAAGGCTTGCCGCTGCCCTAAGAGGCGAGGTGGTCGCGGTGCCCGAGGGGGATATCGATCCGTCTTTGCGGACTGTCCTCGCGCGCCACTACTCGTCGGAGTCGCCGGTCTACAGGCATGTGGATGCGCTCTTTGGCACGACGATTGGGGCGACCCTGGATGATCTGCTCGCAAAGAGTTGCCTCGATTTCTTCGATGAGGGGCAGTCGGCCTGGCAGGCGCCGGGCCGTGAGGCAGGGTTCTATGAGGCGTGGAAGGAGCTGGCACGCCGTAACGCGCGGTTTCTTCTGCGCGGTTTACATCTGCGCCAAGTGCTTGCCGAGGAGGAGACGGCGGAAGGTATGATCGCCTACATCCTACGGCGGCTGGAGGTTCCGGAGGAGGCTTGGCAGGGCTATATTACGCACGAGCTCACGCGCATGCACGGGTGGGCCGGTTTCATTCGTTACCGCATGAGCGCCCAGCATTATTATTGGGCACAGCGCTACCCGGCGGACCTCGTCGACTTCCTTGCGGTGCGCATGGTGCTCGGTTTTGCGCTCCTTCAGGAGGGAAGCCGACATCATGGCACGCCGGCCTCTGCCGCCGAGGTCACTTCGCTGCTCAATAGCGAACCACGCCAGGCCTATCTGCGCCACGCGCTTCACGGCGGTACGGTGCTCCCTGCTTGGGCGCACGAGATCGACGATGCCCTGGCGCGGGGGCGCCCGGCGCGGATCGCGCACATGGCTACGGCCTATGTCGTCGCGCGCACCCAGTGGGAGAACGAGCGCGCCGCGGCATCGCTGCGCGCGCTCGCGCGTGGTGTCGGCAGCCGCGCGGAAGCAGCGCTTGAGTCGCTCGACTCGGCGCATCTCGATGGTTTGCTCACGGTGTTGCGGGATTGGGAGGACACCGAGGGCTATATGTGGCTGCAGGCCATGGAATCACACTACATCGACGAGCTTGTCGCCAAGATCCATCGACCCCGAAGCGAAGAGCGCAGCGATCGTCGGCCGTTCGCACAGGCCTTGTTTTGCATCGACGTGCGCTCAGAGCCCATGCGCCGTCACCTGGAGGCCTTGGGGGACTATCAGACTTTTGGGATCGCCGGGTTCTTTGGGATACCGCTTGGCTATCTGGAGTTTGGCAAGGGCAGCGAGGCGCATCTCTGTCCGGCAATGCAGACGCCGAAGAATCTGGTTCTGGAGATACCGGCAGGACTGGATCTGGAGGAAGAGCCCCTCTATGACGCCCTGCAGCATGTCTTGCACGAGCTCAAGGCCTCGGTGCTTTCGCCGTTTGTGGCCGTGGAGGCGGTGGGTTTGCTCTTCAGTCTAGGCTTGGTGGGGCGGACGCTCGCCCCCTTAGGTTACCATCGTTGGCGCGCGCGCTTGCGCGCGGGCAAGCCCGTCACGCGGCTCTTGCTCGATAAGTTGAGTCCTGAGCAAGCGGATTCCATCATCCGCGCCGTGCAGCGGGCCATGATCGTGCGGGCGTTGGCGCGCGAGCTGCGCATCCCGCGCGATACGGTCACCGACGACGATGTGCGGAACCTGCGAGAGGTGGCTCTAGGCCGCGAGAAGGGGCCGAGCGTGCTCGCTCAACGGCTTGGCATGACGGACGCCGCGGAGCGCGACTTCCTGGAAAAGTTGCGCGGTGTCTATCGCATCGATCGCGCGGTGACAAGCCTGCAGATGGGACGCTTGGGGCGCATCGGCTTTAGCATTGAAGAGCAGATGCGATACGTAACCCAGGCCTTGCTTTCGATAGGCCTCGACCGCAATTTCTCGCGCTTCGTGCTCTTGATCGCCCATATGAGCCAGAGCGAGAACAACCCCTACGAATCGGCGCTGGATTGCGGCGCCTGCGGCGGCGGCAAGGGGCTGCCCAATGCCCGGGCCTTGGCGACCATGGCCAATAAGCCAGAGGTTCGCCGCCGCTTGCGTGAGCGCGGCATCGTGATCCCCGAGGACACATGGTTTCTGCCGGCCATCCATAACACAACTACGGACGAGATCGAGCTCCATGACCTCGATCTCCTGCCGGCACGCCACCTCCTTTATCTCGAGCGGCTGCGCAGCGGTTTGAATGCCGCGAGTCGCCGCTGCGCCGCGGAACGCATGCCTCAACTTGGGACCGGATCGCGGCTGGCGGCGGATCCTTTGGCGGCGGCAGCGTTTGCGCAACGTCAAGCCCACGACTGGTCGCAGGTGCGCCCGGAGTGGGGGCTTTCGCGCAACATCTACGCCATCGTCGGTCGGCGCAGTCTTACCGAGGGGGTCAATCTGGACGGCCGCTCCTTCTTGCAGTCCTATGATTACCGTCTCGATCCGCGTGGCCGCCTTCTGGAGAACATTCTCACGGGCCCCTTGGTGGTGGGGGAGTGGATCAATCTGGAACACTATTTTTCGGTGGTCGACACGGAAAGCTACGGGAGCGGCAGCAAGGTCTACCATAACGTTGCCGGACGTTTCGCGGTGATGACCGGGAATCAAAGCGACCTGCGCACGGGCCTCCCGACCCAGACGGTACTCAAGGACGGTCAACCGTATCACGAGCCGCTACGGCTCATTGCCTTGGTGGAGGCACCCCTGGAATTTGCCCAGCGGACTGTCGGGCGCATCGCTAAGGTGCAGGCCCTCATCAATGGCGGGTGGGTGCGGCTTTTGGTCATTGACCCTGAGGACGGCTATCGGGTGCACGTCTTGGACGACGGCGCGTTCACTGTCCACCCACGCTCGGCGCGTAGCATGCAGGCGCCATCCACGAACCCGGTCTTGGAGGCTTAATCATGAAATCTTTGAATCTCAGTCCTTTGAAAAAACTCGAGATCATCCTCGAGGGTGTTCACAAAGAGTTCGCGACGGATCTCTTGGATCGCGCGGGCTTGAAGGGCTACACCATCGTTGGCAACCTCTCGGGCAAGGGCAGCCATGGTATGTATGAAGGCCATGTCATGTTTAACGAAGACGATGCGCTCATCATGATCATAGCCGCGGTGGGTGAAGAGCTGGTGCGGCCCATTCTTGAAGGTTTCGCACCCTTCTTCGAGCAGCATACGGGGGTGGTGTTCGTCTCCGATATTCAGGTCAGCCGTCTCGTGAAGTTCAAGAGCTGATGGTCGCCCGTGCCTGATTCCACTTAAAGAGGGTCTCCCATGTCTGATCTGGAAAAGCAGTACCGCATCGAGAATGAACCGTATTACAAGGAGGTGAGCGACGAGATTGCGCTCTTCGAGGCCGCCTACGCCGCGCGCCTGCCCATGATGGTGAAGGGACCCACGGGCTGCGGCAAGTCGCGCTTCATCGAATATATGGCTTGGCGGCTCAAGCGGCCGCTCGTGACCGTTGCGTGCAACGAGGATATGACCGCGTCGGACCTCGTGGGGCGTTTCCTGCTCGACAAAGATGGTACCAAATGGCAGGACGGCCCGCTCGCGACGGCGGCGCGACTGGGCGCCATCTGCTATTTGGACGAGGTCGTCGAGGCGCGTCAGGATACGACGGTAGTCATCCACCCGCTCACGGACCATAGACGCAACCTGCCTTTGGACAAGAAGGGTGAGTTGATCCACGCGCACCCCGATTTTCAGTTAGTCATTTCCTACAATCCCGGTTACCAGGCGGCGATGAAGGATTTGAAGCAGTCGACCAAGCAGCGGTTTGGGGCTTTGGATTTCAATTACCCCGATCGCGAGATCGAGATTGAGATCGTAGCCCACGAATCCGGGGTGTCGACCGACGTGGCGGGGAAACTCGTGTCGGTCGCGGAACGATCGCGCAACCTGAAAGGCCACGGGCTCGACGAAGGGTTGTCCACGCGCATGTTGATCTATGCGGGATCCTTGATGCAAAAGGGTGTCGACCCGCTCGCCGCCTGCAGTGTGGCCTTGGTGCGACCGATGACCGACGATCCAGACATGCGTGACGCCCTCGACGCTGCGGTGGGGACCTTCTTCTGAGGAGTCGGTCTCAGGCGGGTCGGTGTGTGGGCGGAACGCCTCGCGTCGATTGCGGCCCACGGAGCTGCGATAGTCCGCGATATCGGTATCTGTTAAAATCGTTCGATTGTTTTGTGTGACCTATGATCCAGCTTCGCACCTATGTTTATATCGACTCGCTCCAGCCTCAGCTCGCGGCCTATATAGGCAGCGTCTCGCAGGGCTTTCTGCCCGTGCCGGGGGATGCGGCGCTGTGGGTGGAGGTGTCGCCGGGCATGGCGGTGCATAGGCTTACCGACATCGCCTTGAAGGCGACGAGGGTGCATCTCTCGCAGCTCGTGATCGAGCGCGAGTTCGGGGCTATGGTCATCCATCACCGCGATCAGAGCGACGTCCGAGACGCGGGGCAGGCAGTTTTGGCGCGCTTGGGTGCGGGGCAGGAGGATCGCAAGGCCTGCCGGATCACCTGGAGGGAGATCATACGCGGTATGATGCCGGACCATACCGTGCTCATCAATCGGCAGAACCGCCGTGGATCCATGATCCTTCCCGAACAGAGTATGTTCATCCTGGAGACCGAGCCTGCGGGGTATATCATCTATGCCGCCAACCAGGCGGAGAAGGCCGCGAATATCACTTTGGTCGACGTGCGCGCGGTGGGTGCCTATGGGCGGATGATTATCGCTGGGCGCGAGGCGGACATCGACGAAGCGGCGGCCGCGGCGGTGCACGCGATACAGAACCCCTCCTGGACCTGAAGCATGGACCGCCGCGAGCTGCAAGACGCGCTTTGCCGGTACCGTAGCCGTTTTCCTGAGGAGGGCGCTTACGCACGTCGCGCCTGCCGGCTGCTTTCGGAGTCGCCGCGTTGCTTCGATCGCGAGGCTGAGGGTCTGCATGTGACGGCCTCCTCCTGGGTTCTGAATCCGCGGCGCGATGCCACCTTGCTCGTACTCCATCGCAAGCTTGATCAATGGTTCCAACCCGGCGGCCACGCCGATGGCGACGAGGATGTGCGGCGCGTGGCGGTCAGGGAGTGCAGCGAGGAGACGGGGATCCCGATCGCGGGTATCCGGCTTCTCTGTCCCGAAGTTTTCGATATCGATATCCATAGAATACCGGCCATGCGCCACGATCCGGAACACGAGCATCTCGATATTCGCTTCGTCGTGGAGATAGACGATACCCTGCCGCTTGCCGGGAACGAGGAGTCGTATGAGCTTCGATGGGTGCCGTTGCGTGAAGTGGGTCGCTATAACCGCGAACGTTCTCTCCATCGGCTGGTTGTCAAAAGCGCGCTCTGGCATAGACGCCTCACCTGAGGGCCGGTCCCCACGCGCGCAGGCTTGGTGCCGGGCCGCGCGCGAGGCATGAGGAGTCTTCCGCAAAACCTTAGGCTCACCGCCAAACCATCATCATTCAGGTAATGCGAGGGGTGGGGCTGGCCGTGGGGCCCCCGAGGCGCGTATCGTTCAGGAAAGTCGCGCGGCCAAGCGGTCTTTACCGTCGCGCGTCCAGGCTCGCGCAGAAACGGAGGAGTAGGCCTATGGGTAAAGGAAAGACAGCGGAGGTTCGGCGTTCGCGTGCTATCGAGCGTTCCTATGCGGGGGAGGTCACGCGGGATGGCGCCGGTGTCCGGTTGACGCGGCTCTTGTCACAGGGACTCCAGGCGCGCCTCGACCCCTTCTTGATGCTGGACTTCTTCGGCAGCGATCGGGCCGCCGACTATATCGCGGGTTTTCCTGATCATCCGCATCGGGGTTTCGAGACCATCACCTATATGCTCGAAGGCCGCATGCGCCATCGCGACAACGGGGGTCACGAGGGTCTGCTCGAGACCGGGGGCATGCAGTGGATGATTGCCGGTCGTGGGGTCGTGCATTCCGAGATGCCTGAGCAGGAGGCCGGGCGCATGACGGGCTTTCAGCTCTGGCTGAACCTGCCGGCTCGCGACAAGATGTCCGACCCCTGGTACCGGGATTTCGCGGCCGCGGATCTGCCGCGGATAGTGGGCACAGGCGGCGCCACGGCCGTTGTGCTCGCCGGGGAATCTCATGGGGTGGCGGGCGCCGTGCAACGCCCAGTGACCGCCCCCCTTGTCCTGGACTTGCACATCCCGGCAGGGGAATGCTGGCAGCAGGCCCTTGAGCCCGGACATCATGCCTTTATGGTGCTGTATGAGGGGCAGGCATCGATCGGTGATGAGAAGCTCGTACCGCGAAGCCTGGCGGTGCTCACCGATGACCGATCGGCCGACGGCGTGATTGTAACGGCCCAGATGCAGGCGCGGGTGTTGCTTGTGGCGGGCCGCCCTCTGAACGAACCGATCGTGCAATACGGCCCCTTCGTGATGAATACCCGTGAGGAGATCGCAGCGGCCGTGCAGGATCTGCGCGAGGGACGGTTCGGGTAGCGCCGCCATCGGTTTCGAATTTCCTTAGCATACCTATCGGCGGCGGGTTTCGGGTTAATCGCCGGAGGGCCTTGCCCTGAGCGTCTTTGCGAGTGCTATGCATGCATTTCGCTGAATGTCTATGCCGCTGGGAAACGCGGATAGGTTCCATTGCTACCACGAGATCGGGCCGGCGGGGCGTAATGGTAAGCAGTCAGGCCGTGAGGGTGCGCGTCGATGCCATGAGGACGGCATGCCTTTCCACAGCGTCCGGACACTCCTCGCGGAACTCGCTACGATCGTGCGCAACACGTGCGGCACTTTCGCCGAAAATAATGGTCCGCCCTTTACGGTGACTCGCAATCGAACGCGCCAGTGCCGAGCGCTGGATGTGATCGACCAGCAGATGGTGTAGTCAGAACGCGGCCACTGGATTTCTGCGAAAAAGCTGGAATGCCAAGGGAAATCCCTTTGGGGCGCCCATATATCCGCCTACGAAGGGGCGCGTGGCAGCCGTGTGGCAAGGAATGCGCAGGCAAGCGCCACAGGGGGAAGCATCCACAGGGCCGTATGGACGCCATGAGCGGAGGTTTGGGTACCGAAAGCCAGAAGCAGCAGGGCGCCTAGGCTGTTGCCAAGGCCCAGCGCGATGCCTGATCCCAGGCTGCGGTTTTCCGGAAAGATGTCTTGGCCTGCGAGAACCGAGACCGGAAGCGCGCTAAAGAGCGCGATCCCCAGCATGCCAAGCACGGTCCACGAGATCCAGCCTCGGCTTACGAGGTAGGTCGCGATCAATAGCGCGGTCAGCAGGCTTGATCCCACCAGCACGACGGGTCGCCCCAGGCGATCGGCGATGAGACCGCCGCTGATATTCCCGATGACGCCCACGACGAGTAACACGCTGATGAGCGACGCACCGCCTATGAGCGAGGTGCCCGAACGGTTTGCGAGGATGGGGAGAAATGTGACCAAGGCATACAAAACGAAGGACCGCAGCGATACGTAGGCGATCAATGACGCGGCCGGTCCGGCGTGCTTGCGCCATTGCAAGGGCGCGGCATGGGCCGGCCGCGGGGCAAGCGGCGGCAGCAGGGGTGCGATGAACGGTATGGTGAGCAGTGCGGGCAGCGCGACGACCCAGAGACCAGGGGTGCCAAAAGACGCAACCGCCAGGCTCGCTATTAATGGGTAGAGCCCCCGCCCGAGTTCGCCTCCCACGAGAAACGCAGACATCGTCGCACCGTGCCCTCGGCCGGCGAGGCTGCGCGCGAGGGCCAGTGATTGTGGATGAAAGGCGGCATTGGAGGCACCGATCAAAACGAGTGCCGCAAGCAGGGTCGGCAGGTGATCGCTTTGTCCGACGAGGACGATGCCGAGGCTTGTGCCGCTTGCACCGAGGAGTGTTGCGGCTCGCCCGCCCACTCGGTCCGAAAGCCAGCCCATGATGGGTTGTAGCCCCTGACCAATCAGGAGGGTGGCCATGATGACAGAGGCCCATTCGGGTCCTCTATGCAAAGCGACAAGGATTGCGGGCAAGACCCCTGGCAGGAAGTTGGCAGCCCCATCGTTCAAAAAGTGCAGCCAGGAAAGGCCCAGCAAGGCAATCACGGGTGAGCGCCGGCTCAGCGACTCGGTGGGCGGGAGACGGGGGGCTACAAGCGACATCACAGGCGGCCTCAGGGCTAGGAATGGCTGCGTCGGACCCAGTCCCTGGCGTCGCTACCAAGGCATAGAGATGTTCACGCACCTGCAGCGACGCAGCAAGGGGCCGCAGGCCTCAAGCGCGCGCCATGATTACATGGCTCTGGCCGGACCTCAAGATTACCGCTGCATCCGCCATGTGCCAGCGCGATCGAGGCAGGCGCAGTGGCGCACCCTTCTTGGCGTCGCGGCAGGGCCGCCTGCCGGCGCGGGTTGTAGTAGGTCTGCCGGCCCATCAGACGATCGTGATCCGGCTAGGGTCGGGGACGATGGCGTGGCGGCGGGTGACCCTCCGACTAAGTCATGAGTCGCTGAACCCCCACACAATGATCAGGGATCGCGTTGGAGGATGGCGATATAGACGGGGCCGGTGTAGGGTCGTTGAGCAAGACGGTAGAGTGGCGGATGACAGGTAGTACGCGTCTAGTACGGCATGGAACTTGCTGCGATATGAGGTGTACGCGGATGGAGTTTTGGTGTGATATCGGACAGGGGCTCCACGAAACGCGGAACCAATCAGGACGACATCGCATCCAAGACGCTGACGAAGCGGCCGCGCCCGTGACGTTGAACGGCGGAGCAATATGGCGATAGACAGCGTGCGGACCGTTCATCGAAAAACGTGTACGCGGAATGCGTACTTCGGGGAAAGCGCGTCTAAACTTGGATGGTATGTCTGTGCGGTGTCGCGCAGGGTCGCAGATAAGGTGACCGGCCGATGGCTCACGATGGTCCGACTCAGTGGTGAGTGGAGCGGCCGTGGGGATGAGGTAACGCAAGATAAGGGGGCGTTGGCTATTTAGAGGTCGGCAGGCGGTGGCATCGAGGGTCGCGCGCATGGCGCGTACAGCGGATGTCACCCGCGCGCAAGAAGGCGGCGTAGATTTCGGACGAGAGACGACGAGGGATGGATTATGGCGTTATTTGACCGATATCAAGAGCGATTCCAGCAGCTGCGGGAAGTGACGATGACGCTTGATGAATACCTCAAGCTCTGCGCCAAGGAGCCGCTTGCCTATGCCTTGGCTGCCGAGCGCATGCTGGCGGCGATCGGCGAGCCGCGTGTGGTCGACACGCAGTCAGATCCGCGGCTTGCACGCATCTTCATGAACCGCAAGATCCTGACTTATCCCGCGTTCGAAGATTTTTATGGGATCGAGGACGTGGTGGAGAACCTCGTGTCTTATTTTCGGCACGCCGCTCAGGGGCTTGAGGAGCGCAAGCAGATCCTCTATCTCCTGGGCCCGGTCGGGGCCGCCAAGTCGTCGCTTGCCGAGCGCCTGAAGGCCCTCATGGAAAGATACCCAATCTATTGCCTCGCGGCCGACGGACGTGTTTCGCCCCTTTATGAGTCACCGCTTGGGCTTTTTGACCAGGAAGAGGACGGACCCATCCTTGAGGACCGCTACGGTATCCCGCGACGTGCGTTGCAAAGTGTCATGTCGCCATGGGCCGCCAAGCGTTTGCGGGAATTCGAGGGCGATCTCCGGCGCTTCTCAGTCGTGCGTCTGAACCCCTCGCAGCTGCACCAGATTGGGATCACGAAGGTCGAGCCGGGTGACGAGAACAACCAGGACATCGCTAGCCTTGTCGGCAAAGTCGACATCCGCAAACTCGAAGATTTCTCCCAGGATGACCCGGATGCGTACTCGTACGCGGGCGGCCTGAATGTGACCACCCAGGGCGTGCTCGAGTTCGTCGAGATGTTCAAGGCGCCCATCAAGATGTTGCATCCCTTGCTGACGGCGACCCAAGAGGGGACCTACAACGGTACGGAGGGTTTTGGGGCCATGCCCTACCAGGGGATCATCTTGGCCCACAGCAACGAATCGGAGTGGGCTGCCTTTCGGAACAATAAGCGCAATGAGGCCTTCCTCGACCGCGTTTTTATCGTCAAGGTCCCCTATTGCCTGCGCGTGACCGAGGAGACGCGTATCTATCGCAAGCTCCTTGAAAACAGCGCCTTAAACGACGCCCCATGCGCGACTGATACCCTTGAGATGCTGGCGCGGTTCTCGGTCTTAAGTCGCCTCAAGGATCCAGGGAATAGCAGCCTCTGGTCGAAGATGGAGATCTATGACGGCAAGACCTTGAAGGATCGTGACCAGCAAGCCAAGAGTATGCAGGAATATCGCGATGTCGCGGGTGTCGACGAGGGCATGGATGGTATATCGACGCGCTTTGCCTATAAGATATTGTCGCGGACCTTCAATTACGATAGCGAGGAGGTGGCGGCGAATCCAGTCCATCTTCTGCACATCCTGGAGACCCAAGTCCGCGCCGAGCAGTTTCCG
This sequence comes from Pseudomonadota bacterium, assembly GCA_021784755.1. Classification (GTDB taxonomy): domain Bacteria; phylum Pseudomonadota; class Gammaproteobacteria; order Acidiferrobacterales; family Acidiferrobacteraceae; genus Acidiferrobacter. The sequence continues at coordinate 48,699 of JAJYHM010000004.1, forward strand.
CCGGATCTTGAAGCCCGTTATCTCGGTTTCCTGAAGGATGAGCTCGCCTCGCGGTACGCGGAGTTTCTGGGCCTCGAGATCCAGAAGGCCTATCTCGAGAGTTACGGCGACTACGGGCAGAACCTGTTCGATCGTTACATCCAGTATGCCGACTTTTGGTTGCAGGACACCGAGTTTCGTGACCCGGATACAGGTCAGATCATGAACCGTACCTTGTTGAACGAGGATCTTGAGAAGATCGAGAAGCCGGCGGGGATTGCCAACCCCAAGGATTTTCGCAATGAGGTCGTGAATTTTGTTTTACGGGCCAAGGCCAACAATGGCGGCAAGAGTCCGGCATGGACGAGCTACGAGAAGTTGCGGGCGGTGATCGAAAAGAAGATGTTCGCCAACACCGAGGATCTGCTGCCGGTGATATCGTTCGGCAAGAAGCGGACGTCCGAAGACGAGCGCAAACATCACGACTTTGTGGTGCGCATGCAGGAAAAGGGCTATACCGAGAAGCAGGTGCGCTTGTTGGTGGATTGGTATATGCGCTACCGGAAGCATCATTGAGGCATGACGGTGGCGGGCCGGCCTTCGGGGCGGCCGTTTTGAGGGAGGAGTTTCCATGAGCGTGATCATAGATCGGCGCAATTTGGGGACGCGCTCCAGCGCCAATCAGGATCGCCTGCAAAGGCGCGTACGCGGGCGTATCAAGGCGGCGGTCGAAAAGCTCGCGCGTCGTCGGTCGCTCGGAGACATGCTCGATACCGAGCAGCCCATCGCCATTCCCACCAAGGACCTGCACGAGCCTAGCTTTCGGCGCGACATGCGTGACGCAGCTTGGGAGCAGATCTTGCCGGGCAATAAGGAATTCAGACGCGGTGACCGGATCCCGAAGCCTCAAGGCGGCGATGCGGGGGACGGAGGGGGCGACGAAGGTGCGGGAGCCTCCGAGGGTCTCGGCGACGACGAAATCGCCATCGTCCTGTCGGCCGACGAGTTTCTGTCCGTGCTCTTCGAAGGTCTCGAGTTGCCAAATCTTCAGCAGACGCGCACCGAAGATATCCAGCTGGACCAGTGGCGTCGCGCCGGCTTCGTGAAGGAGGGCAGTGCCTCACGCATGCATATCGGACGCACGATGCGCACGGCCCGCGCACGGCGTATGGCGTTGCGGTCGCGAAAAAAGGGGGAACTCGAGGCGCTGGTGCGGCAGGCGGAAACCCTTGAAGAAGAGATCCGGACCCGGCATGGCCATGGCGAGGATACGAGCATAGAGCGGTTTCGCCTGGACGAGATCCGGGAGGAGATTAAGGTCTTGGAGCGCAAGCTCAAGGCCATACCGTTTATAGACGAGTCGGATCTGCGGTTTGCACATATCGATCAGCAGCCGCACCCGGTGACGAGCGCCGTCATTTTCTGCGTGATGGATGTGTCGGGCAGCATGGGCGACATAGAAAAGGATCTCGCCAAGCGCTTCTTCTTGTTGCTGTATCTCTTTATCCACCGACAGTACCGTTCTGTGGAGCTTGTCTTCATAAAGCATCATGGAGAGGCTTCGGAGTGCACCGAACAGGAGTTCTTTGGCGCCAAGGAAGGGGGAGGGACGCTCGTGTCACCCGCGCTTGAGTTGGTCGAGGACATCATGGCTGAACGGTTTCCGGCGGAACATTGGAACATATATGTGGCGCAGGCTTCCGACGGCGACAATGCGCAAGATGATAATCGTTTCGTGCAGGAACGCGTGCTCGGACTGTTGCCGCATCTGCGCAATATGTTCTACCTGGAGGTGAACCAAGATCAAGAGAGCGCGCTTATGCGCATCTACAGATCGATCGCCCAGGAGTTCCCTGAGCTCATGACCGCGCGCGCCCGTCGGACCGAAGACATATACCCCTTATTCCGGACGCTCTTTACTCCTAAGGCAGGGGTGGCGCATGGCTGACGAAGGCACGCTGCTTTTTTCCGACAACGAATGGACTTTCGAGCGCATCGCCAACGTTACCGAGCGCATAGCGGAGATCGCTGAGGCGGAGCTTGCGCTCGACACCTACCCAAACCAGCTCGAGGTGATTACAGCCGAGCAGATGCTTGATGCCTATGCCTCCACGGGCCTGCCGATGTATTACCCGCACTGGTCGTTCGGGAAGCAGCGGGCGATCGAGACCGGCCAGTACCGGCGTGGCGAGATGGGGCTTGCCTACGAACTCGTCATCAATAGCAACCCCTGCATCAGCTATCTCATGGAAGAGAACACCATGGTGATGCAGACGCTCGTCATTGCCCACGCCGCCTTTGGTCACAACGCTTTTTTCAAGAACAACAGCTTCTTCCAGCAATGGACAGACGCAGAAGGCATACTGGATTACCTTGAGTTTGGCAAGGGTTATATAGCGCATTGCGAGGAGCAGTACGGGATCGATGTGGTATCCGATGTGATCGATGCCGCCCATGCCCTGAATCGTAATGCCATCGACCGCGCGCGCCGACCCCGGAAACTCTCGACGCGCGAGGAGGAAAGGAAGAGGCGCGAACGCGCGGAGTTCATCGAGCAGCACCTCTCTGAGATCTGGCGCACGGTCCCAGGCGCGGCTGAAGCCGCCGTGGCGCCGCAAGAGGACCGGTTCCCGCGGGAGCCGCAGGAGAACCTCATCTACTTCATTGAGAAGAATGCGCCGACCCTCGAGACTTGGAAGAGGGAGATTCTGCGCATCGTGCGCAAGATCGCCCAGTATCTGTATCCGCAAGGACAGACCAAGATCATGAATGAGGGTTTTGCCTGTTTCGTGCATTATCACGTCATGCACAGCCTGCACGCGAAGGGACTCATAAGCGACGGGGCATTGCTCGAGTTCTATGCGAGCCACACGGCAGTGACCTTCCAGCCGGATTTCGATAGTCGCCGCTATAGCGGTATCAACCCCTACACCCTAGGTTTTGCCATCTTCCAGGATATTAAGAGAATATGCCTAAACCCGACTAAGGAGGACAGGGAGTGGTTTGGGTTTGCGGGCGATCCGGACTGGTTGAGGCAGATTCATTTTGCGATGCGCGAATTCCGCGATGAGAGCTTTGTCCTACAATATCTGTCTCCTAAGGTGATGCGTGACCTGCATCTCTTTGCTCTCGCCAATGAGCCCAAGGGCGAGTCCTTCGAAGTGACGGCGGTACATGACGATCAAGGTTATCACTATCTGCGCAGCGCGCTTGCCCGACAGATCGCCGAGTCCGCGCGTTCACCCGACATTGAGGTGGTCGCGGTCAATCGCTGGGGTGATCGGCATCTGCATCTAAAGAAGATGGATACCTACCCTTTGGATCAGGCGGAAGCCAAAAGGACTCTTGACCATGTCGCGCAGCTCTGGGGCTATGATGTGCATCTGGACGCGGGTGACGTCGTCATGATCGCACGTGCCAAGGCGAGCCCCTCCTAG
>JAJYHM010000014.1 GCA_021784755.1 Pseudomonadota bacterium
AGACAAGGCGATTGCATTACCATGCATGACATCCACCCTTTTTTGACCGGAGAGCGCCATGGCGGCCACCCTCGAAGTCGAATCCACGCTGACCGACCGCTATCAGACTACTGTGCCGGAAACCGTGCGCCGCGCCCTCCAGCTGGGCAAGCGCGACAAGATCCACTACACCATTCGCCCTGGCGGCGAAGTCGTGCTGTCCCGCGCCAAGCCCCCGGAGGAAGATGATCCGGTGCTTGGCTCGTTCCTCGGCTTCCTGGCCCGCGACATCGCCAGCCATCCGGAGCGACTCCAGGCTGTCGACTCCCGCTTCGTGCGGCACCTCCAGTCGTTGACCGGCGGCATCGAAGTCGATCTCGAGACCCCCTTGTCGGCGGACGATGAATGAGCGCAAGCAAGCCCGCGCCCATAGTGATTCACGGCTGGACCGTTTTTGCCCACCCGCTATTCCTCGCACAACTGGAAGCCTTGGCACGGCAGGTTGAGGCGTTCAAGCAGAAGGATCCTGTCGGGTATATGAAGAAAAACACCGCCAAGCGACTGGCGGCGATCACCAAGTTGGCGTTCGATGTTATCCCGCAAGACCCGGCACGGCCGGAATATCGGCAGGGCAACACCCTCGGCGACGACCACAAGCACTGGTTCAGAGCCAAGTTCTTTCAGCAGTACCGGCTATTCTTCCGCTACCACGCGCCGAGCAAGGTGATTGTGCTGGCCTGGGTCAACGACGAGGACACCAAGCGCGCCTACGAGAGCAGCGACGATGCCTATCGGGTGTTCCGCAAGATGCTGGAAAACGGCCATCCTCCGGACGACTGGAACCAGTTGCTGGCTGAGGCACGCGCCGGGGGCGGGCGGCTACAGCGATACGCTGCCGGCGTTGCACCGTAACGCTTGGCCTCCGGTGTGAGCAGCGTTGTCACAGCTGTGGCCGCCGGTTCGGTATCGAGATGCGAGACCAAAGACGGGGCCGCTATGCCTGGCGCTTGTGGTCACGCGACTCCATGCAGGCTGGGCCATTCGCGCGACGGCGGATCAGCGGATCGTCATGCCTGGTCGCGCACCCTCTCCGGGATTGAGGACCACGAGACCCTGTGCGTCGGAGGCCGCGAGCACCATGCCCTCGGAGACGCCGAAGCGCATCTTGCGAGGCTTCAGGTTGGCCACACAGACGACCAGGCGGCCCACGAGATCTTCCGGAGCATAGGCATGGCGGATACCCGCGAACACGGTTCGTAGGCGGCCTTCGTTCAGGTCGAGCGAGAGTTTGAGGAGCTTATCTGCGCCCTCGACATAGTCCGCGGCGACCACCCTTGCGACCCGCAGATCGATGCGCGCAAAGTCCTCGGCTGAGATCGTTCCCGCTGCCTCAGTCTCCTTCGCGGGGGTCTGCACGGTGGCGGCGCGCGCCGGCGCGGCCGCCGCCTTGGGCGCGGCACCCTCCATCCCTCCCTCATCGATGAGGGGCGCGAGATCGGCCGCTTCTATGCGTCGCATGAGGTGCACATAGGGTTGTATGGCGCAGGCAAGTCGTGGCGTCTTTATGCTCTCAAAGTTCAGTTCCGGTCCCCCGAGCAAAGTCTCCACCTTGGCTGCGGTCTCTGGAAGGATGGGTTTCAGGTAGGCGATCAGAACCCGGAACAGGTTCAAGGCCTGAGTACAAACGCCCCGTAATTCCGGGTGGCGTTCAGGGTCCCGCGCGATTTCCCAGGGACGCGTCTCATCGACATAGCGGTTCGCGCGGTCGGCGAGATCCATGACGATCTTCACGGCGCGGCTGTATTCGCAGGCCTCGTAGCCGTCTTCGATGGCGGCGCTCGCCTTCAGGAATTCAGCGTACAGCGAGGCATCGGGCAGCACATCGGCCAGGGTGTTGTCGAGGTGTCGGGCGAGCAGTTGCGCCGAGCGGCTCGCGATGTTCACGAGCTTGCCCACGAGGTCGGCGTTGATGCGGGCGCGGAAGTCATCGAGATTGAGATCGATGTCTTCGATTGCGCCGTTCAGTTTGGCCGCGAAATAGTAGCGCAGGTACTCGGCCGGGAGGACATCGAGGTAGCGGCGCGCGGTGATGAAGGTCCCACGCGACTTCGACATCTTCTTGCCATTGACGGTCAGAAAGCCATGCACATGAATGGCCGCGGGCTGCGCGAAGTCAGCGGCCTTGAGCATGGCCGGCCAGAACAGGCCGTGGAAGTTCAGGATGTCCTTGCCGATGAAGTGATGGATCGTGTATTGCGACCACTGTGCGCGCACGGCATCGATATCGAGGGCCCGGCCCTCGAGGCGGGACCGGAGTTGCCAGAAGGTCGCGATATAGCCGACCGGGGCATCCAGCCACACATAGAAGTATTTATCCTTGGCACCCGGGATCTCGAACCCGAAGTAGGGCGCGTCGCGGCTTATATCCCAATCGCTCAGGCCTTCGGTCAGCCATTCGGCGAGTTTGTGGCCGGCCTCCTTGGGGAGGGCGTCGCTGGCCGTGAAGGCCTTGAGGTCGTCGCTGAAGTCGCCGAGCTTAAAGAAATAGTGCTCGGAGTTCTTGGTGATGGGGGCGGCCCCACTCAAGGCCGAGACCGGGTGTATGAGCTCCGCGGGTGTGTAGGTGGCACCGCAGGACTCGCAGGAATCCCCGTACTGGTCGGCGGCATGACAGCGCGGGCATTCGCCGCGGATGAAGCGGTCTGGAAGAAACATCTGCTTGACCGGATCGAAGGCCTGCTCGATGGTGCGCGTGGCGATGTGGCCCGCCGCCGCAAGCCGCGTGTAGAAATGCTCGGACAGGGTGCGGTTTTCGTCGCTGTGCGTGGACCCGAAGCGGTCGAAGGAGATGCCGAAGTCGGTGAAGTCGCGCAGGTGTTCGGCAGCGACGCGCGTAATGAGCTGTTCGGGCAAGATCCCCTCGGCCTGGGCCTTCAGCATGATGGGGGTGCCATGCGTGTCGTCAGCGCAGAGGTAGTAGCAGACCCGGCCGCGCAGCCGCTGATAGCGGACGAACACGTCGGTCTGGATGTATTCGACCATGTGGCCGATATGAATAGGCCCATTGGCGTACGGCAGCGCGCTCGTCACCAGCACTTTGCGGTCGTTTGGCATGCGATTTTCCCCTAGGACGCCGAAAGGTAGCAGATCAGGGGGGCGCGGCCAAGTTCGGCGCGGGCCCCGAGGTCGTCTCCGGCTCCTCGGGGGTCGCCGACCCGTTCCGGTTTTGGGCCGCCCGGTGTAGGATGGCGAGCCTAAACCCCGTGGTCCGGCAGGGCATTTCAGGAGAAGTACACTATGGCGGATGTCTCCCAGCTTCAGGTGGAAACGGCCTTGAAAGAGGTCATAGACCCGTATTTGGAGCAGGATTTGGTGACCGCGAAGGCCATCAAGCAAATCAAGGTGGATGGTGACGCCGTTTCGGTCGAAGTGGTCCTGGGTTATCCCGCAAACGGTGTGAGGGACGCGCTTGCAACGCGCTTGCGCGACAAGATCTTGGGGGTCAAAGGGGTCAAGACGGCGCATGTGACGGTCGAGTCCCGGATCGTGGCCCATGGCGTCCAGAAGGGGGTCAAACCCATCCCAGGGGTCAAGAATATTATCGCCATCGCTTCCGGCAAGGGGGGCGTCGGCAAATCCACCACTGCCGTGAATCTGGCCCTGGCGCTGTCGGCGGAGGGAGCGAAGGTCGGTATCCTCGATGCGGACATCTATGGCCCGAGTCAACCGCGGATGCTCGGTTCGCGCGCCAAGCCCGAGTCCAAGGACGGGCGGCGTATGGAGCCGGTCCCGAGCTATCATCTCCAGTCGATGTCCATAGGCTATCTGATCGACGAAGAGACCCCCATGATCTGGCGCGGCCCCATGGTCACCCAGGCCCTGGAGCAGCTCTTGCGCGACACCAACTGGCAGGATCTCGACTATCTCGTGGTCGACCTGCCTCCGGGCACGGGCGACATCCAGCTTACGCTCGCGCAGAAGGTACCGGTGACCGGTGCCGTGATCGTCACGACCCCCCAGGACATCGCCCTGCTTGATGCCCGCAAGGGTTTGAAGATGTTCGAGAAGGTTGAGATCCCCGTGATCGGCATTGTGGAGAATATGAGCACCCATATCTGCAGCCAGTGCGGTCATGAGGAGCATATTTTCGGAGCCGGCGGCGGGCTCAAGATGGCGGAGCAGTACGATGTCGACTTTCTGGGCGCCTTGCCCCTTGATCTGCGCATCTGTGCCGACGCCGACGGCGGCCGGCCCACGGTCGTGGCCGATCCCGAGGGCCGCATCGCGGAGATTTATCGGGAGATCGCACGGCGTATCGGCGGCCGGCTGGCTCTCATGAAGAAGGATTTTTCGGGGAGTTTCCCGAATATCGTCATTCAAAACACCTGACGGCGTCAGGGCCTCTGGGAGGAGACCGGCGCGGTCCGGGTGAGGGATGAGCATAAAATCTGACAAATGGATCCGGCGGATGGCGCAGGATCATGGGATGATCGAGCCCTTCGAGCCCGGTCAGGTGAAGTCGCGGGGGGAAGAGCGCCTCGTGTCCTTCGGCACGTCGAGCTACGGCTACGATATCCGTTGTTCCAACGAGTTCAAGATCTTTACGAACATCAATTCCGTGATCGTCGATCCGAAGAACTTCGACGCCAATAGCTTCGTGGATTTTCACGGCGACGTATGCATCATACCGCCCAATTCCTTCGCGCTGGCGCGCACCGTCGAATACTTTCGTATCCCGCGTAACGTCCTTACGATCTGTCTTGGTAAGTGCGTGACCGGCGATACGCGCGTGCTCGACGCCGACACGGGCGAGTACCTGCGCATCAGGGATTGGGGTCGGGCGCGGCGCACCGCGGCGCTCGCCCCTGGAGGGATGCGTCAGGCGCGGGTTGCGGCGCTGGCCTCCCATGGGGTCAAACCCGTATGGCGGCTCGTCACGGAAAGCGGCTTATCGCTTACCGCGACGGCCAATCATCCCTTACTCACGCCCACAGGCTGGGTACCGCTTTCGGATCTCGCCGTCGGCGATAGGCTTGCGGCCGCCGTGTCGGCGCCTTTTTTTGGCACCGAGCCCTTGATCGCCCCCGAGCGACTCGGGCATCTCGTGCGGGCGCAGGCGCAGGCCGGCATGATCGATGCCCTCCCGGATGCGGTCTTTCGCGCCCCGCGTGCCGATGTCGCCCGTTTCGTCGCTGTCGTCATGAAGGATTCCGCGAGCGAGGGCCTCTTGGCCGCGCACTCTCTGATCGATGAGTTACGCCACTTGGCTACTCGTCTTGGTCTGTCCTGCCGGACAGTCGAGGAAGGTCTGGGCGCGCGCTTGCTCACGCAGGACAGAGCCCTCGCGTATCGCGGCAACGGCACCGATGGTGCCTATGTTCGCGGTGCCGCCGAGTGGGATCGGGTGGCGGCCATCCATCCGGCGGGTCAAGAGCCGGTCTACGACATCGAAGTCCCCGGATTGCACAATTTCCTCGCCAATGGGCTGATCGTGCACAATTCCACCTACGCGCGCTGCGGCATCATTGTCAATGTGACGCCCTTCGAGCCGGAGTGGGAGGGTCACGTCACGCTCGAGTTCTCAAACACCTCGCCCTTGCCTGCGAAGATATACGCGAACGAGGGGGTGGCGCAGGTGATTTTCTTTGAGGCCGACGAAGCCTGCGAGACCTCCTATAAGGATCGTGGCGGCAAGTACCAAGGCCAGAAGGGCGTAACCCTCCCCAAGACTTAGGCCATGCAGCCCCGGGCCCCGGCGATTTGCGGGATCCCGGCGCTATCGACTGGCCCGCATCGCGATGGGCGCAATGATCTGGCGCCGCCGGACCCTGTGGCGGCGCAAGGGGCATGGGTGCCTATGCCTTGATATATCATTCTCGTGGTCACCGGCTGAGATAGAGCGCGAGACGTCGGGGGTTCTGTGATGAGGGTCCGGTGCGCGTCAGTGCGGCGACTGCCGTCAGGCGATATTTTTTCGGAGGGCTTATGGGTTTGACGAGACGGCAGTTTTTGTGGGGGGCGGTGGGCGGACTTTCCGCGTTTTCGGTGCCTGGGTTCGTCAGGGCCCGCGAGCGGGGTGTGTTGCAGGTGGCGTACGCCGGTTCCATGGGCGCACTCATGCATGGCGGTGTGGCGCCGGCGATGGCGCGCGACTTCGGCCTGCGCATCGAAGGGCGTGCCCAGGGGGCTTTGGGACTGGCTCACATGATCATAGCTGGCACTATCCGTCCGGACGTGTTCATCTCGATCACGCGTGGGCCCATGGATCTCGTGCTGCGTGCGGGCCATGCGCAAGAGGCCTTCGCCGTGGCAAGCACCGAACTCGTCCTCGCCTATAGTCCGCGCACGCCCCTGGCGGCCGCGTTTGCCGGGGCGGGGCGCGGCGGCCATAAGCCCTGGTGGCGGGTCTTGGAGGAGCCGGGCGTGCGCTTTGGCCGCACAGACCCCCTGACCGATCCGCAAGGTCTTAACGTCCTCTTTATGATGGATTTAGCGGAGCGCTACTACGGCGTGCCTGGGCTCGTCCGGCGGGTCCTGGGCCCTGTCATCAATAATCGCCAAATCTTCCCCGAGCCCGAGGTCATGGCGCGCCTCCAGGGCGGCCAACTCGATGCAAGCGCGGCCTACAAGCCGCAGCCGGCCGCCCTGAGCCTGCCTTACCTGACCTTGCCGCCTTCCATCAATCTTGGTGATGCGGCCTATGAGAAGACCTACGAGACCGTGTCATTGCGCCTGCAAGGCCGCGTGCATAGGCCGTCCCCGCTTGTGTTCTACGCCGCGGTTTTGCATGGCAGCGGGAACGCGGTGGCGGCCCGCCGCTTCATCGCCTGGCTGCGCGCGCCGGCAGGTCAGGCGGTACTGCGCCGTTATCACTATGACGGCCCCAAGGGCGCACCCGCGCTACGCGCTTAAGGTCGCCTCCGAGTTAGGCAAGCAGGTCCCCGTGAATGGGGTGGCCCTGGGGGCGGGGCGCGCGCAAGTCACCCTCGAGCGAGGACCAAGGCCGAGTAGCCGCGAACTCGCAAGATCCTCGTGGGTCTCTGAAAGCGGATCTCGGGAGTGCGCTGCGCAGGCCGCAGATGCCCGGGGTGTGACGCGAACCAGCCCAGTCGAGGGGATTGCCTATGAAAGCCGTGATGTACGAAGGGGAAAATCGGATGCGCGTGGTCGACGAGAAGGCGCCTGGGACCGCAGGCGTCAAAGATGCGACGCTCAGGGTCACGATCTCGGCGATCTGCGGAAGCGATCTCCATATGTACGAGGGACGCATAGCCCTCCCGAAAAGCCATGTGGTGGGTCATGAGATCATGGGTGTCATCGAGCGCGTGGGGTGAGGCGGTCGCGGGTATAACGAGTCTCTGTACGACCTCATCATCGCCGGGCGCGCCAAGCCCAGCAAGACCGTGAGTTACCGGATCGCGATCGATCAGGCTCCCGAGGCCTACCAGAAATTCGACCAACGGGGGACGGTTATACCCAGGTCTTGATCCAGTGCCCGGGGGCGCGTGCGGCTTGACGGTGTACGCGTGACTCGGGCGCGTTCTCAGGGTCGCACGTAGGCCCAGCCCTGGCGCTCGCGGCGCACGATCTCGGCCACCCCAGAGGGAACGTAGCGCACGAAGGGGAGGATCGCCGAGAGCCTGAGCCCCGTCTCGCGAATACTGGCTTTGCAGGCCTCGATCGTGACCCCCGATGCATGGAGGGCATCCAGATTGGGGGCCACGGGCGAGTCCTTGAGCAGCATGCGCGCCGCGCGGGAGAAGACCACGACCTCGATGCGATTGCCGGGCATGCCGGTGGCACGCTCGAGGTTGCGGACATTATGGACGGCCACCTTCCAGGTGGCGGGGGAGTTCGTGCTGACCTGGAAGATCACCCCGGTCGCCGCCGCATGGCCCGGCACCGGGGTCGCCAGGAGGACGGTGAGCGCCAAGGCCCAGCCGGCCTTGTGCACTGGCTCTACCAGTTACCCTGGGCGCCGGCCCAGAGGATGGAGTCGAGGTCGTTGCGTACCCGGAGGGCCTGGGTGCGCATTTTGCCCTTCAGGTGGGCCCCGTTGATGATCATGTTGAGATTCAACATTTCGAGCCAGACACGGCCGCGCGAGGCCACCATGGTGATACGGCAGGGCAGGTAGGCGGCGAAGGCCGGGTCAGCTTCCACCATGACGTGGGCTATGGGTGGGCTGCAGAACTCGTACACGGTCAGGATGCCCGACTTGATACCCATCAATTTCAGCTGTTTCGAGAGCGGCAGATCACCTACGTATTTCATATTGACGGTATTCGCCTCGATCTTCATGGCCTGCACCGCGTCTTTCGGGGAGACACCCTTCGCGAGCGGCACTTTGATCACCGTCTTGTCGAGGTCGATGTGGGGCCCTTTGATCGCGTTCAGCGGGTTGTGCGCATAGCAGGTGCTGGCCGTTCCGAGCACTAACGCGGCTCCAGCGAGAAATCGACGCATGGTGGTTGTTCTCCTCATTTTTCGGTTATCGGGTCGTGCCACAGCCGTACAGGATGGCGCCAAATGCCCGTGCTGACAACCCCGGACCCCGTCGGATTCGCGGAAATTTCCGGGGAATAATTACGCCGTGCCGCACGTCTACCAGGTCGCCAGCGCCGGCCGCACGCCTTTCATGAGATCGCGGAAACGGGCTTGGATGCGTTCGAGCGCCTCTTGTGTCGTGCCCTCGAACCTCAACACGAGTATGGGGGTGGTGTTGGAGGCCCGTATGAGTCCGAAGCCATCCGGAAAATCCACCCGCAGGCCGTCTATCGTTGTGACCCGGGCGTCCGGGAAATGCGCGGCCTGCACCAGGAGGTCCACCAAGGCGTGCGGGCTTTCGGTCGTAACCTGGATCTGGATCTCCGGGGTGTTGACGGTGTTGGGGAGCGCGCCGAAGACCGCTGCCGGCGGCACGGGGCTCTTGGCGAGGAGCTCCAAAAGCCTGGCCCCGGCATACAGCCCATCGTCGAAACCGGTCCAGCGTTCCTTGAAGAAGATGTGGCCGCTCATTTCGCCCGCGAGCAGCACGTCGCCCTCCCGGATGCGGGCCTTTATGAAAGAGTGCCCGGTCTTCCACATAAGGGGGCGGCCGCCGGCCTCCCGTATCGCCTCGTCCAGGGCGCGCGAGCATTTGACGTCGTAGAGGATCTGGCCATCGGGGTGGCGGGACAGGACGTCGCGGGCAAAGAGTATGAGTTGTCGGTCCGGCCAGATGATGGCGCCATCCGGCGCCACCACGGCCAGGCGGTCCCCGTCGCCGTCAAAGGCAAGCCCGACATCGGCACCTTCCGCGATAACGCGCTTCTGGAGGTCTCGCAGATTCTCCGGCTGACTCGGGTCGGGATGGTGGTTGGGAAAGTGTCCGTCGATTTCGCCGAACAAGGTTGTGAGTGAGCAGCCCAGCGCGCCAAAGAGGGCCGGGGCGACCTCTCCGGTCGCGCCGTTGCCGCAGTCAAGTACGACCTTCAAGGGGCGCTTTAGCCGCACATCGCCTGTGACCCGATCGAGATAGGTCTGGCGGATGTCGGCGGAGCGGCTCGTGCCGGCGCCGCTGGCAAGGCGGCCTTCGACGAGGCGTTGGTAGAGCGCCGTGATCTGCGCGCCGGACAAGGTCTCGCCGTCGAGCAGGATTTTCAAACCGTTGTATTGGGGCGGGTTATGGCTCCCGGTCAGCATGACGCCCGACCCGGTCTCGAAGGCGAGGGTGGCGAAGTAGAGCAGTGGGGTGGGCACGAGCCCTATGTCGATGACGTCGCAGCCACTTGCGGTGAGTCCTGCGCTTAAGGCCTGAAGCAGTGCCGGTCCCGAAAGCCTCCCATCGCGGGCGATGACGATCGTGGAGCGACCACGGTCACGCGCCTCGCTGCCGATCGCCTGTCCGATGGCGCGCACATGCTCGGGTTTCAATTCGACGTCGACGATGCCCCGTATGTCGTAGGACTTGAAAATGCCGGCGGGCGGAAGATCGGTGCGCGTTGCGGTGGAGGTCGGGGTCATCGATCACATGTCTCCTGGTGGGGCCCATGGAGGGCGAGGTTGGTATGTTAACGGATGCCCGAGTGACCGAAACCGGACTCGCCACGCTCGGTCGCCTGCTCGAATTGATCGACGATACGGAAGTGTGCCGTGACCACCGGCACGATCAAAAGCTGGGCCACGCGGTCGCCCGGGGCGATCGTGAACGGCTCGCCGCTGCGGTTCCAGCAGGACAAGCTGATCTCGCCCTGATAGTCGGAATCGATGAGGCCCACGGTATTGCCGAGGACAAGCCCTTTGTGTCCGAGCCCTGAGCGCGGCAGGATGAGCGCGGCATAGGCGCGGTCGGCGATGTGGAGGGCAAGACCGGTCGGCACGAGCCGGCAGTCCGATGGCGCCAGAGTAAACGGTTCCTTGACGCAGGCGCGCAGATCCACGGCTGCGGAGCCCGCGGTGGCATAGGTGGGTAGCGGGAATTCCTTCCCGTAGCGCGTATCCAGAATCTTGAGATCTACCATGGGTCCGGTCACGCGTGTGTGTTCCTCGGTAAGCGTTTGATGATCTCCGTTACGATCCGGCGTGCAATCTCGGTCTTGGGAGCGGCGGTCCACGCGACGGTACGGTCTCTATCGATCAGTGTCACACGGTTTTGATCCTCCCCAAAGCCGGCACCCGGCTCCCCCACGGGGTTTGCGATCACGAGATCGAGCCCCTTTTTTTCGAGCTTAGTGCGAGCATGACTCTCGAGTTCCTCGGTCTCGGCCGCGAACCCCACAGTAAACGGCCGGGGTTGCCATTGCGCAACTTCGGCTAGGATGTCGGGGTTCCGGACGAAGGTGATGGTGAGGCTGTCCGCCTGTTTTTTCAGTTTCTGTGGCGAGATCGTTTCCGGTCGATAGTCGGCGACGGCGGCGGCGCCCACGAAAAGCCGCAGCCCGTCGCGGTGGGCGAGCACCGCCTCGCGCATCTCGACCGCACTGGTGACGAGGACCCGGTGCACCCTCGGAGGGGCGGCCAGGGCCGTGGGGCCGGACACCAGGACCACCTGCGCCCCTTGCTCGGCGAGCGCCGCCGCGATGGCGTAACCCATCTTCCCGGAGCTTCGGTTGGTGAAGCCGCGGGCCGGGTCCAAGGCCTCATAGGTGGGGCCTGCAGTCACAAGCGCCGGGATATTACGCAAGACGCCGGTTTCGCTCCAGAGTCGCTCGAGGAAGGCTACGATCTCGGCGGGTTCGCTCATGCGCCCAGGGCCGTTCTCGCCGCAGGCCTGAGGGCCTTGCCCGGGTCCCACGAACAGCACGCCGCGCCCCAGGAGTTGTGCGTGATTTGCGCGCGTCGCCGGATGCTCCCACATCACACGATTCATGGCGGGTGCGACACAGAGGGGGGCCTCAGTGGCGAGGCAGAGGGTCGTGAGCAGGTCGTCCGCCGCGCCGATCGCAAGCCGCGCGAGGAGATGGGCCGTTGCAGGCGCAATCAGCACGACGTCGGCCCAGCGGGCGAGGTCGATGTGAAGCATCCCCGTGTCCTCGTCGTCGATCAGTTCCGCGCCCACGGCTGCAAGGGCCCCGGGGGCGACGAAACGCGTGGCGCTGCGTGACAGCACGGCACGCACCTCGGCGCCCGCGGCACGCAGTTGGCGCACCAGCTCCGGCGCCTTGTAGGCGGCTATGCCGCCTGTGATGCCAAGCACCACCCGACGACCTTGAGGCGAGCCCCTGTCCCGCATAGTCCGTTCCCATCCTTTTGGCGAGCCGGCGATTTTCCGGACGGCGCGCGGTGCTTCCTCTTGCTATCGTAGCGGTAAGGAGTCGCCATGACTATTTCCGCTTGGCCCGTAGACGAACGCCCCCGCGAGCGCCTGTTACAACACGGCCCCGAGGCTCTATCCGACGCCGAGCTCTTGGCCATTGTCCTGAGAACCGGGGTGAGCGGCAAGACCGCCGTGGATCTTGCGCGCATGCTGCTTGCGCGATTCGGGGGATTGCGCGGCCTGCTGACAGTCGAGCAGGGTGTGTTTTGCGAGGCACCCGGTCTAGGGCCTGCCAAGTACGCCCTGGTGCGCGCCGTACTAGAGATGGGACGGCGCCATCTAGGCGAGAGCCTACGTCGCGACACAGTGCTCTCGTCGTCTTCGGTGACACGCCGCTATCTTACGGCCGCCTTCCGGGATCGCCCGCGTGAGGCCTTCGCCTGTCTGTTTCTCGATATCCGTCACCGCCTACTCGTGGAGGAGGTCCTGTTCGAGGGCACGATAGACGCGGCAGCCGTGTATCCACGCGAAGTGGTAAAACGCGCCCTGGTCCATAACGCCGCCGCCGCCATCTTTGTCCACAATCATCCTTCAGGACACGCGGAGCCGAGCCTGGCCGATCGGGATCTCACTGTGCGGCTTGCTGCGGCGCTTGGCCTGATCGGCGTACGGGTCGTCGATCATCTCGTGGTCGGCGACGGCCACATCGTCTCTTTCAAGGAGCGCGGCTGGCTTTAGCGCATCAAAGCAGGGGTTCGAGTAGGCGCTCGGCGGCCTGGCAATGGGCCCGCTGCCGCCCGAGATGTCGGGGCTCCTCTAAGTGCACACGTCTGCGGTCGTTATCGGAAAAAGGTGCGAGACCGGGCAAGGCCTGAATCCTCTCCGCCCTCCAAAAGGGCGGCGCGCGGGGTGTGTGCCCGG